>DATDSK010000085.1:0-41933 GCA_035291325.1 Bdellovibrionota bacterium | reverse complement strand
GGAATTTGTCGAAGCGGCCGACCGCCTCGAGGAGGCCTTGGCCGGGACCAATGAAGCTCGTGATGCGGCTTTAAAGGCCGCGCAGGTCCATGCCGGCTACAAGAACACTCAAAAAGACGCGATTAAGAGGATCAAGAGGATTATCGCCCGTTCGGAGAAGACGCCCCAGTCTCTGACCGCGGCGCGGCTCTGGGTTCAGATCCTTGCCGATCAGGTTCCGCCCGTGAACGCGCCTCCCGCCGCGCAGGAAGCCGCGAGCGGCGCGATCGAGGACCTCGCGGACGCCACCCAGGAATTGCGCAAGAACGCCGTTTTGATGGCCGCCGATCAGGAAATCGGCGGCGGCAAGCTGAAAGCCCTCTTGAGTGAACACGAAACGCGCTTGAAGCTCGGCACGATCGCTCGAGAGGAGCAGGATCAAAATTTCGCCATCGCGGCGAAAGGCTACGAAACCATGGCGGCGGAATCGACCCAGCGGGAGTTCGCTGAAAAGGCCTATGAAAACGCGCTGGCCAGTTACGTCAAAGCCCTGGATTGGGAATCCGCTGATCGCGTTATCGTGACGTGGTTGAAGCGCTTTCCGAAAAGCTCCCGCGCCGCGGATGCGGTTCGTCTGACGGCGACGAAGTTTCTGATTGACGGGCGCTTCGAGCACTCGGCGCGGCTTTTCGAAAAACTCGGCCGCGACGGTAACGACGCCGATTCTCTTGAGACCGCGGCCCGGCTTTACGAAGGGTCCGGGGAAGTCGCCAAAGCACAGCAGTGTTGGTCGGGTTACCTCGAACTTTACCCCAAAGCCGCGAATCGCTGGAAGATCGCGCTCGCTCTCGCCATGTCTTACGATTCCGCCCGGCGGGACAGCGAGGCATCGAAGAGTTATCAGTACTGCATGACGGGGCCGGTTGAATTCGAGGCGGTCTGCGGGGCCAGGCTCGGGGATCTTTACGCGCGCAATCGGGATTTTGAACAAGCGAAGCAGAGTTTTCGAAAGGTTTCGAATCAGGGCGATAAGCACAAATCCGACGGGCTTTCTCCTTTCGTGGCTTATGCCCGGTTCAGGCTGGCGGAAATGCTGGAGAGAAACGCGAAATTTCAGCCGCTCCGGCTTCCTGAAGCCCAGCTCAAAAACGCGATGACCCAACGGCTCGAATTCCTGGAGCCGCTCAGCCGGGCCTATGTTTCGGCCATGGACGCGGGGGGGCCCTGGGGCGTGGCGGCGCTGGGCCGGCTTGCGACCTGGGTGATGAAATTCGCGGACGAACTCGAGCGGATTCCCGCTCCGGCCGACGCGAATCCCGAAGCTCTCGCGCGTTTCAGGAAGAACGTCGAGGCGATCAGTGCGCCTCTTCGCAAGAAGGCCGTCGCGACCTGGAATGATGCTTACACGAAGGCGCTTTCGGCTGAATTGTTGAGCCCGGCGGTTCCCGAGATTGCCGACCGATTGGCTGACGCGCGTGTCCCGAATTTGGGCAGGGCACAGGGATCCCGGGGGCGGTTCAGGCTCGCCGGAATCAGTCCTGATGGAGGCAAGGACGGCAGTGCGACCGCGCTGCAGAATATCCGGGAGCGACTCCTGAAGAATCCGCAGGATCCGGCGTCCTGGATCGATTACGGCAATCTGCTCTGGGGCGAGGGTAAGCCGCTTCTGGCGAAGATCACTTATGACCGTGCCCTCGGGCTTAAAGCGAAGTATCCCGCGGCCCTGAACAACCGTGCAGTCGTCGATCTGGGAGGCGAGGGTCAGGAGGACTGGCTTCGCGCGGCGGAAGCTCAGCAGCTTCTGCAAACGGCCTTGAAAGAGGACTCGTTTTTTCTGGCCGCGAAAATCAATCGCGCTTTGCTGCTGAACTATTACCGTCTTTATGCCAAGGCGAGGCCGCTCTGGGACCAGATCGTCATCAAGGAAAACTCGAGCGACGTCCAGGACGGCATTGCGATCGCCCTCCAAGGTTCGGGCGATCTGCCGGGCGCCGAAGCCGCTTTCAAGAAAGCATCCGAACTCGGAGCCGGGGATTCGCGGTTCGCGGGTCGTTATCATGAAGCAGCCCGGTTTTCAGTCAGGGGCGCCGAGAAAGCAGGGGATTGCCTGGATCGATTGGAAGATCTTGAGACCGGGCTTTTCGGTTTTGAAAAGACGTCAGCGGAATACCTGAAGGGGATTTGCACTTTATGGAAAAGTGGAAAGTAGTGCTCGCTTATCGTGCCGCATTCATGGCGATGCTGTTCGTCGCGTTGAGCGGTCTGGCGTTCGTGGCCGGCATCGCGTGGTCGACTTCGGCCTCCGCCGCTGAATCAAAGGCGGACGCCGATACCGGCGATACAAAGGCACCGCGGGTGGTTTATCCGAAAAGAACGGACCTCGATTTCGAGGGCACTCAGATTGAAGGTGAAGTACGCAATCCCGGGGAATTCTATTTTCAGAGGCGTACCGAGGAAAAATTCGACTCTCTCGTCAAGCGGCGGAAGAATTTCCATCGCGAGATGCTCAGGGACGCGGTGTTGAGCAAGTGAAGACTGATGCGAGTATAAGGAGCAGGGCATGAATTCAGAGAAAACGGCTCAGAGTACCAGCACTACGGGACCCGTAACGGAAACGAAACGTGAACGAAATACGGTGGCCTTCAATCTCGGGAGCGAAAGAAACTTTCGTTTCGATAAGGACCGGATCGTCATCGGCTCGGTTGTTTCAGCCGATGTCCGCCTGACCGGTGACGGGATTGCTCCGATTCACGCGGTCTTGGAGAACGGGGCCGAGGCGGTTCTTTATGATCTGGCGAGCGAAACCGGAGTTTTCGTCAACGGTAAACGCATCGTGACCCAGGTATTGAAAGACGGCGATAAGGTCACCATCGGCCAGTACACCTTGGACTTTAAAAAAGAGAGCGTCAAACAGGTTCATCCCAAGGAGCGCTTCCGGGAGTCTGACGGGCGAAAACTATTTTTGAGCGAAACCGAGGATTTCGCGCCTCTCCTTCTCGAAGATGAACGCGAGATCGAGGAGATTTTCGATTTCCGGCCAACCAGCAAACAGGCTCTCGAAATCGTGATGTCCTGGAATGAAGTGATTCTTGATGTGGAACATTTCGTCCGCCAGAAGTCGATCGTTTTAGGGGATTCGAAGAGGAGCAATTTCGGGATTCCCCCGGTGCTCACCTCGAAGAAGCACCCGCTCGTCATGCGAGTCGGTGAGCAGTACGTGTTGAATGTCGATCCGAACATGAAAGGCGTGATTCAGCGCAAAGGGGAGCTTCGCAATCTCGAAACCTTGCGCGAACGGTTCACGACGGGAGCTCATGGCGTTCAGGTTCCGCTTGAAAAGGACGATTTCGCGAAACTGTCGATCGGAGATATCGGCTTTTATCTGAGCTTCACGGCAGCGCCGCCCCGGTTGAAGATGAGCCGCCTTTTTGAGCGTGATCCGCTGTTCCTGAAAATTTTCGCTTCTTCCATGCTGCTGACGGCCTTTACGGTGGCGCTGCTTCTGAACGCGAATGTTCCGCAGACTCTGGAGGCCGAGCAGATACCGGAGCGGATCGCGACGATTCTGTATCAGCCCGAGAAGTATGCCCCGCGACCCAAGGTCGAGAAACCCCGGGTTCCGGAGACTAAGGATGTGGCCGTTACTCCACCCTCGCCGTCGAAGACGGCGAAGCCAGTCCCGATCGCCAAAATCGACATCAAACCGAGTCAGACGAAAATTCATAAACCGGTTCCGAAGGTCATGAATGTCGCCCAGAACAAGCCGAAAGCCCCGAGTTTGGCGCAGAACCAGGCCAAGGCCAAGGAAGGGCAGGGTGCGAGGGCAAAAGGCAAGGAAGGGGTACGTGGCAGCCCGACCGCCGCGCCGCTTGCGAACCAGCAACCCCAGACCGCCGCTTTTCGGCCCTCTCCTCAGGGCGGTACCGGAAGAGGCGGAGGAAACAGCCAGGTACCCGATATCGGCAATGTTGATTTTCTGAAGACCGCGACCGGGAAGATCGAGGATATTCTGGGCAATAGCGCGGCCAGACTCGGAAAAGGCGGCGAAAAGCTTCGCGGCTTTGGCGGCTTCAACACCCTCGGTAACGGCGGGCTGGCGCTTTCGGGAACGGGCAAGGGGGGCGGCGGAACTGCTGAATCCCTCGGCGGTCTGAGTGATCGCGGGAAAGGTGGCGGACGGGTCGGAACGGGGCTCGGAGCCGCGGGCTCAGGCGCCGGAATCATCGGCGGACAATCCCGCGTGGTGATCCGCAGCGGCGGTCCTGAAGAGGCCGTGGTCATGGGGTCCATTGATGCGGATGCCGTCGAGGCGGCTCTTCGCGAGCATCGCGATGAGTTCAGACTTTGTTACGAACGCGAGCTCAATGCCGAAAATCCGAAACTTTCCGGCCGGGTCGGGACGACTTTCGTGATCGGCTCGAGCGGCAAAGTCATGCAAGCCGGCATTGAGTCGACGACGCTGAAGCACGCGAACGCCGAACGCTGCATTCTCACCGTGATCAAGCGGATTCAGTTTCCGATTCCTCGCGGCGCGGGCTTGGTGCAGGTCACTTATCCCTTTAAATTTGTTCCGCTTAAATAAGTCGCTTTTTGTTTCGAGAGCGGCTCGGTAAAATGACGGAATGAGGGAGCTTTCGGTCTTTCGGTCTGCGCTGATCAATTGCCTGGGCTTGTTCTGCCTCGCGGCTCTCCCCGTTGACGCGCAGGCGGTCGATTGTGGCGAACTTCGCGATGGCGAAGTGCTTCGACTTGATCGCCCGGGACAATCACTTGAGCACTTCACGGTTCAGGATCAGGACGGCGTGAATAGTTGCTTCGCAAACACCGCGTCGGTACTTCTGGAAGCCGCTTTGCCCAATCATCCGAAATTGTCTTTTTTGCAGATCGGCCTGATGTACGTCGACGCGATTCTTCAAAGCGAGAAGGCAGCGGGAAAGCCGACAAAGTTCGTCGTCCAGGGACCCAATGGCGCGTTGACGAGCAGGATCGTCGAAGGCGGGGCTACCTGCAAGGCGATTGAAATAATAAAAGAGCGGTCGAAAAAGGGTCGGGGGCTCTGCCCGCGATCACGGGTTCCGCTCGAGTGGTATCGGGGCCGGCTTCAGGAGCTGGATGCTTTATCCTCGTACATGGATGGGTTTCAAAAGATTTTTGGGACGCAATCCCCGGTATCGTCATCGCGCGCGTTGTCCGCCGATGAATTCAAGAACCGGTTTCGTGAATTCGTGGTGCGCGAAATCGCGCCTCAGGCCCGCGAAAAGTGCGGTCGGGCCGCCATGAAGCCGGATTTCGACGAAACGCTTTCGAAGGAAGTGCTGCTCAACCTCACGATGCGCGTTTCCGCGCGAAATCCCAAAGATACTCTGCTTCCCTTTCCGAAGCGGGAGTTGAATCAGCTGATCGCCCGGAATAAGGGTTTGCTTCGCGACGTTCAGGACTGGAGCCGCATGATCAGCTCCGGGCTTCTCCGGTCCGGTCACGATGAGAAGCTGGTACGCCGCGCTTTCGATGAGCTTACGCCTGAAGACTGGAGCCGGTTCCAGGACGATTTCGAGTTTTACGCAAAAGGAGATGCGCGCCGCTGCGAGTACCGGGCCACGCTGCAGATCCTTTCCGACACGCCAAAGTTGATGGCCAGAATCGGGGATAAGTCAGGACTTTGTGAGCACCCGGCGCTCGTTCAAAAAGCCTCATCCGTCGCGAAGGCGCTTTCTCCGTCAGCGTTCGGGAGTCTTGAAGGATACATTCAGTTTGTGACACTCGGCGCGGGCCGGAGCTATGACGAAGGGATTCTTCAGATCCTCGCGGGCGAGTGCCAGCCGGGCGACCAGATCGCGATTCCGGAGACTCTCGGTTGTAAGCGGTTCGTCAACGAGATCACCCCTGAGGATTCGCGTCTTATGCCGCGCTTTACCCCCGCTTCCGCTGAGTTCATGAAGAAGCTCGGGAAACGATCGCTTGATTCGCTTCGGCAAGGATTGGCTTTCGGCGCGAATCTTTGTACGCGCGTCTTTGATGATTCAAGTTTCAATTTGAACGGCGCTCTCAGTCAGGAACTCTTTACGTCAGAGTGTAAGGCGAAGAAAGAGCACGATTTTCATACCGTCTCGGTGATCGGCATCCGGTGTCGAAAGGGTGAACTGGATTTTTTGATCCAGAACTCGCTGGGGCCACGCTGGAAACCGTCTTCTTCCGGTTTCTACCCCGAAGAAGGCGGAAGGGTGTGGATGGATCAGCACATGATTCTGAAAAGCGTTTATGAATTTGCTTTCATCGAGAAGAATTAAGATCTTTAAGCTGCTCCTTATGGCGATCGCGGCGGGTTCGTGCTTTGAGCTCCATGCAACGAATGTCGAAAATTCGAATGCGCTTTCTTACTGGCGCGCGGGGGCGAAGATTTTCTCTTTCAGGGATGAAAAAACGACGGGGATTTTGATCAGCGCGCATTGCTCCTCTTCGTGTCAGGCGGCGCGGGTTCTGAAGAAGATTTCCTTGGCGGATTTGAAGGCACCGAAGAACGGTTTTTATGCCGGGAGCGTTGCTTCGCACCTCTGTGTCGAGTCCGCTCGGGGAAAAGTCGTCGTTCTTCATGATGGGCAGGGCAACGAGAATTCCTTTTGCGCTTTCAAAGACGGGTCGATGATATCTTGTTCCAGTCTTGAGCAGGTTGCGCGAACAAAATAGTTTTACAGGCCACGCCCGACGCATTGGATTTTTTGAGAGTTCGATCGCAGGAAATACGACACCTGGCCGGTTTGCGAGTTGAACGCGTATGCATTTCCGCGCGCGCCAGAATAAATCGTGGAGGTCCAGACCCATGTTGAGGCTGGTAGCACGAAACGTATTCCATGAGTATCCGCGACGAAATAGTCATTCAGAGTCGGTAAACGCCATCTGACGGCAGGAGTTGAAGCTGCCTTGAGCCCGCCTTTGGCGGGTGCGTCGACGTAGGTCGTCGCGAAGCCAGGTGCTTCGAAACAGACGCTCTCCGGGTTGGTCTGATTCTGATAAGTCACTCCGGAACAATATCCCGAGGGATCGACTTCGCGATAAGCAGCCGCGACTTCGGTAGCGTTGGAGCTACCCGTCGCATGACACCAGCCGATAGTGCCAAGACTCGTACTCCAGAGCAGCCCCGTGCCTTGGTCCTGCCAGACTTCATTGTTCGCGCCATTCCTTGCGACGAGTTTCCAGATTGTTTCTCCGCCGATGCCGTTTGCCGTCCCGTCCCAAGTTGCCGTGGTGGGGTTCTGGGCAAGGCAATCGGCGATTCTCAAGGCGATCGTCGCTTGAGTCGTCCCGCAGTCCACGGTCGGACGAGTTGCTTTCGTGACGTACGCACCGTAATATGCATCGGTATCATTCCCGACTTTGGGAATGTCTCGATGGTCAGCCGGGAGGGCAAGGCCCGCGTAAGTCGTTGCTTCGGCGGTCGCGGTGAGTACGGACGAGCCTTTGTTGTGAAAAGTGTTTGAAAGTGCGCCCGCCGAGCAGTTGGCCGATCCTGTTACACCCAAAGCATTCGTACCCGAACAAAGCTGATTTGCAGTAGGGAGATTTTCGGTCGTGCCGCTGTAATACCCCGCGCCCGGAAAGGCGAGTGCCGCGTTGAGCGTCCCACGATCCGCAATGGTTCCGGTTATCTTGGCGCCTGTTCCATCCCATGCTTCCAGGCTGGCCAGAATGCTCGAACCAGAGGCAGGGGTTGCGGTCGTGCCGCTCTGGCACGTGGCGGTACCTGTTGATCCAAAAAGGCTCTTCGCGCTGCAGATATCCGAGGCGGCCAAGGTCGAGGTAATCCCGTTGTAGTATCCAGCACCGGGAAATGTGGTTGTTTCGATGTTCCAAGTACCGCGATTGTTCATGGTGCCGGTCTGGAGTCCTCCACCGGTGTAATAAGTCTTTCCGCTTAGCGCATCGGCGGCTCCTGCCGGCGTAGCGGGTGTCGCTTGCGTTTTGAACGTCGCGCTTGAAACGCAACCGGTCTGGTTGCCGGCGGAGCAGATCGGGATGCTTCCTTCCACTCCGAAGATCGTCACTCCTGAAATAATGTTACTAGCGAGAAGATCCGAGTCGCTCATCGTAGCTGAGGTCGTCCCGTCATAGAATCCTTGCGGGATCGCGGACGTGAGTGATCCGTTCGCGCCCGTGATGGCGGCTCCGGCCGTCGCGGTGACGTAGCGGCCGGCGGCCGTTGAGCATTGCCCCGCGTTCAGCGCATCGTCCGTGCAGGAGGCGTAGGCTGGCACGAAAGAGCCATCGATTCCAAAGAGGTTCACGCCTGATTTGATGTTGCCGGCCAGGAGGTTGGTGTCGCTAACGCCGCAACTCTGGGCACCGCTGTAGAAGCCTTGCGGAATCGTGGCGGTCAGCGATCCGTTCGCGCCCGTGATGGCGGCTCCGGCCGTTGCGGTGACGTAGCGGCTAGTCGCAGTTGAACATTGATCGGCGTTGAGGCTGTTGTCAGAGCACCCCGCATAAGCCTGAACCATCGAACCGGTCACACCGAAGATCGTGGTTCCGTTTTTGATATTCGCCGCGGTCAGATTCGAGTCCGCGATGCTTGCGGTTTCTCCTCCGTCGTAGAAACCTTGGGGGAGAGTAACCGCCAACGCACCATTTGCTCCGGTAACATTGCCCATGGGGGCTCCGGCGACGAATGAGGCATTCCCGACGCAGCCTGTTTGACCGTTGCTCGTGCAGGCTAAATGAGCTTCGATTGCCGCCGTCCCCGTGATGCCGAAGATCGTGACTCCGTTTGCGATATTCCCGCCGCTCAGATTCGGGTCGCTCACGGTGGCATTCTTCGTTCCATCATAATAGCCTTGCGGGATCAGAAAACTCGCTTGCCCAGCGGGTCCCGCGATGTCAGCTCCGAACGTCATCGATCCTGTCACTTTTTGTCCGCTCTGATTGAGGTATTCTTTGCCCGAAAGTACTTCGTTTTGCGAAGCTGGGGAGCTGAGTTGATCGAAATCAAACGCGGCACTGCTTGCAGTCAAGGCGAGTAAGCTGAGCTGAGTGATGATCAGGTAATTCGTTTTCATACGTCCTCGTTACTGACCTCGTCCGATGCAACGGGCGGCATTCAGTGCGGTTCTCGCGGTCGCCGCGACCGATGCGGTATTCCAGGTTAAGCTCCACGCCTGACTGAGAACTCCCGAATATACCGTCGCCGACCAATGGCTCGCGGCCGAGGCTGGAAAGACCAACCGAATCCCATGAGCCTCGGCAACCTTGTAGTCCGCCATCGTCGGTAGCCGCCATCGGACAGGGGGAGTGGATGCTGCTTTAAGTCCTCCTTTTGCGGGTGCGTCCACATAAGTAGTCGCGAATCCCGTTTCTTCGAAACAGACGCTGATGGGGTTTGTCTGGTTTTGGTTGGCTGCATTGTTGCAGGTCCCGGCGGCATCGGCTTCCCGATAGGCGGCAGCGACGCCGCTCGCGTTCGAGCTTCCTGTTGCGTGGCACCAGTTCACCGTCGTTGAAATCGGTGTCGTCCAGAGCAAGCCAGTTGCCTCGTCTCGCCAAACCTCGGTATCGGCGCCATTTCGCGCGACGAGCTTCCAAACGCTTTGTCCCGCGTTGCCATTGACCGTGCCGTCCCAGGTTGCTGCTGTCGGGTTCTGGGCGAGGCAGTCCGCGATTCTCAAGGCGATGGTTGCCTGCGTGGTTCCGCAATCAACCGCGGGACGAGTTGCCCGCGTCACGCTCGCGCCGGTGTAGCCGTCGTCATCTTTTGAGATCTTCGGGATATCCCGGTACTGCGCGGGCAAGTCTGCTCCGGCGTAAGTCGTCGTTTCCTGAGTCTGCGTGATCTGGGCGGTAGCCGTGTCACGATAGGCATCCGACGCGGCGCTGGCACCACAACTGGCCGAACCCGAGGCCCCGAGAACAGTCGCGCCAGAACAGATCTGACTTGCTCCTGGCGCATTGTTGACGGTCCCGTTGTAATATCCGGCTCCGGGGAGTGCCACGGACGCATCGAGCGCCCCGCGATTGGCCATCGTGCCTGTGATTTTCGTACCCGTCGAGTTCCAGGCTTCCAGGCCTGAAAGAATGTTCGCGGCGCCCGCGGGATTCGCCGTGCTTCCGGTCTGGCATACGGCGGTTCCAGCTGAGCCAAAGATCGACTTCGTGCTGCACACGGTTGCGGGCGCGAGCGTGGAGGTGAGGCCGCTATAATAACCGGCGCCCGGAAAGGCCGTTGTTTCCATGTTCCAGTTCCCGCGATTCGACATCGTCCCGGTCTGAAGCGCACCACCCGCGTAAAATTCTTTTCCAGAAAGGACATCGGCGACTCCCGCCGGCGAAGCCGGCGTGGACTGCGAGGGATAAGTCGGATTCGTGAGGCAGCCGGACTGATTCGCGCCGGTGCATGCCGCGAGATTTCCCGTGACCCCAAAAATCGTTATGGATGAGGCGATATTTCCCGCGACGAGGTCGCTATCGCTCATCGTCGCTGAAGTCGTGCCGTCGTAGAAACCTTTCGGAATCGTGGCCGAGAGTGAGCCATCCGCCCCGGTCACGGCTCCTCCAGCAGAAGAAGTGACATACCGGCCAGCGGCTGTTGAACATTGTCCGGCGTTGAGGGCGTTATCGGTGCATGCGGAATAAGGACTGGGGGCTGAGCCCGTGACACCGAAGATCGTGACGGCATTTTTAATGTTGGCCGCGAGGAGGTCGGTGTCGCTCATCGAGCAACTCTGGGCTCCGCTATAGAATCCCTGCGGAATCGTCGCGCTCAGGGCTCCATTTGAGGCATTGACCGCTGCTCCGGCAGTTGCCGTGACATATCTGTTTGCCGCGGTGGAACACTGTCCGGCGTTCAGCGCATTATCCGTGCATGCCGTATAGGCAGGGGTGAGGGACCCGGTGGTACCGAAAAGATTGATGCCGTTTCTTACGTTCGCGGCGAGCAAGTTCGTGTCGGAAGCCGTCGCGGTTTTCGTGCCATCATAGTATCCCTGGGGGATTGAAATATCTTTGCTTCCGTTCCCGCCGCTGATGCTGACTTTCGGCGCCCCGGCCAGGAATGAAGCGTTCGTCACGCAACCCGTCTGCCCACTGTTCGTGCAGGCGCTATGTGTTTCGAGGAGGGCAGTGCCGGTCACTCCGAAAATCGTCACACCGCTCGTGATATTCCCCGCCACGAGATCGGCATCCGTCGCATTCGCGGTTCGTGCTCCGTCGTAGTATCCGAGCGGCAGAAGGAAACTCTCCAGACCTTCCGCGCCCGTGACACTCCCGCCGAGCGGCATCGTGCCCGTCACTTTTTTGCCCGATTGGTCGAGGATTTCTTTCGAGGTCAGGACATCCGTCGCAGCAGCGGGATTCGTCAGAGTCTCGACGGGGGCTGGACTCGCCGTGGGCGCGACTTTTTCTACGACATACTCGGACCGAATGACAGGTCCACAGCCCGCGAATCCGAGTGCAGCAATGATGAGGACAATTGTCTGATTCCACATACGTCCTTCTCTTAATTAATATTAAAATATTGCAGACAAATTAGCAACTCGATTGATCAAGTAAATACGGAATAGGCGAATCCGAATCTTTCAATTAATTTAAGTAGATTGGGTTCTGAAAAACGCGGTCAGTCACCCGTCGCGTTTCATGGCCAGAAATCGAAAGACTTTATACCCGGCTGTGGCTGCCGTGTACATGATCTTGCGAATAGTTTCGTACTGGATCTGTTTATCCGCCTGGATTGCCAGAATGCCCTCGAAGGGAAGGGGCTTGCCTTCGGGATCGCGGGTTTTTGACTTCGCACGGAGGAGTTCAGCTTTGTCCCGCGCCTTCATCAAGGCGTCGTAAAGTGGAACAATCCGTCTGCCGCCCTCGTCGAGGTCCGTCGCCTTGAACTTATAAACCGCGGTTTCGGGGCCGCCGATGCTTCCGGAGGTCATCACGAAATCAAGAATTCGCTCGTTCTCGAAAGTCATCGATTCAGGGGTCACGATGACTTGAAGGCTTTCCGTCGGACTGTCCAGCGAACCGGAGATCGGGAGTTGGAGGCCGGGGGCAGCCGCGAAGCTGCTCGTGCTTGTCGAATAGCTCTTCAGCAGGAATACCACGATGATGACGAGCACATCCATCATGCTCGTGAGCTGCAGTTCGAAGCTTCCGGGGAGTTTGCGGCGGTTACGACGCGAACGGATGGAACGGTGAAGGGACATATCAGCTGTCTCCCAAGAGATTCCCGAAAATCACTTCGGGAAAGAGCGCTTTGACGAGCTCATCGTTGCCGGTTGCCGCATTTCTTTTGAAAATCGGCGGATCCGTCGGAGTTACCATTCGCATGTTATCCATCAGCGAAATCATGACATCGTAGGTTGTGTTCGCGGTGGGAACGATCACGATCTTGGTTTCATCCGGGAACTGTTGTTTTACCGAGAGGAGGGCGTCATGAATCGCTTTGGTATCCGGCTGGCCTTCCGGGGTGTGGGGGATCTTTTTCGAGGCGATTCGTTCGAAGGGGCTCCAGATCTCCGAGTCGTTTTCGTGCAGACTCACCGTGAGTTGAAGGGGCTTCTGCTTGATTTTCTCCTCGGTCAGAGCGGTGCTCGCGTGAGGGAAGGGGGATTCGATGCTTACGATCGCCAGAAAGGACGTGGTGAAAAGCATGAACCCGATGAGAGTCACCATCGCGTCGATGAACGGGACGAGGTTGAGCGCAATCGGCTCCTTGCTCGTTTTTCGTCGTGAACTGGGCCTTTTGAGCACCTTGTTCTCTCCTTTCGACTTCGGTCGACTTCGGTCGATTCCGTTATTCCGCTTTGGAGCCGGATTGGCGGTACTTGCGGGCCGACAGCAGATCAAGCAATTTGACGCCGAATTCGTCGATCTCTTCGAGGATCTTATTGGCTTTGTTCGTCAGAATGCTGTGAACGATCATCGTGAAAATCGCCGTGATCAATCCGAATGCGGTCGCGTTCATCGCTTCGCTGATGCCGGCGGCCAGAATCGCCTGGCGCTGAGCGGGATCGGCGAGGGCGATTGCGGCGAACGATTTAATGAGGCCGGTCACGGTTCCAAGCAAGCCGAGGAGAACGGCGATATTCGCGATCAGCCCGAGATAAGACAGCCTGCGTTCGAGTTTCGGAATCATTTCCAGGCTGGCGGCGTCGATCGCGTTCTGGATCTGTGTCTCGTCGCGAGAGGCGCGCTGCAGGCCGGATTTGATGACTTTCGGAAGCGCTGCTTTGCCGGCGCCGTTGCAGAGCCGGATCGCGCCGTCGAGGTCATTGGCGAGAATGTATTTTTGCACCTCGAACATGAAAGAGGCGCCGTCGAGGTTATATTGGAAAAAGAGTCTTAGAAATCGTTCGAGCGAAAACGCGAGTGAAAGGGCCAACGCGATCGCTATCGCGATCATCCATACGCCTCCCGCCTGAAATGATGTCGTGACGTTTTGAATTAGGCTCGAATATCCCATGAGCTTCTCTCCTTATTAAGAAAGCTTCCGAAGAAGTCGCCAAGTCGCGAGAAGTCGCGAATGTTGCAAAAAAAGCAAATTGAATTCCTTAGTTAATTAGGATACCGGATTTGGGCGGGCGGTCAATAAAAAGGGTTCGCCGCCGGAACTCATTTTTCCGATCGTTGCGGTTTAGTACTTCTGCTTGCTCTCTTGCCGGCTGTTTTGCGGGCTCCCTTGGATGACAGATAGATGGCCGATGTTTTTGCTCAGCAGGTTGGCATCGACCCAGTGATTCCCGTTATCCCACTCGATATCGCTTCTCATGTTCGGTCTTATGCCTTCGCCCGTTCCCCAGGAGTTGCGAACGAGAAACTCTTTTCTTCCGTCTTCACAGGTGCGAGTTCCGATCACGACTGAAACGTGCCAGTCGCATCCGGGATGGGCTTTTTTGTACACTAATATGGGAGGGGGGCCAATCCAACGATCGTCTTCAGGAGGAGGGGGATAGGCCTTCTTTTCCATTTGGTGTTTCAGATAGGTTTTTCGAAAGAGAACTTTGGAGCAGTAAATGATTCCGACGGGCTCTTCAGTTTGGATGTGCTGAGTGATTGAATCCGCGATCTCTGCGTCGGATTTGTTACTTCGTGGGGATTCGTTGCAATCAAACGGGGGGATCTTCGTCGAATTCTGAAAGCTAAGCCGATCCTCCTTTTTGCAGGCGGCATTCTCGATCGCTCGGGTCGCTTTCTGAAGCTTCTCGTGAAGGAAGCTGCTATCGCGGATGATTGGCATCATTTCGAATGATTTTGCCCTAACCCGGCTGCCCAAATAGTGATCGTTCAACAGAAATTCCGGGATGTTCTTGAGATCTTTTGTCATCAGATAAAAATCAGTTCCGATTTTTGTCAGCTGCCTTTCCTGGCATTCCCGGCACTCGTTCTGTTTTTGTGTGTACTGATGAATACAGTAGGACTTGCGGTAGTCCAGATCGTAAAACTGCGTTAACAGGTCTCGCGCTGTGATTTGACTCTTTGCCTTCGGATCGGGAGTACTGCGAATACCATACTGATAACTGACGCTTGGTCCCGCGTGTGCCGAGTAGAGCCATTGTTCGACTTTCTGCTGTGAGCATGACCCGTTTTGTTTGATTTTATTGACAGTGGGACATAGCGGCCCGCCATCGATCAGACGTTCCGAAGTCGTCATTTCCAGGATTTTGCTGATTTTGTCAGGGCAAACCTCCCGATTATCTTTCGCCACCAGAAGTGCTGCATAAAAATCCGAAGTTTGGTCGGCTCCAAAAGGCGTTTCTAACCCGGCATGTCTGAAGCGCCAGGCATCAACGAGCTGCGCAGCAGCCTGCGAATAACATGTGCCGAGATTGGATTGATTGCGGACGGGAATATGGGAAAAGGGCTTCCCCGGGGCATCTAAACGCACGACAGATTCAGGTACAGGCCGGCATTCTCGTTCGGCAAAAGCAGTGCTGCTCGCGGTGAGCCCGATAACGACGGTGAGAAGGAAAGTTGCGTACACACGTCCATTTTAGCATGGCCGTTTTAAAATTCACTCTGTTGGGGCTCTGGCTCCTTGGGCTTGGGCGAGAATCTAGTTACTCGAAATTATTGCAAAAAGTCTCGCCAACCGGTCAAAGATGCTTTTCGATGACCTGAGCGATCGTTGCTTTCGGATGATTGCCGACGAGCTGGTCGATCGCGTTTCCGTCTTTGAAGAAGAGGATAGTCGGGATGCCACGGATGTGAAACCGGGCGGGCGTATTCGGGTTCTCGTCTACATTCATTTTATAAACTTTCAATTTTCCCTGGTACTCGCGGGCAATCTCCTCGACCGTCGGAGCGAGCAGTCGGCAGGGGCCGCACCATTCCGCCCAGAAATCGATCAAGACTAAGTGTGGCGATTTGATCACCTCAGATTCGAAGTTGGTATCAGTCGCAGCCGAAACATATTCTGAATTCGCCATAGGGGGTCCCTTTTGAATCGCGCGGATTCCGGTGGAATCCTTTTTAAAATCAATTATTGCCTTTATTTTCAAGGCAAATGAGTATTAATTAATAAGCTGAAAGCGTCCTTATTGTAAAGACCCTAAACCCAAAAAGGGGGCCCGTTGGCCGACTTGTCCAACCCGCAAAAGAAATCAGCTCACGAATATCTCTCTGATACGGCACGCGAGACTGTGGCCATTCAGCAAGCGTTTCTTCTCGAGGAGGGGGCTCGACTGGTTCATGCTGCCGAGATCATTGGAGCCAGTATTCGGGCGGGAGGCAAACTTCTGATTTTGGGCAACGGGGGATCCGCGGCCGATGCACAGCACATGGCGGCTGAAATGGTCGGTAAGTTGATGATCGACCGCCCAGCGCTTCCTGCCATTGCTCTCACCACGGACAGTTCGAATTTGACCGCGATCGCGAATGACTACGGGTATGACAGAGTATTCGCGAGACAAGTTGAAGCCTTAGCGAGAAAAGGTGATGTGGTTCTTGCAATTTCCACTTCGGGTAATAGCCCGAGCGTTCTTCATGCGATCGAGGCCGCGCGGGGCTTGGGATGCAGGATCATCAGTTTGACAGGAGGTTCGGGGGGAAAGCTCAAGGGCCTCTCCGAAATCTGTCTGAACGTCTCCCTCGGCAAAAATTCAAGCAGGATTCAGGAGACGCATATTTTCGCAATCCACAGCCTCGTCGATCTCGTCGATCGGTATTATTTGGCTGGAGTTTTCGGAGGCCCGGTCGGCCCATGATGCTTGCAGTATTTCCCTCGACCGGCGCGCCCAGCAAGACGAGTATTCTGAACCGGGTGATCGCGAAGTTGATCGACCTTGTTCTGGTCGTGGCGTTCGCCGTCATTCTTCCGTACCCGCTTGGCCCGTTGCTCGGTTTTGTCTACAGCCTCGTCGCCGATGGACTTAATTTCGGGCCCTTTGAAGGGCAAAGCGTGGGTAAGAAAGTCATGCGGCTGCAGGTGGTTCATACGTTACGGCGCCAGCCGGCCAATGCGCGCGATTCGGTGTACAGGAATGCTCCCGTCGGAGTTGCCACTTTTTTCGCGCTCATTCCCGTTTGGGGCTGGCTGATTCTTTGCCTGATCGGCGTGCCGCTGATGTTGATGGAAGTTTATCTCATGGTGAGCGTAGAGACCGGTCACCGTTTAGGTGATGTCATGGGCGACACCGAGGTCATCGAAAAAACGCCCGAAAAATCCTGACTGGGGTATAAGACCCTCTCATATGCCCAGGACGCTTCCGCCCCCCTCGAAAACGCTTTACCTCATTGATGTAAGTTCTTTCATTTTCCGAGCTTTTTTCGCCATTCGGGTTCTCCATTCCCCGAGAACGGGAGAGCCCACCAATGCCGTTTATGGTGTCGCCCAGATGCTTGCCCGTCTGGTCGATGACGCGAATCCCGAGTATCTGGCGGTTTGCTACGATTCAAAGGAGCCGTCGGGTCGCAAGGAGATTTATCCCGAGTACAAGGCCAATCGCAGCGCTCCTCCCGAAGATCTGATCCCGCAATTCGCCCGGGTCGAGGAACTGATCCAATGCATGCAGATTCATTCGTACCGGCAGAGCGGGGTTGAGGCGGACGACCTGATCGCGACTCTTACCCGAAAATGGTGTTCCGTCTCCCCGGAGCACAAAGTCGTCGTTGTCACCGGTGACAAGGATCTCATGCAGCTCGTGAACGAGCGTGTCCAGATCTGGGACACGATGAACGACAAATTTTATGATTCGGCTGCCGTCGAGGCGAAGTTCGGAGTCCGGCCCGATCAGATTCGCGATTACCTGGCGATGGTCGGCGATTCTTCAGATAACATTCCGGGTTTGCCCGGCGTCGGGCCGAAGACCGCGACCGATTTGCTAAGACAGTACCAGACCTTGGACAACGTCCTTAAAGCTGCGGATGAAGGAAAGCTTCCCGGAAAAAAGGGAGAAACCATCCGTAATCATGTCGCCGATGCCCGCCTCTCCGCCCGCCTCGCGACCGTTGATGAGGCGCTTCCGGTCGAACTCGAGCAGGAGTTTGTCCGTTATCAGTTTCGTGTCCCGGAGCCGTGTGCCGGATTGCTTCGTGAACTTGGGTTTTACTCCCTGCTGCAACGCTGGGAATCCCGAATGACGCCGACTGCTCCGGTTGCTCCAGCTCCTGCAAGTGCTGCAGTTCCTCATGTCGAAGACGAGCATTCCGGGCCAACGGGCGAGCAACTCTCGTTTCTGGATATGGCTGCCGGCATTTCGACGGCGCCCGGCTCCGGTCAGCTTGCGGGAGGTCCCTACGTCACCAGCCAGACCGGGACGCCCGGCCGGACGGAGAGACCCGGCACCTTCGCCCCGCCTCCTGTTGAATTCAAAACGATCCGGACGGAAGAGCAGTTACGCGCCTTGATCGGGGAAATCGAAAGAACCAAGGAGTTCGGGTTTGATCTCGAAACAACCTCCTTGAACCCCCGGCAGGCTGAACTCGTGGGTGTGGCGGTCTGTGCGGAACCATCGGCGAGCTATTATATCCCCGTGGGGCATCGCGGTTCCTCAGTCGAGCAACTCCCGGCTGAGCGCGTTCTCGAGGCACTCAGGCCCTATCTCGAAGATCCGCGTTTCAAAAAGATCGGCCAGAATTTAAAGTACGATTGGAGTGTCCTGACCCAGCTCGGTCTCAAACCCGACGGAATCGGCGCTGATACGATGGTAGCCGCCTATGTTCTCAATTCGGAGGGGCGCTTTAACCTGCAGGCGCTTGCCGAAAAATACCTGGATTACTCAGTCCTGACGTTTGAGCAGGTCTGTGGAAAGGGAAAAGATCAGATCGGGTTTGATCTGGTTCCTCTCGACTTGGCCACGCGCTATGCCGCGGAGGACGCTTGGGTCGCGGTTCGCCTTTGGGAAGTGCTAAAAAAGCGGCTGCAGGAAGAACATCTGATGGAGGTGTTCGCGACGATCGATCTTCCGCTCGTCGACGTGCTGGCCAGAATGGAACGCGAAGGCGTCTCGATCGACGTGGAATGGCTTCATTCGCTTTCGAAGGAATTCGAGCGGGACCTTGAAAATATCGAGCTTCGCGTCCAGGCCTACACTCAAGGCCCGGTGAACCTGAATTCCCCCAAACAGCTCGCAACCCTCCTTTTCGAAGAACTTAAGCTCCCGGTTCAGGGAAAAACGAAAACAGGTTATTCGACCGACGCGCAGGTCCTGGAAGCCCTGGCGCCTTTGCACGAAGTGCCGCGGCTCCTGCTGGAATATCGCGAAATTTCGAAGCTGAAGGGGACTTATGTTGACCCGCTTCCGCTTCTTCGGGATCCCAAAACGGGCAAAATTCATGCAGGGTTCCACCAGACGGTTACCGCCACGGGACGGCTCTCGAGTTCCGAGCCGAATCTTCAGAATATTCCGATTCGCAGTGATCGTGGCCGGAAGATCAGGCGTGCTTTCGTTCCTTCTCAGGGGCCTTCAGATGGGCTCTCGCCGGGACCCTCGGCCGGGAATGTCCTCGTCGCGGCCGATTACAGTCAGATTGAACTTCGAATTCTCGCTCACATGAGCGGCGACGCTGAATTGATTCGTTCTTTTCAGAAAGACGAAGATGTCCATCGAAGGACTGCCGGGGAGATCTTCGGAATTACCCCCGAACAGGTGGATGATCGTCAACGGGGAATTGCCAAGGCAATCAACTTTGGCCTTATGTACGGCAAAACCGCTTTTGGTCTGGCTCAGGAACTCAAGATCCCGCGTGGCGAGGCAAAAGCGGTTATCGACCGTTACTTCGCCCGTTATAGCGGCGTAAAAACCTTTCTTGACCGTCTGATCATGGAAGCCCGTGAACAGGGTTCCGTCAGCACCCTTCTCGGGCGGAAGCGGTACCTGCCGGATATCCGGTCAGCGAATCCCGCCGTTCGCGCCAATGCCGAGCGAATGGCCATGAATACGCCGATTCAGGGCACGGCGGCTGATCTCATGAAGCTTGCGATGATAGAAATCGATCATGCGCTCGCGAAACGAGGCTGTCGATCGCGGTTGATCATTCAGGTTCACGACGAAGTCGTCCTGGATTGCCCGAAGGACGAGGCCGACATCGTCCTGAAGCTCGTGACGGATGCGATGGAAGGGGCGCTCACACTCGATGTCCCGCTTAAAGTGAACGTCGCAAAAGGTGAAAGTTGGATGGATTTATGATTTTGGACCGGCCGGTTGTCGTAGGACCTTTTCAGGTGAATTGCTGGATTGTCGTCTGTTCGCGGACCAGAGAGGCGATGGTGATCGATCCGGGCGGCGACTGCGAACGAATCCTGAAAGCTCTTCGCGCTCTCGGTACCGAAAGCGGCGGGCGCTCCGAGGCCAAGCTCACGGTAAAGTATCTGTTCCATACTCATGCTCATCTTGACCATTTTGGCGCGACGCGAACTCTTTGCGAAGCACTCGAAGGGGAGTTCGCCCCGGTATCCCGTCCGAAAATTCTCCTGCATCGCGCGGATTCATCCCTCTGGAACGAACTCCAATCTCAAGGTGCCATGTTCGGGCTTACCTATGATCCGCCGCTGCCGGTCGATCAATTTGTTTTGGATGGAGAATCGTTCAAGGTCGGGGATCTTTGCTTCACCGTGATCCACACCCCGGGACACAGCCCCGGGGGACTGTCGCTTCGTCTACACGCCGATCCCGCGGCAGGTATTTCTGAAACGGTCTTTTCAGGTGACACTCTTTTTCAGGGAAGCATCGGGCGGACGGACCTCTGGGGGGGCGACATGGACGTTCTACTTTCAAGTATTCGTGAACGGCTTTTCGTTTTGGACGATGCGACCCGCGTTTGTCCCGGCCATGGCCCTGAAACGAAAATCGGCATCGAAAAAAGAGAGAACCCTTTCATCGTATGACCCGTCCCCTGCAATTCATAGTGGAGAAGTCCCTGTCGGATGAAAATGGCGTGGCTCGCGCACGCGCGGGCCGGCTTTCGCTCGCGGGAGCGACGGGACAGCTCCAGGAAATCCTGACGCCGGTATTCATGCCGGTCGGAACGGTCGGTTCGGTCAAGGCAGTCACCACGGCAGAACTGCGGCGGATGTCAGCTCAGATCATCCTCGGCAATACCTATCATCTTTATCTCAGGCCCGGGCACGATCGCGTGGAACGGCTCGGCGAGCTTCACCGTTTCATGAATTGGGACGGGCCGATTCTGACCGATAGCGGAGGGTTTCAGGTATTCTCGCTTTCCGCTTTGAACAAGATTGACGACGACGGCGTGACCTTTCAGTCCCACATCGATGGCAGCTCGCATCGGTTCACGCCTGAACTTTCGATGGCGATCCAAAAGGCCCTCGGAAGCGACATGGTGATGGCCTTCGATCAATGTCCACCTTATCCCGCCAAACCCGAGGAAGTTCAATTAGCGATGCGACGAACCCTGAAATGGGCGGAACGCGGCCTCGAGGTGCCTCTGAAATCCCATCAGGCGCGGTTCGGAATTGTCCAAGGCGGTCTTTACGAAGAACTCCGGGTCCAATCGGCACGGGAGATTACGTCCCTTCCTTTTGATGCGTTCGCCATCGGCGGGCTCTCCATCGGTGAGTCGCCGGAGCTGATGCAGAAGATGGCCTATTTCACGGCTCCGTTTCTCCCGGTCGACAAACCGCGTTATCTGATGGGCGTTGGGCGCCCTGAGGATCTCGTAGAAGGCGTTCGCGCCGGGATTGACATGTTCGATTGCGTGATGCCGACCCGCAATGCGCGAAATGGTCAGCTCTTTACTTCCCAGGGCAAGATCAACATCAAGAACTCGAAATATGCGGATGATCCGGGGCCGCTTGATCCAGAGTGCCCTTGTGAAACGTGTACGCAGTATTCCAGGGCGTATCTCCGACACCTCTTCATTTGCCGTGAGGTTTTGTCGGCCCGGCTCAATACGATCCATAATCTGACCTACTATGTTCGGCTCATGACAGAGATGCGAACGGCAATTTTGGAGAATCGGTTTGACGATTGGATTAAATCTTTCTATACCAAATCAAGGCACTAGAAGTTTTGTGGGCCGTTTGTACTGTTTCGTTCGGTTTGACGTTCATTTGAAAGGGACTATGCGTAAACTTTATCATTCGACGGTATCTCATCTTCTGAATGTTTTCTTCCTGCTTGTGTTCTGGGCGGCTTCGGCTTTCGCCGAAGGTCCTGCGGTTCCCGCCGGGACCCCTGGTCCTGGCACCGTACCCGGCGGAGCTCCTCAACAGCCTGGAATCGGCGGTATGCTCGTTCCCTTTCTCGCGATGTTCGCGGTCGTCTATTTTCTCATGATCCGGCCGCAGCAGAAAAAAATGAAAGAGCAGCAAAAGATGATTTCTTCCCTGCAGCATGGTGATGAGGTCATCACCACTTCGGGAATTCTTGGCAAAATCACCGGCATTACCGAAAAAGTCGTGACTTTGGAAATCGCCGACAACGTTCGTATCAAAATCTTGAAAAGCCAAGTCGCTCAGGTCGTCAAAGGCCAAATCAAAGATCTCATGTAGGAGTCGACAAAATGACGCGAAGCTGGTGGAGCAAACTGTTGTTATTGGTGTTTTTTACGGGGCTCTCGTGCGTGTACGTGTATCCCACGATCGCGAACCTGGACCTCGCGACGACGAAGTTCCCTTTTAAACAGAAGATCAACCTCGGGTTGGACTTGCAGGGCGGCCTCTATATGGTTCTGGGGGCGGACTTCAACAAAGTCTTCAAAGAGGTCGTCACTCGAGACTCCGCAAGTCTTCAGGACCGGGCAAAGGAGAAGGGAATCGAACTGACGAGCGTCAAGACGATTACCGAAGGCTTGCCTGCCGATGATCCGCATATTGCCGTGGAGTTTAACCCTGCGAAACGCGATGAACTCTATAATCTGATCAAAAATGAATTCTGGAGATTTCGCCTGGCCGATGAGAAGCCGGGCCGCTTCGAAGTCGGTATCGCACGCGACTATCGTGTCGAGGTCCGTGAACGGACGATCAATCAGAGCATCGAAGTTATCCGGAATCGAATTGACGAATTCGGCGTGGCCGAACCGAGCATCGCGAGCCAGGGGACTGACCGGCTGGTCGTCGAATTGCCGGGAGTACGCGAAATCGATCGCGCGAAGGATCTGATCGGACGAACCGCCAAGCTCGAGTTTAAGATCGTCAATGATAAGGCCATGGCTCCTGCTCAAGTTGCCGAACTCGTGGCCGAGATCGAAAAGACGAATAATCTTTCGTACAAGGAAGGCCAGAAATTCTCCGAATACGTCAAAAAGGTAAATGACTTTGCGAAGGGGAAAATTCCAGAAGGCAACGAGATTTCTTTCGAACGGACGAAGAATGCGGCGGGCCAGGAAACGTCCCGGATACCGTATCTGCTCTTTTCGAAAACCGAAGTAACGGGCGACGAACTCTCGGACGCGAGTGTCCAGTTCGACCAGGAGAACCGGCGGCCTTACGTCGCGTTTTCTCTTAAACCGCGCGGAGCCACCCAGTTCGAAAAGCTGACGGGCGATCACATTCAGGAACGGCTTGCGATCGTTCTCGACAACATCGTTCATTCCGCTCCCGTTATTCAGACCCGGATCGGCGGCGGTCACGGTCAGATCACGCTCGGTCGTGGCGATGGCGACGAGGTCATGAAAGAAGCGAAGGACCTCGCGATCGTGCTCCGGGCCGGTGCTCTGCCTGCGCAGCTTGAATTCCTCGAGCAGCGGGTCGTTGGACCCTCGCTTGGGCAGGACTCGATCAATAAAGGCGCTTTTGCCGCGTTCATCGGAGCGATCGCGGTCTTCATCTTTATCGCGTTCTATTACCGCGGCAGCGGGCTGATCGCGGCATTTTCACTTTTGCTGAACGTTTTGTTCGTGCTTGCGATTTTGGTCGGTCTGGAAGCCACGCTGACTTTACCGGGCATCGCGGGTATCGCGTTGACGGTCGGTATCGCGGTTGACTCGAATGTCGTTATTTATGAACGAATACGGGAGGAACTGAGGCTGGGCAAGAAAGCGCACGGCGCGATCGAGGCCGGATTTCAGAAAGCGTTCAGAACGATCCTGGACGCGAACGTTACGAATGCCGCGGCAGCGATCGTTCTCCTGATGTACGGAACGGGCCCGATCAAAGGGTTCGCCGTTACCATGTTGATCGGAATCGTGACGACCTTGTTCACGGCCGTTTTTGTCTGCCGGCTGATCTTCGATGCGTATCTCAGGCGCATGGAACTCAAAGGCCAGGAAAGCATAAGCATCTAACCGAAGGAAAACCTCATGTTTCAACTGATTCGCCCGGACACACAATTCGACTTTGTAGGCAAACGGCACATTTGGGTCAGTATTTCGGGACTGGCGATTCTGGCCACCGTGGTCCTTTTCTTCACGAAAGGCTTGAACTACGGCATTGATTTCACCGGAGGAGCGGAAGTCCAGCTCAAGGTCCCAGCTGCATGGGATATCGGGAAGGTCCGCTCAGAGCTGGATAATGCGGGGCTAAAAGGGCTTCGCGTCCAACAAATCGGCGAGCCGAGCGCGCACGAATTCCTCGTCAAGGCGCAAGGAGACGAAAGCTCCCTCAATCGCGTTTCTTCCCAGATTGACGGCGCTCTCGCCAAGTTACTTCAACCCAAGGAGTACGAAATTCAGCGGGTGGATGTGGTCGGGCCGGCGGCCGGGAGTTCACTTCGGATCAGCGGCTTTCTCTCCATGTTTTATGCGCTTCTTTGCATTCTTGTTTACGTGACGATCCGGTTTGATTACCGATACTCGCCGGGTGCGGTGATCGCGCTGTTCCACGATACCGTGATTACGTTGGGCGTATTTATCCTGACCCAGAAACAATTCGATCTTCAGATCCTGGCGGCGCTCCTCGCTTTGATCGGCTATTCCAACAATGACACGATCATTGTGTACGACCGGGTGAGGGAAACCGTTCAGAACCATCCTGAGATGAAAATCCGAGATGCTGTCAATCGCGCGATCAATGAAACGCTCGCACGCACGATCCTGACATCGATGACCACTTTTTTGACGGTCTTCGCCCTTTGGGCATTGGGCGGAAAGGTCATCCAGGACTTTGCTTTCACTCTGATGGTAGGTCTCATCGTGGGTTCTTATTCTTCAATTTTCGTGGCAAGCGCGCTGGTCGTTTGGATTACCGAATACCAGGCCAAACGCGCGGCCAAAATGGCGGCTTCGCCCCAAGCGAAAAACCGAAAGAACAGCCCGGGTGCGATGCGCGCTCAGCCGAAGCTTCAGTCTTAAATGAAAGCTTCGCCCGTTCGACCCTGGAAGCTGAGGTTGGAGAATACCGGGTTTAGCGAGCGGATACCGTTGCTTCAGAAAGAAACGGGTCTGTCGAGCCTGGCTGTTCAGGTCTGCTTGATGCGCGGGCTTTCAACTTCTGAGGCGATTCAGAAATTTCTGAACCCCAAGTTCGAGTCCCTTTCTTCTCCTTCGACGATTCGGGATATGGATCGTGCCGTTTCGCGGCTTGCCGAAGCAAGGGCAAGGGGCGAAAAGGTTCGCGTATTTGCCGACTACGATGTTGACGGAACAACCGGAGCCGCGCTCCTGACCTGGGTTTTCAGGGACTTCGGGATGACTTTTGACGTGCGTCAGCCGGATCGGTTCAAAGACGGTTACGGTTTGAATGTCCGGGCTGTCGAAGAAGCGGCCGGTGAGGGTGTCCGGGTTCTTCTCACTGTTGACTGCGGCATCTCGAGCTTTGACGCCGCGGAACGTGCCCGGGAGCTCGGCATTGACCTGATTGTGGTGGATCATCATCAGCTTGATCCTGAACGGGGCCTGCCGTCCGCGGTGGCCGTGGTGAATCCGCAACGAGACGATTGCCCAAGCGGTCTCAGGCAGCTTTGCGGCTGCGGGGTCGCCTATTATCTGGTGATCGCCCTTCGTGTTCGGGGCCGAGAAGAGGGTTGGTTTTCTCCGGGAACCCCCGAGCCGAATTTGCGTCAGCATCTGGATCTTGTGGTGATGGCGACCGCCGCTGATATGGTCCCGCTCGTCGGCGACAATCACATTTTGGCGCGGCACGGCCTCGAGGTCTTGAAAAATTCGAAAAAGCCGGGTGTTCGAGCGCTTCTCGAAGCAGCGGGGCTGGGTTCCAGGGAAATCAGCCCCGGGCACCTCGGGTTTGTCCTCGGGCCCAGGATCAACGCCTCCGGCCGGATGCAATCCGCGAGTATCGCGCTTGATCTTTTGACGACGGTCGATGCTTCGAGGGCGACGCGGCTTGCGCAGGATCTCGAACGACTGAATGCTGAACGGGCGGAGATTCAGAATCAGATCTGGGACGAAGTTCGGGTCAAAGTGGAAAAGGGGATCGCCGAAGGTTCTTTCCAGCACGGCGTCGTTGTTGCCGACCCAGGCTGGCATGAGGGAGTTGTCGGAATCGTCGCGACCCGCGTGACTGAGACCTTTCATCGACCTGCGGCAGTGATTGCGTTGAAGGAAGATATCGGAAAAGGGAGTATCCGGTCCTACGGTGGCAAGGATGTACTTGCCGCGCTTCGTGAAAGTTCTTCCGTCCTTCTGGGGTTCGGAGGGCATAAGCATGCCGCAGGGCTTTCAATTGCCCCGGAGCAGGTGGAAGCTTTCACGCGGCTTTTTGACGAAGCGCTGGCGCGGGCGCCGCAAGATCTGGAAATTCACCCCCTCCTCGTGGAAGGGGAGTGTAACGTTCGTGAGTTTGACGTCGGGACTGTCGCGGAATTAGAAAAATTGGGGCCTTTTGGCCCTGGTAACCCCGAGCCGGTCTTCGTATTTCGGGCAACAGTTCGCGGACAGCAGGTCATCAAAGGGCGTCACGTAAAGTTCAGTCTGGGATCTTCGAACGATTTTTCGAAAGACTCTAACGCCATCGAGGCTATTTGGTTTCATGCTGCAGAGCGCAACACTACTCCCGTTACGGGTGAGGATGGCGAGTGGGCGGGCGTTCCGGAATTGAACCGTTTTCGCGGCAAAGTCACTCCCACGATTCGCGTCAGAGATTGGCGCAAAATTTTGATGCCCGCATCGCGCGAGTAACGTAAATATAACCCTCCGAGCGCTTGACTAAATAAGGACGCTCGATGACACTGACGGGAATTATCTCGTCCTCAATTCCGTTGCGGAGGGTGCATGCAACAGAGTTCTCACTGGCTCAAGTTTTTGATCTTTTCGTTCTTGATTTGCTCGGCGACCGAGACGGGGGCGATCGCGGCGATTCGCGCCAGGCTCACGCAGCAACATGCTCCCGGTGAACTCGTCGTAAAAACCCGGCAGTCCGGCGCAAAAAGGCTGCTGCAGTCGAACGCGATCACGACGTTGCAGAGCCGGCTCGGTGCTCATGCCGTCATCGACGTAAAACCCTTCAAGACGGACCGTGAACTTTTGAAAGTCCGAATGGCCAAAGACGAGGACGTCTCGAAAGCCGTTGCGATTCTCTCGGCTGAACCCTCGGTCGAGTATGCCGAACCCAATTACATGTTTTACATCCTGGACGACGGAATTCCAAACGACCCTGATCTCGTGAAAACCTGGGGCATCCATAACACGGGCCAGAAGGACGCGGCAGGACAGATCGGCACTCCGGGATCCGACATTCGGGTCCTTCCGCTCTGGCAGCAAGGTTTTCGCGGCAGCCGTAACATCGTCGCCGCCGTGATTGACACCGGCATTCAGTGGGATCATCCCGATCTCGCGGCCAATCTCTACTCCAATCCTGGCGAGGCGGGTGATTTGGCCACAAACGGACAGGACGATGACGGCAATGGCTTCGTCGACGATCTTCACGGCTGGAACTTCGCGCGGAACAACAAGGATTCGAACGACGATCACGGCCACGGGTCACATTGCGCCGGCACGATCGGCGGAGTGGGGAATAATGGAATCGGCGTTTCGGGAGTGAACTGGGAAGTGTCCCTGATGCCCGTAAAGTTCCTGGACGCCAGTGGTGGCGGAACTCTCCAGGCGGCCATTGAAGCCGTCAATTATGCGCGCATGATGAAAGTCAATCTGATGAGCAATAGCTGGGGGGGGAGCCAATTCGCGCAATCGCTGAGCGATGCCGTGAAGAGGACGGAAGAAGCCGGGATCATTTTCGTGGCTGCCGCCGGGAACGACGGAACCAACAATGATACGGGCCCATCCTATCCCGCAAACTTTCCTTTCGGTAACATCATCTCGGTCGCGGCCACGGACAATAAGGACAGCATCGCGAACTTCTCGAACTGGGGAGTCAACTCGGTCCACGTAGCGGCTCCAGGGGTACAAGTTTACAGCACCGTCAAAGGCGGCAAATACGCGGCATTCAGCGGCACCTCAATGGCGACTCCTCATATTGCCGGGATTTCGGCGCTTTTGCTTTCAGTCAATCCGAACTGGGATTTTGCCGAGGTCAAACGGAGACTGATCACGACCAGCGACCCCGTGCGAAACCTGAGCCGAAAAGTGATGGCCAAAGGACGTGTGAACGCTTACAACGCGCTCCATGGAATCGTCCCGCCTTCCATCGATCCTGATGAGTCGCTCTGGAAAGACGTCCCGGTCACCATCGAATCGGTTCATCCCTATGCTCCCAAATCCGATCTGACCTTCAATGTCGAGCACCCAGGTGCCAAATACATTCGGGTGCATTTCGAGAAAATCGGTACGGAATCCGGGTACGACTTTGTCCGTCTGGAAACGCGTTCAGGCGAGGTTCTTGAAAAAATTTCGGGCGAGCAGGCGGATTACATGACCACCTATATCGTTGGTGATTCCGGCACCATTCGTTTAACGTCGGACGTCAGCGTGAATGGCTATGGATTCAAAGTCGATCGAATTCAAGTCATCATGCCGTAGCTGTTTGACCAAGTGAAGATGAGAAGAACTCACCTGTTTCGGGCGATACTACTGAGTTTAGTTTTTTCCGGTTACTCGCACGCATCACCGGCGCCAGTGATCTCGCCTTCGATAAGACCGTCCGCAAGCCCTTCGGCAGCAACTCCAGCAACAGCAAGTCCTTCGGCAGTGCCGGGACCTGTTGTGAGTTTTGGGCCGAGCCCTTCGCCGCGGCCATTGCTGATTTCCCCGGCTGAGGCCTCAAAGATTCTCAAGGAATTCACGCGCGCTCTCCGTTCCGAAGCCAAGGCCCTCGCACACCGCCAGAAGTTCGATCTCAAGGAACTGAAGGCTTCGCAGGCAGCCCGACTCAGTGAATGGGAAACCAGTGAACGCAAAGCGCGACACCGTTTTTTTGCCGAGAACAAGGTTCCTGCCGAGAGACGGGTTTATGTCCGCGATTTCGTCGCCCGGCGCAAAGCACTTCTGCAAATGATGAAAGACGAGAGGAAGGCGCGTGAACGCGAGCGCGACGCCCGTTTAAACGCGCTCAAACAGGATCAGGCGGGCCGTTTAAAAGAATTTCGAAGTTATCTCAGCCGTGGCGAGCGGCCTCCTGAACAACTCTGGCCGGCTCCCGGCAGATGAGTGCCGCGAATCTTGAGCGCCGCCTGCCTATGATCGTACCCGCTCAACACTGATGACGCCTTTTTTCCCTTCGAGGGCGCTCGTGATCTTCTGAAGCTGCGAAAGATCACTGACCTCCACATCGAAGACCGCGATCGCTTTTTTGTCTTTCGTCGTGCGCACATTCGCGGACGAAATATTCACGCCTGAAGAGGTAATGGCCTGTGACATGAGCGCCAGGAAGCCCGGTTCGTCGAGAGAAAGGACCCGGATCTTGACATGCCGCTTGATCAACTTCTTTTCGGCCATGTTCCATTGCACCTCGACACGACGTTCCTGGTCATTGTCGATGGCTTTGGTACAGGTTGCGGTGTGAATCGTGACTCCGCGCCCGCGCGTGATGAATCCGATGATGCTGTCTCCGGGGAGGGGGTTACAGCAGCGCCCGAACCGGATCAGGACGTCGTCAAGGTCGGCGACGGTGATGGCGTTCCGCGCTTCAGTCTTTCTCTTCGTTACGTTGAAGACTTTCTTGAGAAAACTTTCGTCCTCCGCTTTGGCCGCTTCGGTTTTTCGTTCGAGCGCTTCTTTTGGGATCAGCAACGGGATGACGTCATCCGCCAGTATCCGCGCGTATCCGATGCCGGTATAAAGTTCGTCGATCGTTCTCAGATTGTAATGTTGCGCGATTCGCAGCAGGTCGCCTGACTTTTCAGTCTTGGCGATCGTAAGTTCATAGGACCTGAGCGACTTTTCGAGGAGGTCCTTGCCCAGTTCTTTCGCGCGATCCCGTTCCTGTTCCTTAATGAAGGCGCGGATCTTGGCTTTGGCCCGGGAACTTCGAACTATCTTAAGCCAGTCTTTCGAGGGTGTCTGGGAAGCCGAGGCGATAATCTCGACCGTGTCGCCGGATTTTAAACGATGCTTCAGCGGAACGATCTTTCCATTCACCTTCGCGCCCACGCATTTGTTTCCGACATCGGTGTGGACGGCGTACGCGAAATCGAGCGGGGTGGCGCCGTGCGAGAGCTGCTTAACTTCGCCTTTCGGCGTGAAAACGAACACATCCTCGGCGAACAGATCGATTTTCACCGTTTCGAGGAATTCATTCGGGTCCGAAAGATCCTTGTGCCATTCGAGCAGCCGGTTGACCCATTCCACGTTCTCGCGGGAGCGGCTGTCGAAGCGCCCTTCTTTGTACTTCCAGTGCGCCGCGATGCCGCCTTCGGCGATCTGGTTCATGTCCTGGGTACGAATCTGGATTTCAACGCGTTCGCCGGTAGTGCCGATCACGGTGGTGTGAAGGGACTGATAGGCGTTTGCCTTGGGCATCGCGATGTAATCCTTGAACCGACCCGGGACGGGCTTGAAAGAGGCGTGAATGACGCCGAGTGCTTTGTAGCACTCGGTGATATTGTCGACGATGATTCGGAACGCGATGATGTCGTAGACCTGGTCGAAATCGACCTTGCGTCTTTCCATTTTGTTGAAAATTGAAAAAAAGTGTTTCGCGCGACCGAAAACCTGCGCGACGATGTCGTACTCCTTCAATTTTTCGTTCAAGAGTTCGCAAAAGTCGTCGATGTATTTCTGGCGCTCGCGTTTCGTTTTTGCGACCCGTTGAGCGAGCCGGTAATAAACGTCCGGATGAAGGTAACGGAGGCAAAGGTCTTCGAGTTCGAGCTTGATCCAGCCGATACCGAGTCTGTTGGCGATCGGCGCGTAGATATCGAGTGTTTCCTGCGCGATAATCGCCTGTTTGTGCGGAGGCAGATGTTCCAGCGTCTGCATGTTGTTCAGACGATCCGCCAGTTTGACGAGAATGACTCGAATATCCTTGGCCATGGCCAGGATCATTTTGCGAAAATTTTCGGCCTGTTTTTCCTCGGACGTCTTGAACGTCATCTGCGAAAGTTTCGTGACTCCGTCCACGAGATCGGCGATGTCTTTCCCGAATTCCTTTTCAATCTGCGCGAAAGTCGCATGGGTGTCCTCGACCGTGTCATGGAGGAGTCCGACCGCGATGCTCGACATGTCCAGTTTGAGATTGGCGAGGGTCTGCGCGACCTCGGCCGGATGAATCATGTACGGTTCGCCACTTGATCTGAGCTGGCCGCGATGAGCTTCTTCGGCAAAGCCGTAGGCTTTGCGAATCAAATCGAACTTCGCGTCTGGATAGTAACTCGCGACGGTGTTGCAGATTGACTCGAGCGTCGCGTTGGGATTAACAGCCATTGGACCCCGACAGGCGTTGGTTAACGGCGTTCTTCAATTCCAGGTAAGCGCGTTCAAGGTCATCGTTGATGATGACCAGATCGAATTCCCCGGTTCGGGCCATTTCAGCCCGCGCATTCTTCAAACGGCGCTGAATTGTTTCTTCGTTATCGGTCGCGCGTTTTCGAAGCCGGGCTTCCAGAGCCTCGACACTCGGCGGTGAGATGAAGACCAGGAAACAGTCTTTTCCGTACGTCTTGCGCAGAATCGCGGCCCCTTGGACGTCGATATCAAACAAAACGGAGCGTCCTTCGGCGAAAGCCGATTCGATGACCTCTTTTGAGGTCCCGTAATAATTCCCGTGGACCAACGCCCATTCCGCGAAACGATCGGATCGTATGCGTTCCTCGAAATCGTCTTTGGCGAGAAAGAAGTATTCCCGGCCGTCCTGCTCCTGTCCTCTCGGGGCACGGGTCGTCGACGAAATCGAAAGCGTCAATTGGGGAAAGTCACTCAACAGCCTGTTGCAGAGAGTTGTTTTGCCGGCGCCCGAGGGAGCCGAAACGACGATGAGCTGAGTCATGGAGTTGCCGATAGGTTGGGGGCGTGGTCCAAAGCCGCCTGGCCCATTACCCGGAATTTTTGAATGCGATCCGCGATCATCTTTTTGGGAGATTTCTTCGCTGCTTTCAAAAGCGGCTCGAAAGTTTTTAGCAAAGTTTCCCGGAGAAGCAGCGAGGCACCTGTATGGTCGCGGTGGGCGCCTCCCTTCGGTTCCGGAATAATCCCGTCAATCACGCCGAGTTTGAGCAGCTCGGATGGGCTCATTTTCAGACAGCTGCTGGCTTTTTCGGCAAATGCCGAATTGCTCCAGAGAATCGAGGCGCAGCTCTCAGGCGAGATGACGGAATACGTGCTGTATTCCTGCATCAGGACAGAGTCGGCCACTCCGATCGCGAGGGCGCCGCCTGAACCGCCTTCACCGATAACGACCGCCACGATCGGGACCGTCAGATTGAACATCGTTTGAATGCTTTCGGCGATTGCCTGCGATTGACCCCGTTCTTCGGCTTCAACGCCCGGATAAGCGCCTGGCGTATCGATGAACGTAAGAATCGGCATTCTGGAACGTTCGGCGAGAGCCATCAGGCGCATCGCCTTGCGATAGCCTTCTGGTTTTCCCATTCCAAAATTGCGTTCCATTTTCTGTCTCGTGGTCCGGCCTTTTTGATGTCCCAGGATGAGAATGGAAGTTCGATTCTTCTGATTCGCGGGATCGACGCTCGTCAGAACTCCTGGTTCAGCGGGGGGCCAGGTTGCCATTCCGCCCAGAATTGCTTCATCGTCTCCGAAGGTGCGGTCGCCATGCAATTCCATAAAATCCGGGAAGAGTGCGTCGACGTAATCCCGGGTATAGGGCCGGTTGGGATGTCGGGAGAGCTGAACCTTTTGCCAAGGGGTCAGCTTCGAATAGGTGTCCTCGATCAGTTGAATGACTTTCTTTTCGAGAATCGTGATTTCGTTGGAGAAATCCACGCCCTCCTGCTTGGCTAATTCTTGAAGATCGCGGAGCTTTTTCTCGAGGTTAACGATGGGCTTTTCAAATTCGAAAAATGGTTCCATGGAATGGCCCAAGCTAGCATGGAAGATCGTTACAGTGAAGCCCTGCATTAGTCCGGGCAGCAATCCCAAAGTGCCCTGTCACTGAGAGCGCCACCCCACCACTTTTCCGGCTTCGAAATAGACGATCCGCGTTGAACTGATGCTCCAGCGGCTGGACAGTCCGTTGTAGTAGGTCCATTTCTCGTTACCGAGGCGAGGATCTCCCGCTGAGTCGATTTCGCGCGGCTCGCCCCATGCCGCTCGCACTTCCTGAGTGCTCATTCCCGGGATCAAATTCGCCTCGTTCAGCGCCCGTTGGAGCTGCTGTTCGCGGCGAAGCCGGCGCTCTTCGTCCATTTCTGACTGTTCTGGCGTGGCTGTCTGAACGGCGTTGCCGGTCGAGGCTCGCCGGGTTGGAACTGTTTCAAAAAGGGCGCATCCAGAGCCAAAGGTGAATAGCAAAATGCCGACAAAAAGATTCAGGTATCTGAGGATCTTCATAAACACCTTGATTCCAATTTAAGCATTGGAGTGACTTCGATCACAACTTTTTTCAGAACTTGAGGGTAACTGAGGACCCGGCTAATCTTATAGGATGGCTGATCCTAATCATCCCCCAACTGCAGGTGCTGAAACGGGTGTTATGGAAAAGCAGCTTGAGGCTGAAACACCTGCCGAGGGGACGGCCACTTCATCCCCATCCCCATCCCCATCCGATGACGGCAATGTGGTGGCCGAGCAAGTCGAAGGTGAACCTGAGCAAGAAGTGGGTTCCTCTCTAAGACAACGGTTGCACATTCCCCAATTTCAAATTCCCAGAAACGCGCGCGCCGAAAAATACTCGCGCGCCGTTCGTGACGTCATCGTACAGATGTTCGAAGCGGTGCGGGGCGGCGATCTTCCGAGCCGGAGAATGGCGATTCTTTTCTTTATCGGAGTGCTCGGAGTCGCGATTGTTCTCTCGATTGTTTACGAACGCTATATTCGTTATCAGGACCTGCGAAAATATCAAAGTACCGCGGCCGAGCAGACGTCGAAGAATCTCGGAGAATTCATTCAGAAGCAGGCTGAACACGCGAAGCATAAATTCAGCACTCTCACGCTCGGCAAGTTCACCGTCGATATCGCACCGATTGATTCTCCGCCCCCTGCCCGCGGAGTGAACAGTGTGGCTGAGGTCGAGATTGTGATCGAATGTGACAGCAAGGAAACCCGCTATTTCATCGAGGACAATCTCGCCCGAGCTCAGGATCAGATTACGAATGTTTTTGCTTCCCTGACGCGAGATGATCTTTTGTCCCGCGACGGCAAGAAAAAATTGAAGGCACGATTGATAGAAAAGCTGAACGGCTGGCTCCCGAGCGGCAAGGTCGAGGACCTCTTTTTCAATGATCTTGTGATCAGTTAACCTGACCGCCCGAGCCTCGAATGCCCGTCCTTAAGCCACGGCCAGGTTTTCGCAATCGAAGGAAACCCGGCTTTTGGGGCCGCAGACCTTATGCCGCTTCAGCATTTCGAAAAGGGTACTTCGCGCGACCCCGAGTATTTTGGCCGCGTTCGCGCGATTTCCTTTTGCCAGGCGAAGGGCTTTCAGCAGCAGAACGCGTTCCATTTCAGCAAGGGTGAGGACAGCGGCCCCCAGCTCGATGCTTGGGTTCTGAGTGACGTTCTGCGGAGTCAGAAGAAACTCGAAGGCTTCTTCGCCAAGAGTGGGGGTGAAGGGACCTGCCAGGCCGCTCGCGCGTTCGATGGCATGCCGCAGTTCGCGAACATTTCCGGGCCACGAGTGTGCCTGGAGCCGGAGGAGCGCGCGCGGCGAGATGCTCCTCTGAAGTTCACCCGCGAAGCGGCGGGCAAGCATTTCGATGTCCTCGGGGCGCGACCGGAGTGGCGGGATTTCAATCGTTACGGATGCCAGCCGATAATAGAGGTCGCGTCTGAATTTTCCTTCTTCGACGAGTTTGTTCAGCGGGTGATGGGTGGCGCAGAGCAATCGAACGTCAGCGCGGGAGGGACGATCGGCGCCAACCGGACGGATCTCGCCGTTCTCGAGAAAACGGAGCAGCTTTACCTGAATGTCCAGGGGAAGATCCCCGATTTCATCCAGGAAAAGCGTGCCGCCATGAGCTTGCATCAAAGCTCCGGGGCGGTGGTGAATCGCGCCCGTGAACGCACCTTTGACGTGGCCGAATAGTTCGCTTTCAGCGAGTGAAAGAGGAAGGGCGCCGCAGTGAAGCGGGACGAACGGTCCGGCGGCGCGCTCGCTCCAGCCGTGGATCAGGTGGGCGAGGACCTCCTTTCCGGTTCCGGTCTCTCCGGCGAGATAAATCGAAAGCGGAGTCGCGGCGGCTTTCTTGGTCATCCAAAGAACGCGTCGACCTTCATCGGAGCGGGTGAGCCAATGGGGAAAACCGGATGGCTGGGCGGGAAGTGCATCGTTTCGTGAGCTGGTTTCGAGGACGAGTTTTGTTTCACCGAGTTTGAACGGCAGCCCGATGGGTAAATGGCTCTCCCGAATGGACAGGTCACCAAGAATGCAGGCGGGCGCGTTTTGGGGGATTTTAAGCCAGTACGGGGAAGTTTCCCCGCCTTTTGTCAGCCCGTTCAGGGGGTGGGGCGCCAGACTTGGGGCAGGCGTCAGAATCGCCGCTTCCAGGGCGGCTGTCGGATCGCGAAGCGGAATGGAAACCGATTCGCCTCGTCCCAGGATCACGGTTCCCTGAACCGGCAGGATTCTGGTTTCACCGGAGGGATCTTGAATTCGGATTTGCCACATACATTTTTCTCCTTTTCTGTTGTGTTCGGAGCGGGCTTTGAGCAAAGGACATTCCGAGTCGTCCCGGGTTCAGATCCACCATCCTTTTTGGGGACTTCAGGAATGCGAAGGCTGATTTTTAATGGTTTTTTGAACAGGTTCACCCGGTTTGCCATTCGCTTTTGGCATTCGTTTCCGGTAAACCAATGAAAAAGGCGGTTCAGATCTCAACTGACTGTTTTACGGGTGAACCGAGGTAATCATCATGGCGGGCGAGTTTTTGGTGACTGTGGGCGATGCGGCTCAGTTGCCGGATTTATTGAAAGGTGAGTTTCTGAAAGGCAACCGGCAGCCTCGAATTGCCATGGTCGGGCGATCGAACGTCGGCAAGAGTTCCCTGATCAATGCACTGATCGGAGGTCGGCTGGCACAGGTCAGCAATGAGCCTGGAAAGACCCGGAAAATTCACTTCTATCTTTGGAAAGAGGCTGCCCGGATCATCGCTGATCTGCCTGGTTTCGGTTATGCGCGTACGTCCCATGACGAGCGTAATCGCTGGGCCGAATTCATTCGAGCGTATCTCGACGCTGACGAAAATCTTGAGCGGGCGTTTGTGTTGCTTGATTCCCGGCATGGTCCGACTGAATTGGACGCCGAAGCGATCAAGTTCTTGAGTTCAAACGCGATTCCAGTTACTTTCATTTTTACAAAGGTGGATTCCCTGAAGACGCAGTCCGAACGGGCATCACGCCGCAAAACAGCGAGTCTGGCGCTTCGCCAGCTTGGCTTTGATCCCGAAGGCGCGTTTTGGGTGTCGAGCCGGTCAAAAGAAGGGCTCCATCTTCTCATCCGCGAATTGGGAGCTGGTCGTTCTTAGGTCTGAAAGGGGCTTTTGTGACAAATCAGGTTGCAGTCGCCATGTTGATTGAGGTTCTGATGATCGGAGTGACCAGTTTGCTTCTGATCCAACCTGTGGGAATTTTCGGGATCGGGCCCTCGCGTATCAAAGCTGTTTCAACCTGGGGCGGGATGGTCATGCTCTGTGTGACCTTTTGCTGGTCTGTTATTTTTGGGTGCGTTCTTTTCCTGAATTCAATGACTTTGAAAATCTGATCGGGGTTTCTTATGCCGTCAATTGCAGTCGGAATCACCGCTCCCTCGTCGAAAGTCCCGAATACTGAATTTCAACTCGGGATCGAGCAGATCGAGGAAGCCGGCTTCAAAGTTCATGTTCATCCGCAGTGCAGGAAGGGACACTGGTTTTTCGCGGGAACGGACGAAGACCGCGCGCAAGCGTTTTTCGATTATGCCATGGACCCGCGGTTCTCGATTTTATGGTGCGCTCGCGGTGGCTATGGAGCAACACGGCTCCTGCCGTTGCTTGATCGGATGACCTTCGAACGGGGAATCCCCGAAAAAAAGCTTCTCGTCGGGTTTTCCGATATCACCGCGTTGATGGAGTATACCCGTAACAAATGGGGCTGGGCGACTCTTCACGCGCCGATGCCGGGGTTGAGAAAGTTTTGCACTCTGAAACCTTCGGAATGGAAGGGTTTGTTGCAGTGGATTCGCGGAGGACGCGCTGAAAATCCTTGGGGCTCAAAGCCGCTCCGTTTTGTCGGTGAGCCGCCCAGGGGCGACATTCGCGGCGAGCTGATCGGGGGCAATCTGACCGTCTGGTCCTCGATGCAGGGGACGCCGTACATGCCGCGCGTGAACGGCAAGATCATTTTCTTTGAAGATGTCGATGAAGCCCTTTACCGCATTGACCGCTTGATCCATCAGCAGATGTCCTCGGGCGCGTTGTCGGGCGCGAAAGCCGTTATTCTCGGGAATTTTCAGAATTGCAAAGACACGATTCCGAAAGTGATCGTCGTCAAGCCGAAGCCGAAGGATCGGGACCGGGCGGTTCGAACGCCTAAACCCGAGGAGCTCGGCCCGCTTCGCAAGCATCTGAATGAAGAGAAGATGATCCCGCAGCTCTTCGGCCAGATCCGGGAGAGGCTCGGTATCCCGGTGGCCTATGGGCTGCCGGCAGGTCATGGTCCGGGTCGTGCCGCGCTTCCACTCGGAGGCGAGTATCGTTTGAGGGCCGATGGCCGTTTCGAGCTTTTAGGCTGGAATTGGTCCGGGCCTGCGCAATAGTTTCATGACCTGGTTTCCGGATCGAGATACGAAGCTGTGCATTTCTCTTTCGCGCCGGCCTGGAAATTTCGGAACCCGGTTTCACAACTTTCTGTACCGGGAGCTCGGTCTCAATTTCGTCTACAAGGGATTCGGGATCCAGGAGCTGCGGCCCGCGATTGAGGGCATTCGCGCTCTCGGAATCCGCGGCAGTGCCGTTTCCATGCCTTTCAAAGAGTCTTGCATGGAGTTCCTGGATGAGCTTGATCCGATTGCGAAGGCGATTGGCGCGGTGAATACGATTGTGAACACGTCGGGTCGCCTGAAAGGCTTCAATACCGACTACGCTGCTATCGTGAAACTTCTTTCGGACCGGCGCGTCCCGCGCGACTCGAGATTCGCCCTCGCCGGAAGCGGAGGGATGGCGAAGGCGGTTCTTCACGCGTTAAATGATTTGGGCTTCAAAACCGGGACGATTTACGCGCGCAACGAGAGGAACGGGCAGGCTCTGGCAAAAGCGTACGGTCTGGGCTGGCGATCACCTTCCGTGTCAGACGTTTTGGAGCCCGCACCGGAGTTCCTGATGAATACGACGCCGATCGGCATGACCGGAGCAAAGGAAGCCGCGCAGCTTCCTTTTTCTGAATTATCGATCCGGAACGCGGAATATATTTTCGACGTCGTCGCGAGTCCCCCCGAGACGCCGTTCATCCGATTAGCGCGGGAGTTGCGGAAAGCAACGATCACGGGCGCGGACGTCATCGTGCTTCAGGCTGTTGAACAGTTCGTTCTTTACACCGGCATCAGACCCGATGAAGAACTCATTCGTCGCGCGGCTCAATTCGCGCTGCTCACCTGAGTTTCAAAAATTTTTTTTTTGCGCCATGTTGGCCACAGCGGACAGGAATGGAATTTGAATAAAGCAGGCAGCGTCCGTGACGTTACAAAACATGTCGCGTCCGAGTCGATGAATTACAATCAACACTGAAGAGGAAAATAAGATGAAATACTTAGTTGCAGTCATGTTCGTGGCCCTTGCCACCACGGCCTTTGCCAATACTCCCGACAACAATCACAACGGGAACGCGCTCGAATTCAATTGTTTGTTCGAATCGCCGGCTACCGGCAAGCTTCCCGCGGTGACTTGTCAAGCCCGCGGTATTCTCTGCGAAGAGAGTGACGTGCAGAATGTGAACAGGTGCAGGGAAGATGAGAAGATTCTCATGGTTCGCTGCAGTGACGGTTATGTCCTGGTCGATCGTGACGCGAAGGTCCACGCCACGATGGACGATCTCGCGATCATCGGCAAGGAAAAGGGCGATCGCTCGATCGTCACGATCCGTGATCTCGAAAGGAATCATCAGCACCGTTTCGGCGCTGAACTCGTCAACATCCTGAGAAACGGCGACACCTTCCGGCTGTTCGGCGAATGCAAAGTCGAGAAGAAAGAAGAGAATCATCCGACTCCATAATCTCCCGCGAGATTATCTCCAGAAGGGGAAGCGGTCAGACCGCTTCCCCTTTTTTTGTGCTGCTATCGATAGTAATACGTCAAGGAGAGTAGAAACGAAATTGACGGGGTTGAGGTCACGAGGCGGGTCATTTCAATCCCGAAATTAAAGTCCCGGTTCAGCATTTCAAAGATACCGAGTTCGTAAATCGATGTGTCTTCTATATCCGGTCGGATCGGTTCGATATGCAGCCAGGAATCCAATCGGCAATCCCAGTTCGGGTTGAAAATTCGTGCTAAGCGCGATTCCGGCGCGAATCGAACCATCATCGATCTTCGGAAAATCAGAGCTGGTCGTATTCGAAAACACACGGCTGAGTTCCACGCTTATCCCGAACGTGGGGCTCAGGGCAGCCGCCGCGAGAAGTCCGGGTTTTAACTGGAAAGTAGAAGTTGAGCTGAGAAAATCCGCTGCTTCGGCTTTCGTCATGATGCTCTGGGCGACGGCGTTCAGTGGCGAAAAACTGCCGCCGCTCTGCGAACGAATTCCGATGGTCGGGGTCAGAGCTAGCCAATCTTCTTTTAAAACCGGAATTCGAATCGTGCCTGAAATTCCATAAGAATAGTTAGCTCCGAGCACGAGTGCGGAGTAACCGTCGGCTCCGAAAATTTCCGAGGCATCGATTCCAAATTCAAATCCGATGTCTCCGACTCTAAACTGCCCGGTGAATGAGGGCGTCAGTCCGGCCGCCTTTATGTCGGATTCCATGCCGTTCACATGAATCGTGGCAAACGCTCCTTCAAGCGATGAACGAACATAGGGAGCACTGAAGGTGGTCGGCACCAGGGCGCTCATCAGGAAGTGGTGTCCGGTTGTCATCAGATGATGGTCATAATTTCAAGGCGATAGCATTGGGCCATGCCGGTCTATTGGTTGCAAACTATCCCTGGGGTGTCTATTTGAGGAGTTTTCGAATGCGAACAATTGTTTTTGTAATAAGCGTTCTGCTCATATTTTCCGAATCGGCTCAAGCCTCATTAACTTTGCCGCAAATCAAGGCACAGGCCGAGAGAGCTGCCGCGCGTAAGGCGGAACTTGACCGAATAGCTCGCGAGCAACAGGCCGCGCTTGAGAAGGCTGCCGCCGAGGCACTCGCCAAAGCAAAAGAGGCTCTCGCGAAGACTGGAACGCGCGTAAAGGATGATGTGCTGGATGCCAAGCACCGGTTTATCGAGGAGATCGTCTGTGAAGTCAGCCATTTGAAAAACTCGGATCAGGTTTCGGGAGTCATTGGCGGGAGCCTCTCAGAGGGAAAGTTGACCCTGAAGCTTGGGTCGGTGGTATCCGAAGAACAGCCCGGTGAGAAACTCGCGATTCGATTTGTATCGAGTCGATCGGAGGACGGCGACTCCGTTCGTTTTCAGATTATTGATCTCAACAAACCCGATCAAAAATTGACCCGATCAGTGAAACTGGAACAGCTCGGGCTTCAAACTGAGTGCAAGAAACAGAAAAGAGCTGAAACCCTTGCCGAAGCTTTACCGTCTGTGAACGATCAGACGATATCCAAAGTCCTTCCGGAAACGGTTAAAATCATCCCACTTGCCGATGATGAGGATTTGCTCAGCGGGGTAGTTTCGGGTGATGCGCGCTGAACCGGGCGTGGAGCCCGCGGCTGCTCATGGCTGATTTCCACTGATAGAATCGATCCTTTCAAAAGTTCGGCACTTTCTGCCTATTTGCGCAATCCGGGAGCTGGCGTATTGTCATCGTAGGGGGCATTTCATGAAAATCTTGATGAGCATTCTGTTTGCTTTCTGGCTAACGGCCTGCGCCTCGCAAAAAGTAGTCGTAAAGTCGGAGGCGCCTTTTCAGAAAGAACAGGCGTCGGTTGGCTCCAGCATGCAGGCTGATCGGACACCTGCGGAATATCCCGATGGTTGGAGTTCTCGCGCGTGCCAGGCAGAGGGAGTTCAGGAGGGGCGCGCGATCGTGTTTATTTCCACGTGTAAGCCCCTTGTGCCTACCGCGAGGACGATCAGGCTTTCTCATCGATACTGCGCCGAAGGTTGGCTGGAACGCGTGCAAAAAGCCGCCAACATTTCGGAAGATTTAGTCGCGTTTGACTTCGGCCCTGAAGCGGGTGTCAGCGCTACCTGCGAAATCCGGCGCGAGACGAAAATCGGGAAGTACCTTGCCGACGGATATACGGCCACGACCTTCATGATCGACGAACGCGAGGTTGTTCAGCTCGTTAAATAAGAATTATCGGTGGCCCTGCCATCGAGGATAATTCCGCCCCAAGGACATGATCTGAACGGCAAGGTGAAACTCCGTCCATCACAGCGAAAAAGCAACATAACTATTCGACTTTGTGGGATTTTGTGTTCCAGTGTGTGCGAGAGAACACCCTAAATGATCTTCCTACGTTAATGCCACTTGATACTTGACGCGCCGTATCATACATAGGGTCGCGCAGCTGCTCACTAAGTGGGTGGGAAACAAAGGAGAAAATCATGAATGAAAATTTGAAGAAGATCGCCGCGACGACGGCTCTCATCATCACACTGTTCGCTGGCGTTCAGATGGGAACGGCGAAGAAGGCAGACGCCATGGTCGTCGGAATCGGTACCGGCAATCTACTTATGGCGGGCGCTGGCTTCTTTTTTGTGCTGGCGGGAATGGGTATCACAATGAAGACGAAAACTGAGGGTGCTCTCGCGGCGAGCGTACTTGGAGTGATTCTGGAGGAAAACGCAACTCCGGTTCAAGTACTTCCTAAGGATGTCTCGGAACAGGTCGATCTCGGTATTTACACTGAAGCCGAAGGCGCTCAGATTGCCGCAGAATTGGCCAAAATCGATAGCCAGCCGGAGCACGGCGTGAAGGTAGCAATCGAAGGCAAATCCGCAACTCAGATCCGCGCAGAGATTGCACAAGGACTTGGCATCAGTGACATC
>DATDSK010000084.1:0-20765 GCA_035291325.1 Bdellovibrionota bacterium | reverse complement strand
TGAGGTGCTGGTGATCTGATCACGATCGAGGCGCAGGGCGCGCATTTCGGGAATGATCCTGGGCAACTCTTCTTCAAGGCTTTCGGTTCCCGCTCCGATCCCCTGCAGGTCCGAACTGCGGCATTTCGGGCAAAAATCGGGGATCGATTCGTGGTGGTCGCAAACATGGCAGCGAAGCTCCCGCTTTTTTCGATGAACCGTGAGGGAAATGGAACAGTTGGAACATTCGGCGACCTCCCCGCAGTCCTGACACACGAGAAACGACGCGAAGCCGCGACGGTTCAGAAAAATCATGGCTTGATCGCCAGCGGCGAGGGTTTGGCGGATCGTCTCGACAGTGCGTTCCGCGAGAATCGCCTGGATGCCCTCGACTCGGGGTTCTTCGCTGAGGTCCACGATTTCGACGGAAGGCAAGCCGCCGGGAGCGATTCGGTTCTCGAGCCGTGCTTCGGAATAGCGGCCTTCGCGAACTCTTTCTCGAGACTCGAGACTCGGCGTCGCGGAACCGAGCACAACAAGCGCTCCGGTCAACTTTGAGCGTACGACGGCGAGGTCGCGGGCATGATAGCGGACACGATCCTCCTGCTTGTAGGTCGGGTCATGTTCTTCGTCGATGACAATGAGGCCGAGTTCGGGAATCGGGGCGAAAATCGCGGAGCGCGCGCCCACGACAACCCGGATTTCCCTGCTCCTCAGGGCGGCACTCAAATCTCTTCGTTTCGCGTCCGCGATAGCGGAATGCCAGAGGGCAACCGGGACTCCGAGTCCTTCTTCGAACCGGCCATGGAGCTGGGTTGTCAGCGCGATTTCAGGGACCAGGAGAAGTACACCGCGATTTTCAGCCAGACAACGCCGGGCGAGTTCTATGTAGAGTTCGGTTTTTCCGCTGCCGGTAACTCCGTCCAAAAGGGCGACGCGCGGGGAGTCCGCGGCGAGCGGCTTCGTGCGGACGGCTTCAATCGCTTCCAGAGCGGATTTCTGCTCGTCGGTCAGTTCATGAACCCGCATCGTGATCTGCCGGTTCTTGAGGGGTTTTGCCTCGTTTCTGGCGCTCTTTAACCCGAGTGCGGCCGGAGGAGCCGCGCAGTGCAGGACCTCCCCGAGGGGTGCGCCGTAGTACTCATGCGCCCACTTGCAGAGAGCCAGGACGTCATCCGTGAAAATGGGTCCCTGGTTGCTGATTTCAAGCACATCTTTCAACGCCTCGGGCGACAGTCCGGCCGGGAGCTCCGAAATCGGACGTGGCGGTTCGACAATGAACGCGTGGGTGACGGAGCGGCCGAACGGAACTTTCACCCAGCCGCCAACCTGCACGCGCTCCAGCATTTCTTCCGAAATCCTATAAGTGAAAAGTCCGTCGACTGGCCTGGGAATCGCGACAGAAAGGACGTATTTGGCCGGACCGGTTGCCGTCATCGTACAAACTTATAGAATTGCTCGATCAGCGTTTTCTGTCCCGATGGCAAGGCGTTGCCGAGTTCGGTGAACCCGGACGCGCCGAACGGAGCGGATCCTTTGAACTCGGGCAGGTTCGAAGCGGTTGTGAATTCTATCATCTCTTCCTGCAGCACCGGGGTCTCGTCCGAGTCAATCAACGAAATCATCCGGGGATATGGAAATCCTCGATAAAAGCGGTAAGACTCGAACTGAACCTCGTGCTGAATCAGCACACGGACCGGGAGAAAGCTGTCTTTTTCTATCCAGAGCTGCGGTTCAGTTTTGATCGGGCGTCCGATGAGCCATGCCGGGACGTTCTTCCAGCGTTTGAAATAAGTGACTTCGGCATTCCTTCTCTGTTCCTCGTCAGGAAGCGCCAGGAGATCGTTTTCGGAGCGGATGGGAATACCGGCGTCCGCCAAGGTGCGGGTCAGGTCCGGCACGCTGGATAGAAACATCAAAGCATCAGGGACCGTGAAGGTGTTCGCTTTTCGCTCAAGCTGATACAGTTTTTGGCCGGCGTCATCGAGCGCCCAGCTTCGCAGAATCTGGGTCTCGGCGTTGTAGACCGTAAGTGCCTTGAACCGGACGTCAGACGGCTTGCCGTTCTCAATTTTCGTGACCTGGCTGCGGAGGCGGATTCCTTTGGGTCCCGCGTGCTTTGCCGCCAGCGTCTTAATGATGAAGTGCGAAGGTGGCACGTAGGCCAGGGCGGAGGAGAGCTGAAAAACCGGAGAAACGGCTAAAGCTATTCCGAAAAAAATGAGCGATTTGCAGGTCATGGGAAATCCCCCCTGAGGCTACGCAGGTGAAATCGGCAAGTCTGATGACGGAGCGACGTTCAAACCTTGCCGGGAAAGCGGTGCTCTTCGGACTCTAGCGCGGCTTTGCAGTCGATGCAAAGAGTTGTGAAGGGGAAGGCCTGGAGGCGAGCTTCGGAAATCGATTCTCCACATTCCTGGCATTCGCCAAAAGAACCGGCATCGATCCGTCGGAGGGCGGCATCGATCTGTATAAGGATGCCCTGATCGCGGTTTTTCATTTGGACGGCGAGAGCCTTGTCTGTTTCGGCCGAGGCTTGATCAACCGAGTCGCTATAAACGGCGTCGTCGTCGATCATATTGGCGGTCTTCTGCCGGAGTTCGGACGCAAGGGTCTCGCGTCTCTCAAGTAGTTGTTTCTTGTAAGTTTCGAGCTTTTCCTTGCGTATTGTCATAAGGGGAGCAACACTTAACTAGTTTTATAGTTCTTGTAAAGTGGAAAATGACACTATGCACCCTAGGTTCATTTTAACGGCGCTTCTGTTTTTTGGAGTTCTAGGCGGACTGTTTGCTACGTTTGAGCCGGTCCTGGCGTCGGATTTTCACTCCCCGCGAACGGCCGCATTGGGTGGCGCGGGGCATGCCGGCCCGATGCTGAACGATACGATTTACCTGAATCCTTCTTTCGCTGCTTTCTCGCCCACCTACAGTTTTGGCGGAAATTATCAATGGTTCAACGGCCCATCCGCCGGGCCCGACCAGGAGAGCCCATATCGCGGACATCTTTGGAATGTATCGATCCAGGATGGCCGTTCGGCACTGTTTCAGGCTGGCGTCGGGTTGACCCAGTCTTCCAATTTCCGGATGATCCACGTGGGAGCGGCCAAATCCGTCGTGAAGCGGATTGGGCTCGGAATCGGGGGGAAATTCGTATTCCCGAACGACACGAGAAAGTTGATCCAAGACGGCATGGTTTCGGTGAGCGGAATCGTGAGTGATTGGCTTCAGATCGTCGGAATTGTCGATAATATGGTCGAAACTCCCGCCGGCCGGGAGCGCGGGCTCTATCGTGAATTCATTCTAGGTACAAAGATCAACGTTCAGGGAATCGTGCTGCTCTATTTTGATCCCCATTGGGTTCCGCACCTCGCGGATGGACCCTCCTACGGCCACGAAACCGGGATTGAATTCTCGCTGATGTCCGATCTTTTTCTCAGACTTGGGACGTTTCGGAATTCGAATCTTCCCTTCGAAGGGTTGCGAGGCCGCGGCTACGGCGCCGGAATTGGCTGGATTGCGCCCAAAACTTCTTTCGACTACGGGATGTCCCGGGTGCTGTCGCCACAACCTGCGACGGCCCACATTGTGGGGATGACGCTGTTTTTTTGATTATCAGGGGAGTTCTAAGTGTAATCCCGATCTTTGCCGATAAGTATGTGATGAGGTCTGAGAAATTCCGATACGCGCTGTTTTTCGGATTGGCTTTCCTTTTTCCCCCGTTCGCCGAAGCCGGTCGGGTTTATGAGGCGAGTTTTCTGGATCATTTTCTTCGCTCTCCGGATCAGTGCGCAGCCGAAAAAGCCTCGAATCGCGACCTCAAATTCTCGGCCGAACGAAACAAGAGGCTTCAGTACGATTTAAAATGGGCGGTCCCCGGGCAGCTCCAGATTGGCTGGAAAATCTATCGACCGCTAATCGCGCATTTTCTTCGTACGGAGGCCCCCGTCGAAAGCGAGGCGTTCGCGAACGCCGTGGCACGGTGGCAGTTGGTTTCGGGCGTTCGCAATCCGCCTGACGGAATTATTGACGCCGATACCCTGATGAGCATCTTCGTGGAATTGCAATCGAAGCGGCTCTTTGACACCAAACCGCCGGAAGCCAATATCGTGAGTATTCCCTTGTCGCGATTTTACGACCCCGAAAAGGAACGCTCCCGGATGAAGATCGGGCAGGAGACGTTCGCGGCATACGAAGATATGTTGCGGGCCGCGCGAAAAGCGGGGATAAGAGGTGATTTTCTGAAGATCATTTCGGGCTATCGGAGCCCGAGCCGTCAGAAAGAACTCGAGTCAAGGTATGGCCCCGATCGCGTCAGGCTCGCTAAGAACACGTCGCACGCAACCGGGAGAGCCATCGATATCTATGTCGGGGGCGTGCCAGTCAGCACAAAGAATTCAAATCGCGAGCTTCAGTCACAGACAGATGCGTACCGTTGGCTTGTCAGGAATGCTGAAAAATTCGGTTTCGTTCCTTACTATTTCGAACCATGGCACTGGGAATATGTCGGTCCCGGGAATCAGGACTGAAAGGTCCCGAAAAACACCTTGGGCGCTCCGGTTGCGGGGCTCGCACCCACTGACAGTTCGGAACCGGGGTAAAGCTTTCGCACATTCTCTTCGGTCAGAACTGTTTTGATCGGTCCAAAAGCAACGCTTTGCCCTTTTTTTAGCAGAAGTCCGGTGTCAGCCCATTCCGAAGCAAGATTCACGTCGTGCGAGACCAGGACGATCGAGCTGCCCTCAGCGGTGAGTTCTCGAAGAAGTTTGCCCATGGCTGCTTGGTGATTCAAATCCATCCTCGAAAGGGCCTCATCGAGCAGAAGCACCTTCGCGCCCTGGACCAGCGCGCGTGCGAGCGCCACGAGCTGACGTTCGCCACCGCTCAGCGTGTGGAGGTCCTGGTCCCTGAACCCCCAACAAAGGCACCTCTCCATCGCTTCGCGCACGAGTTCCCGGTCATGTGATGACCGGTAATAGCGAAAAGTTCCCGGGTTCAGGTGACAGCTTCGTCCCAGCGTGACCGCCTCACGCGCGGTCAGGGGGAATTCCGCATGGAGATCGGGCGGAACGTAAACGATCGATCGCGCCCGTATTTGCGGGGCATTTCTCAAAAAATCCTCTCCGCGGTGCCTGACCACTCCGGCGGTGAGCGGAAGAATTCCGGCGATCGCCTTTAGAAGGGTTGATTTGCCGGAACCGTTCGGACCCAAGAGGGCGAGAATCTCGCCGCGTTCGAGTTCCAGCGAAACATCCTCCAGAACCGGCGTGCGTCCGTACGAAAACGAAATTCCATAGACGCCAAGGACGGGGCTGTTCACGATGCCTCCCGACGAGAAAACAGGATCCAGAGAAACAGGGGCGCGCCCACCAGAGCCGTAACAATGCCGACCGGCAGATCATACGGCCGGGCCAGCACGCGCGCGGTGACGTCCGCCGCCGTCAAAGCCGCCGCTCCCCAAATCGCGCAAAGCGGGAGAAGCTGGAGGTGGAGTGAACCAACCAGGCGCCGCACAAAATGTGGGATAACCAGCCCGATGAAGCCGATCATTCCTGATGCGCTTACACAGATCGCGACGAGTAACGCGATCGTGAAAATCAGACTGGCTCGGACTTTCCCGACGGCGATTCCCAAGGTGAGAGCGCCTTCTTCACCCATGAGAAGAGCATCGAGCTCGCGCCAGCGGAGCCAGAGCGCCAGCGTGAGGGCGAAAGCGGCCGCGAGCGTGAAAAGTGCCCCACCCATTCGCGCCCGCGAGAGATCGCCGAGCAGCCAGAGGAGGGCACCCTGAATGCCGTTCGTGTCGGACAGAGCCATCCACAGGGCGACCAGGCTCGAACCGAGAAACCCGAGCATCACGCCGGCGAGAAGCAGCGAGAGCGTCGTTACCCCGGGACGATGCGCCACGACGAACAAAAGCGCCGTGAAGAGAAGCGCGCCCGCGAACGCCGTTCCCGTCAGGCCTCCGAAAATCCAGTGAAACCCGAGGGAAGCACCGAATACCGCGCCAAGAGCGGCTCCCGAAGAAATGCCCAGTGTGTATGGTTCGCAGAGAGGATTCGAAAAAAGAGCCTGAAGTGAGGCGCCGGCGACGGACAGCCCGATTCCGACCGCGGAGGCGAGGAGGACTCTCGGCAATCGGAGCTGAACGATCACGGCGATATCCGCGTCGGTTGTCGCGCCGAATTTCAACGAAAGTATAATCGCGAGCGCCCAGGCACAAAGTCCGAAAATGTAGGCATGTAGCGCTTTCTTATTCAGCATCGAAAACCTTCTTTTCGAGAATCGAAAGCCCCTCGAGCAGTCGCAGCGTCGGACGGAGAAGAGCGTCAGCTTCGATCACGAAAACCTTGCCGTTCCTGACGGCGGGAATCGACTGGAAGTCTTTCCAGCGTCTCACGGCTGCTTCGAAGCTTTTTCCCGATTGGCGTCCAAGCGCGAGGATCAAAATGATCTCCGGTTTTCTTTGAATTACGTCCTCGACGGAAGGTTTTGGATAACGCGTTCCCGAATCAGAATAGACATTGAGGGCGCCGATCGTCGTCAATGATTCGTTGAGAAAGCTTTTCCCTCCCGCGACAACGAGAGGCTCGTCGCCTATTTGAAGGAGGACGCGCGGACGTCCGGTCCGCTTGGCGGCGCGATCGCGTATCCGGGAGAGGCCCTGCTCGAACTGCGATGCCATTTGGGCGCCCCGCGACGCGAAGCCGAGCGCGGTCCCCGTCAGGCGCATCGATTCCTTGATCTCATCGAAAGTTTCGGTTCGGACCACCAGAACGTTCAGTCCGAGTTCTCGAAGGTGAAGAACGGGGTCCTTCGGATTTCCGTCCTGGCTGGCTAAAACGAGGTCGGGCTTGAGGGCGACCACGCTTTCGATATTGAAGCGATCGTAGCGTCCGATCGACGCGGCCTTCTTAAGCCCCGGTGGGTAGTCGGTGTATTCGCTGATGCCGACGATCCGATTCAGGTCCGTTTGCAGGAGATCGGCGGCGAGCTCGCCAAGGGAGGGCATGAGCGTGACGATTCTGCGCGGAGCCGTTTCCGCTCCTGCGCGGGCAGCCACGCATAAAAGCAGCAGCGCCGCGAGGGCGGGCGCCCATGGTTTGCGCCGCGGCTCAGTCGAACCTTTGTTCACGGTTCTCAAGGAGAGCATCGATGTTGGACTCATGGCGCAGGATGATTAAAAAAATCATGGCGGCCCCCCACCACAAGTGGGCCCCGATGTTATTCAGGACAAGGTAGCTCACGGATGCAAGGCCAAGCCCCGCGATGCTGGAAATCGAGCCGATCTTCCGGTCGAGGAAGGTAAGGACATATGCGATTGCCCCGACCAGGGCTGATACGGGAGAAAGGACGAGCAGTGCTCCGAATCCGGTGGCGATTCCTTTTCCGCCCTTCAGGTGAAGCCATGGCGAGAAGCAATGGCCGAGTACCGCAAAAAAGCCGGTTGCCCAGAGTGCGCTCAGGCTGAAAGCGAGAGTTTCGCCCGTCCAAATACCGACTGCGTGTATCAGGCCCTCCCGACTCAGCAGGAAAACGAGAATGGCGCCTTTAAGCAGGTCGAGCGTGAACGTGAGCAAGCCCGCGCGGAAGCCGACGATTCGGGACACGTTTGTTGCTCCTATGTTCCCGCTTCCCCTTTTTCGGATGTCACCCGCATTGAAAAGTCTTCCGACCCAGAGGCCAAACGGAATCGAACCGACCAGGAAGGAGGTGAGATAAATGACGGGTTCGGGATACGCGATGAGATCAGCGAGCACGTTTCACCTTCCTGGATTCCAACTGGGGTTCTCGCCCGCCTGCCGGAAGTTCCCTGAGTCTGAATACGAAGCCAGCCAGGGCGGCGAGGAAAATCACGATCGAAATGAACTGGCTCGTTGAAAGAACACCTTCTATGACAAAGCCGCGTATCAAGTCGCCCCGGAAGATCTCGATGAAACTCCGGATCAACGGATAAATCATGAAATAGGTCAGGCCGACCTGACCGTCGAATGTCTTACGCTTGAAAAGATAAATGAGCCCGCCGAAAAGGATCAGGAGCGCCGTGAATTCATAAAGCTGCGTCGGATGAAGCAGGATACCGTGGAGATGTTTTTCGACCAGATCGGAATAAAGCCGGATCCCGAACGACGAGCCGGTCGGCGCGCCATAGCAGCAACCTGCGCTGAGGCAACCCAAACGTCCGAAAGCATGTGCGATCACCAGTCCGGGAATCACGACATCCGAAACCCTCCAAAACGAAAGCCGGTATTTGCGGAGGTACCACGCCGCGAACGGAACGACCGCCAGAGGTCCCCCGAAGAACACGAGCCCGCCTTCCCAGACCTTGAATATCGAAGCTGGTTCGGCGGCGAAGTAACTGAAACGGGTGATCACGAACAGGAGTCTCGCGCCCGCGAATCCGACGAGCAGTGACCAAAAGGTCAGATCGAGAATCCGTTCAACGTCCATTCCGGATTTGATGGCAAGGCGCTTGATCACATAGATCGACATCAGAAAACCGATGGCGATCAGAAAGCCGTACGTATGGATCGGAATCGGGCCGATATTAACGAGGAGGGGATGCATCCGCGCCTGGTTCCTTATTTTTCTCCTGGATCACGAGGTCCAGCATCAGGATTCCGACCCCGACGCAGATCGCGGAATCGGCCACGTTAAACGCCGGAAAATGATAACCCTGCTGCCAATGAAAATCGAGGAAGTCGATGACGTATCCCAGGGCCACACGGTCGATCAAATTCCCGATAGCGCCGCCAATCACCAGGGAGAGCGCCGAGGAGAGCTTCAGGTCTTCTTCCGGAATCTTGTTGAAAACGTAGCCGATCGCGGCAAGCGCGATAAGCGGGACGATCACGAAAAAGGGCGTTCTGAACGACGCGTCCGCATGGGCGAGAATCCCGAAGGCCGCACCCGGGTTTTTGATGTAGGTCAGATTGAAGAATCCAGAAATGACCGGAATACTTTCGCCCAAACGGAACTGGTCGACGATAAGCGCCTTGGTCCATTGGTCGAGTCCGATGATGAGCGCGGCCAAACCGATCAGGATGGTATATTTGCGTTTCATCAGCGAATGGCCTCCTGGCAGCGACTGCAGAGTTCCGGATGTGAAGCGGATTGGCCCACCGTCTTCGCATAGACCCAGCAGCGGGCGCATTTTTCGCCGGATGCGCCGGTAACGGTTGCCACCACCGAAGCGCCCGCGGGAGCCGACGTCAGCTCCAGTTCGCTCACAAGAAACAGCCGCCCCAGGTCTTCGCGTGTTGATGACAGGTTCTGCCGGATCGCGGGATCCACGGCCAGTGTGACCTTGGCTTCACGCGGATGGCCGATCGTCTTTTCTTTTCGCGCTTCTTCAAGCGCCTTGAGAACAATTTCACGAACATCCCAGATTTTTGCGAACACTTCTTCAAGCTTCGGATCGCTCCAGGGTTTCAATTCCGTTTCAGAAGGAAATTCTCCGAGGAACACGGACTCAGGCCGCCGCTCGCGCTTCGGCATGTAGCCCCAGATTTCCTCAGCCGTAAAGGACAGGATCGGCGCAATCGAGCGGGTCAGGGCGTCGCAGATCAGCCACATGGCGGTCTGGGCGGAGCGTCGTTCGGGAGAGTTCTTTCCAGCCGTGTAGAGGCGGTCCTTCAAAATGTCGAAATAGACGGCCGAAAGATCGGTCGAGCAGAAATTCACGAGTTGCTGATAGACTTGGTGGAACTCGTACGACTCGTAGGCGGAATGGATTTTTTCGAGCACCACGGATGAGCGGGCGAGCGCCCAGCGATCAAGGTCGCCCAGCTGATTCAGGCTGACGAGGTCCTTGTCCGGGTTGAAGTCGTAGAGATTGCCGAGGAGAAAGCGGATCGTGTTACGGATCTTCCTGTAACTTTCGGAGACCCGTTCCAGGCTTTCCATCGAGAAGTTAACGTCATTACGGTAATCCTCGAGAACAACCCAGAGGCGCAGGATTTCGGCGCCATGAGTTTTCACGAGGTCGAGCGGAGAGGTGACGTTCCCCTTTGATTTGGACATTTTCTTTCCGGACTTGTCATTGACAAAGCCGTGGGTGAGGACGGTCCGGAAGGGCGCCCTTCCGCGAGTCGCGACCCCGGTCAAGAGCGAGGTTTGAAACCAACCCCGGTGCTGATCACTTCCTTCAAGATACAGATCCGCCGGCCAGCCGAGATCACGTTTTTCACAGACCGCCGCATGACTGACTCCCGAGTCGAACCACACGTCGAGAATGTCTCGCTCTTTTTTGAACTTCGTCCCTTGGCAATTGGAGCATTTCGTTCCGGGGGGAATGAGCTTCTCGGCGGGTTCCGTGAACCAGATATCGACGCCCCTCGCCTCGATCTGCTCAGCCATTGCGCTGAAAACACCTTGATCCGCCTTGGGTTCATTGCATGACTCGCAATAGAAAACCGTAATTGGCACGCCCCAGGTGCGCTGTCGCGAGATGCACCAGTCCGGGCGGGATTCAACCATGCCCATGATGCGGTTGATTCCCCAGGAGGGAACCCATCGCACCTCCTGGATGGCGGCTTTCGCTCGATCGCGAAGGGTCATTCCGACTCCCGCGCGCGGTTCCATTCCGATAAACCACTGCGGAGTCGCCCTGAAAATAACCGGAGTATTGCAACGCCAGCAGTGCGGGTAACTGTGTTCGATATCGGACCTGCTGACGAGGTGACCGCTCACACGGAGCTTTTCAATGATCGGTTCATTTGTTTTGAAAACGAACTGCCCCTGCATCTCGGGGAACTCGGCCGTGAATTTGCCTTTGTCGTCGACCGGCGCAGTGGTCCCCAGCCCGTATTTCCTGCCGATCTTGTAGTCATCGACGCCGTGTCCCGGCGCCGTGTGGACCGCGCCGGTCCCTGTATCGAGGGTGACGTGCTCGCCCAACATGATCAGGGAGTTGCGATTGATGAACGGATGCCGCGCATTCTTTCGGTGAAGCCGCTCGGCCTTGAAGGTCAGGAGGGGCGTGGAGGGCTTTTCAAAACCCGCGGCCTTTTCGAACGATTCTTGAAGACCTTTCGCCACGATCCAGATTTCCGTGCCTTCGAGTGCCGGCACCTTGATGGCGACATAGTCAAATTCAGGATGAAGAGAGATACCGAGATTGGCCGGAAGCGTCCAGGGCGTGGTCGTCCAGATGATCAGGGATGTTCGGGTCGCGCCCTCTCGGCGGGCGATCTCGGCAAGTTCCGGAAACGCACTGACTGCATCATCCGCCAGATCGAATTTGACGTAAATCGAAGGGCTCTTTTTATCGGCGTATTCGATTTCCGCTTCGGCGAGGGCGGTCGTGCAGGAGGCGCACCAGTGGACGGGTTTGTTGCCTTTGTACAGGACCTCGGCGGCCGCGCAGCGGCCCAATTCGCGCACGATGGTCGCGACGTAACGCTTATCCATCGTGAGATAGGGGTCGTCCCAGTCGCCGAATACCTCTAGACGGTTGAACTGCTCTTTTTGAAGGGCGATGTATTTTTTCGCGTACTCCCGGCACATCTCACGGAGCTGCGTGATCGGCACGCCCGCTTTGTCGCGTTTTTGGTCGAGCAGCTGCTTTTCCACGCCGAGTTCGATCGGCAGACCATGGCAGTCCCAACCCGGCACGAAGGGCGCTTCGTATCCGCACATATTCTTGTACTTGATGACGACGTCCTTCAGAACTTTGTTGAGCGCGTGGCCGAGATGAATATTTCCGTTCGCATAAGGGGGGCCGTCATGGAGCAAGAACTTTCCGAGCTTTGAGCCGATGTTCTTTTCCACCATGCGATAATAAATCCGGTCCCGACGCCACCGTTCGATCATCGGCGGTTCGCGTTCCGGCAGGGATCCGCGCATCGGGAATTCGGTTTGGGGCAAATTCAGGGTTTTTTTGTAGTCTTCTCCAGCGGTCTTCTTGTCGTTCATATCAAGGTTGCCTTTTCACCAGGTGGAACCCCAGAGCACGATTCCTTGTGATAATTTTTGAAAGAGTGCTGGATCACTCTGTTCGATTCCTTCGTACATCTCGGGAGTCCAGACGATCAGTTCGATCAGCTTGCCGAGGGGGTGCCTTCCGGCGACTTTTCTGATTTCCTCGGGCGCCTCGGACACGACAAAAAGGTCATAATCGCTGTCAGATCGCGCGCGGCCGACGGCGCGGCTTCCGAACAGGATTCCTTTGGTTGAGGTGGATTCGAGAAGCTTTTTCAATCCCTCGAGGTCGCACATCGCCAAAAAGGTCTTGAGAATTTGAACCGAAGTATTCTCATCCTGCAGCCGAACCGCCCGGTGATTGTCGACGAAATCGACCAACCCAATGCCCTGGAGATCAGTCAGAACGCGCATGATCCCCTCCGTGCCACCGAGTCCTCGCACTCCCTTCAGCTTCGAAGAAATCACCCTGGGAGTAAACGAGGTCGTGGGCTCTGAAAGTAACAGGCGCATGACCTTTTGCTCCGGAGTGGAGAAAAAGACGGAATCCAAAGTCGGCTGAGGTTTTCTTACACGGGCCATAGCTCTCCTCGAAGTTCCTAACATACCGTAAAATGACGCATCTTGCACTGGCTTATCCGGTGCCGAGCGGGGTTTTGCCGCGATGGGCCAGGTTTTTCCCGCCGAGGCTCAGAAAGGCGACCCCCGCGGACAGAAGGCCCATTCCGAGCCATTGCAGGCCGGCAAGACGTTCGTCGAAGAGTACCCACCCAAAGAGCGCCGAGAAAGCGGCATTCATAAGGCCCATGGTGCTGACTTGTCCCGCCGGAGCGTATCGGTAGGCTTGCGTCATCGTAAATTGGGACGCGGTGGCGAGAACGCCGATGATGAGAAGGCGGATCGCCTCCCTGGGATTTGGCAAATAGAAATTGCGGACGGCCAGCGGCGCGGAGAGAATGGTCGAGATCGCGACGAAATAGAGCACAATCAGGTTCACCCCGACCCGTGCGGTTGCCGCTCTCACGGCGACATATGCAAGACCGCTGAAAACAGCCCCGAAGAGTCCGATAATGGTCGCACCGATCGGGAGAGAGCGTGCTCCAGACCAGTCCGGACGAAGGAGGAGAATTAGTCCGACGAAAGCGATCGCGACCGCGACGAGCTGCCAGGGGTGGAGTTTTTCCCGAAGAAAGAGCCAGGAAAAGAGAATAACGAAGATCGGGGAGCACCAGAGCAGCATGACCGCGATTGAGAGCGGCAAATGCGCCATTGCATAGAAGACGCAGCAAAGCCCGCCGAATCCCGCGAGGCCCCGGATCGTCAGAATGCCCGTGCCCGGGGGAAAGAGCTTCTCGCGTCGGTAGAGGACGATCGCGAGAACCGGAATTAAATTGATGAAGGCCCTGAAAAATACCAGCTCGAAATGGGGGATCAGACCCGTGAGCTGTTTGACGAACACGGCCATGCATGAGAATGACAGCCCGCTTGCTGTCATCCAGGCTAACGCGCGACCGGGATTATCGCCCCGATTATCGCCCCGATTATCGGGTGAGGGGGCCCGAGGAGCGCCCGTACGAGACCGTGGTTTCTGAGATTTTTGTTCCGCCATTCCAGACCGTTTCGAAATATTCGCTTCTTCCCGGAGCAAATTGTGTTTTCGAAATCATGAGAATGGGACCCATTGCTTGCTGGACTTCGAAAAGCTCTGTTTGACTGTTGTAAAATCCTGTTGCGGCAACCGGGCCAATCGCCTCCGCACCACTACCGAGTTCATAGTGGCCGGGACAGTCCTTTTTGGCGCGAATCCAGTAAACCCGTTCATAGTGACGCGCGGCAGACGGATCGTTTACAAGTTCTTCGGGGACTTCAGTCCAGTGATTATGCGAAACCAGGATCCCGTTTTCAACGCGGGATTCCGTCGTCGAGGTCACCTGGAACTTTCGCCCTGAAATCATGAAGGACCTGGTACCGTACGCTGTCCAGTGACCTGTCATACCAGCGAACAGAGGATCGGTTTCGGCGGCAAAGCTTTGCCATGTCGACAGGAACAGCTGAAAAAGAAGAAGCCAGGAAAGCAGTCGCATGCCAGCGGCTGTAACGAGCCGGGTCGTGCTCGTCAAGCAGGATTTGCCTCGCGAGGTGGCGCCCGTTTTGCAACCCTGGCGGCCCATGGAGCATGGGGCTAGTTTACGTCGGGAAATGCTTGGAAAATGGGGAATGCGGGCGATTCTTCCGGTTGGAATCGCAATGCTTCTTTTCTTCGCCTGTGGCAGGCCCCCTGGGGAGGTCTCCCTCGCAAGTGATGGGGCGGGGGCGGTCGAGGTGAATGGAGTGGTGGGGTTCGGGAGTCAGTGTCCCTACGGCACTTTTTCGCGCCCCAATAGCGCGAAGTTGAATCTCTGGGACTGCAATATCGGCCGGAGTTCCGTCGAACTCGTCGAGCCGCTTCGGGCGCTTATTTTCCAGGTAGATTGCAAAAAGAAGCTGATCACCGTTCGCACGCTGGATGGAAAACTGGACACAACCTGGGAGGTCATGCCGAACGGGTCCTTTTTCTTCAGTATTGATGGAGGTACGGCCAAATTCCGCGACGACGGAGCGGGAAACGTAAACTGTGTTTCCCCTATGAGCACCGACGTTTTTGGTAAGATTGACTGTGCGAATCGGGACAAGGCCGTTATCAATTTCGAGTCTGTCTGGTGGTTGGGTAAGCCTTATACTCCACCGCCCGCGGCGCCCAGTCCGGGCGTCAGTCCCGCCGCAAGCGCCAGTCCGGGGACACCGATTCCTATTGCCACCGCGAGTGCCGCTCCAGTCGCGGGGCCGGGTCACCCGACTCCAACCCCGACCGCCATTCGCCCGTCGCCCGTCCCAACGCGCCACGTGCTTTCTTTTGAGCTGCAGGACGCTGCTCGCGAAACAAACACTGAATGCAAGCTGCCCAAGGGCTGCTACTTTTATTCGAGTGCCGCGGTCAAACAGTGCGAGTAGTTATTGACCCGCGCCGGCCTGATTCTGTTTCTCGAGTTCCCGCGCTCTTTCGAGAGTGGGACCGATACGTTTACCGGTCGCGTCTCTGTAAATCGATTTTGTCTGCTCGGCGCCGCGGTTTCTGTCCATCAGCTGCTTGACTTCCGCCGGGATTGACGCTGCCTGTTTTGCCCCGCACGCCGCCTGCACGTTGCAGACGTCCTTCATCGCATTCCCGATCTGCTCCCTGACATATTGGCCCAGCAGCGTGTTGTCGAGTTGCTTGTCGAAGGCGAGCCTGAGTCCCGCGAGTTGGAAGTCATTCCATTTTTTCTGACTTTTCAGGACACTCAAGTCGCTCAGGAGAAGCTTGGCGTCGTAATGGTTTTCTTTCTGTTTCTCGAACATGGCCCGGCCGATGTCGTGAGCCTGTCTGAGGAGCTGGTCTTTTTCCATATATGCCCGAAGTTGGTCGAGAGTCTGGACCGTACCGGGAATTCTGAAGCGGAGTTGAGCGGCTTCGATTTTGGCCCGGGCGGACTCCGCGTCGGCATTTGCTTTTGCCTGGGTGCTTTCATAACTGCGAATGGAAGTTTCGAGATTGCTCAGTTTTTCAGCCGTCTCGGCGCTATCTTTTTCATAACCGACCAGCTTCTTGGTTTCTTCAGCGTAGGTTTTATGTGCGTTCGATGCGTCCGTGTCAAACATCCGGCCAAAGAACCCTTTCTTTGCGCGATGTTTTGCTTTTAAGTCGTATTCGACAAGCGCTTGCTGGTTCTTAACGGCTTGCTCCTGAAGCTCGGCATTCAGTTTCTCCGCGTCCGTCCCAAGGCGGGTCTTTGCCGCTCTTTGAGCCTCGAGAGACGAATTGATTTCAGCTGCTCTTTTGATCAGTGCGTTTTGCTCCGCGATCAATTTCTTGTTGTTTTCGATTTCGTTGTTCATGGCTGCCTCGGTCATTCGGGTGAATCCGTCGGCATAGCTCTCGAAGAGATATGGTTTTTCATAGACGATCGGTTTGTCCCCGGCGTTTGCAGCCGCCGCAGCGAGAAAAATAGAAAGAATGCCAAAATTTCGTAATCTATTCACGATGACCCCCGATCATGGTCCAAGGTTTTTGTTCCGAGTCTCTATTTTGAAGTAAACGGTCGGGATTTTCTAGACATTTTCGATATCAATCGAACCCGGCTTGGCCAGAACCAAACCTCCATAATTCAGTTTTAAGCCCTTATAATTACTGAATTTAATTAAAGTGTTAAGATAAGATTATTAGATTTCAATATTTTCTTAGTTCGTTTAGAATTAAATAAGTCGGATATTACTTTTTCTGTACGTTAGCCCGATGGAGTTGATTTCAAATGAATTGGAAGAGCGCATATTTCGCCGCCTGTATCCTGCCGGTCGCTTTAGCGGCCTGCAAGCCGACCGTGCGCCAGATGAATCGAACCACCTCGTCCACGGAAACCGCCACTACGGAAACACCCGATTGCGCCAGCAACGGGGAGACGGGGTGTGTCACAAACGAATCATTTTTGGCGGGAGCGCCGCAGAGCAGTTTTTCCGGGCTGGAAGGAATACTCGCCCTGACGATTCCTGAGGGCTATTACAGCGGGACCGAAACCGCGACGGCAGTGGATTCGAACCTGCTCGCGGGAAATATCAAAAATGGCGTGACCCTTTTCGGTGTCACCGGTTCGTTTGCGGGAGCCGGCGCTTATGCCGCTTGTACGGACAATGCGCTTAACGCCGCCGAGTGCTCGACGGCTGCGAATCGTTACGTGACTGGGACATTGGGTGGTGCGGTGACCGGTGCCAACGGTCAACTCACGAAGGCGATTCCCGCAGGCTACTACGATGGGACGACGTCGGCCACGATGAGTGATACGAACCTGGTCGCGGCAAATCTCCTTTCAACTGCGACGATTTTTGGAGTGACAGGAAGCGTAAGCGCCTGCCTTGCCGGCAATCAGACGGGTTGCGTTTCGAGCGCGAGTTTTCCGTCGCAATCGACACCGGCTACTCCGGCGGCGGCGGGAAATGTTCTTACAGGCAAACAGTTCTATGCCGGTGGAGCGATGGTGACCGGGACGATGGCGGACAATGGCGCACCGACGATCACGCCGGGCACGGGTGCACAGGCTCTTTCGGCCGGGTACTATTCCGGTGGTTCGGTTCAGGGAGATGCTGATCTCCTCGCCGCGAACATCAAGAGCGGAGTTAATGTTTTTGGTGTGGACGGGAGTCTTACGGCGGCCTACGCGGCGTGTACGGACAACGCGCTGAATGCGGCTCAGTGCTCGACGGCTGCAAATCGTTACGTGACTGGGACGCTCGGGGGCGCAGTCACTGGCGCAAGCGGCGAGCTTACGAAGACGATTCCAGCAGGCTATTATGATGGGACGACGTCGGCCACGATGAGCGATGGCGATCTCCTCGCCGCAAACATCAGGAGTGGCGTAAATGTCTTTGGTGTTGACGGGACTCTTGCAGCAACCTACGCGGCCTGTACGGATAATGCTCTTAACGCCGCCGAGTGCTCGACGGCTGCGAATCGTTACGTAACGGGGACACTGGGCGGTGCGGTCACTGGCGCGAGTGGCGAGCTTACGAAGACAATTCCCGCAGGCTACTACGATGGGACGACGTCGGCGACGATGAGTGATGGCGATCTCCTCGCCGCAAACATCAAGAGCGGGGTCAATGTTTTTGGCGTGGACGGGAGTCTCACGGCGGCCTACGCGGCGTGTACGGACAATGCTCTGAATGCAGGTCAGTGCTCGACGGCTGCGAATCGTTACGTGACTGGAACGCTCGGTGGTGCGGTCACTGGCGCGAGTGGCGAGCTCACGAAGACGATTCCCGCGGGCTATTATGATGGGACGACGTCAGCGACGATGAGTGATGGCGATCTCCTCGCCGCGAACATCAAAAGCGGAGTGAATGTCTTCGGCGTGGACGGGAGTCTCACGGCGGCCTACGCGGCGTGTACGGATAATGCTCTGAATGCAGGTCAGTGCTCGACGGCTGCGAATCGTTACGTCACTGGGACACTGGGTGGTGCGGTCACTGGCGCGAGTGGCGAGCTCACGAAGACGATTCCCGCGGGCTATTATGATGGGACGACCTCAGCGACGATGAGTGATACGAACCTGGTCGCGGCTAATCTCCTTTCAACTGCGACGATTTTCGGTGTGACAGGAAGCGTAAGCGCCTGCCTTGCCGGTAATCAGACGGGTTGCGTTTCGAGCGCAAGTTTTCCGTCGCAATCGACACCGGCTACTCCGGCGGCGGCGGGAAATGTTCTTACAGGCAAACAGTTCTACGCCGGTGGAGCGATGGTGACCGGAAGCATGTCCGATCGAGGATCTGCCTGGGATCTAGCAACTGCTTTCCCGGGAGCGGGATATTACGGTGGAATAGCGTCAGCCGTGGCGGCCTCAAGTGTCTGCTCAACGCAGAACTTCCTGGGCTCCGCGGGAACGGCCAAATGTGTTTCCGGTTCAACGGCAAATCCGGCGGGCGCCGTGAATATTCTGTCCACCTACGAAGCTTGGGACGCAAATGGAACAAAGATTACCGGCACGATGGCCAATAACGGATCGCCGAGTTTTACCCCAGGCACCAGCGATCAGACGCTTTCGGCGGGCTACTATTCGGGCGGTACGGTCCAGGGGGATGCGGATCTCGTCGCGGCAAATATTAAAAGTGGGGTGAGTGTTTTTGGTGTGACCGGCAGCCTCAGCATCACCGGATTTCTGGATACGAACGCTTACAGAACGGATAACTCGACCACCACCCTGGCGAATCTCCGGAATGCCGCCTGGGTTGATGCGCGTGTCAGGGCTAAGTTGACTGACGAGCTGAATGGGAACGCGACGTTCACCTCGAATCATCGCCTTGTGCCGGATCCCAAGTACGATACGGATGGCTACGATGACACGACAGGAATAGGGCAGATCAAACTGAATTATCTCGAAACGATTCAAGCCGGCCGTCCGACCGTCGTTTGCGGAACAGTCGGTACAACCGAGGAGCGAATCACCGATTGTGCGACCGCGAATGGCGCAAAAGCGATTTGGGAAGGTGCCAAATACGGAAAAGGCAGTGAGGGCGATTGGAAGCTGGTGACCTTAACGAATGACGGCACTCGGAACTGGGAAGTTTGGCGCGATGAGCGGACCCGCCTGCTCTGGAGTGATTCAACTTTTCATGTCGCGACAGCCTTTGGGAATAAATACAACTGGTTCCAGGCTGCCGGTTATGCAAAGAACGCGAGTACCCTTTCCGTAACAGCATACGAGGGTGGGACTCCCGCCGCGACCGGTAAAACATATGCGGCTAACTGTTCAGATAACGCCACTCAGACCTGCCAGCCGGATACGCCGATCAGCGTTTGCGCGGATGCGAGCGTGATTGCGGGATTGAACGGAATCCCGAACTACACGACGCCCGATAATAATTACCCAAAAGGCAATCTCGGCGTGGCCTCGACCCCGGTGGTGAGCTGGCGTCTGCCTACGATTGAAGATTGGAGACAGGCGAATTTGAATGGCGCGAGAAAAGTTTTGCCGAATATGACGACGCCCACCTTTTGGTCGGCCTCTTCTTTCTCGGTTTTCAGGAGTAATGGTTGGCTCTATTACGGGTCGACAGGTGAAGAGACCAAGGATAACCGGAATGTCGCGTATTCCGTTCGCTGTATCGGAGCCACGCCCTGAACTACGCGACGGTCTGCAGGTCTTGCTTCTGGTGTTTACTCCAGAGGTGTTTCAGCTCCGCTTCGTCGATGGTCTCCTTTGTGAGAAGGAGCTGCACGCCTTCGAGAATGACTTCGCGGTAGTCTCCGATCAGGCTTTGGGCGCTTGAGAGCGCGACCTCGAGAAGATGTGAAATTTCATTATCAATCAATTGCGCCGTTTTCTCGCTGTACTGAAAACTTCGGACAGGAGCCTGGCTCCCGAGTAGCGGAGTGGGCTCTCTCTCGTAGATGGCAAGGCCGAGCCGCGCGCTCATTCCGTAGCGGGTCACCATGGCGCGTGCCATTTCAGTGGCCTTGTCGAGATCATCCGCGGCGCCTGTGCTGATGTCCTCGAAGAAGATCATTTCGGATGCCCGGCCGCCCAGCAGCACGGATAGCTTCTTCTCGAGCTCATGCAGGTTCATCAGATAGCGATCCTCAATCGGACGGCTCATCGTGTATCCGAGAGCCCCCATCCCGCGAGGGATAATGCTGACCTTGTGAACGGTTTCGCCCTCGCCGACCGCGAGCGCGAGAACGGCGTGTCCCATCTCGTGATACGCGACGCGACGCTTTTCCTCCGGCCCGAGCAGGCGGGTCTTCCGTTCCAGGCCCGCGAACGTGCGTTCGATCGCTTCGGTGCAATCCCGCAGTTCGACTGATTCAGCCTTGCGGCGGGTCGCGATGAGGGCCGCCTCATTGACGATGTTCGCGAGATCCGCTCCGGAACAACCGGCGGTCAGCCCGGCGAGAGTTTCGGCCGAGACGTCGGCGGCGAGTTTTATTTTGCGCATGTGAATTTCGAGAATCTTTTTCCTCCCGAGTCGATCGGGTTTGTCGATGAACACCTGTCGGTCAAAGCGCCCGGCGCGCAGCAGTGCAGGGTCGAGCACCTCGGGGCGGTTCGTCGCGCCGAGAAGCACGATTCCGCGAGAAGGATCAAACCCATCCAGTTCGGCGAGCAGCTGGTTGAGCGTCTGCTCCTTTTCGTCACTTCCGGACCCGGTGATCGCATTGAGTCCGCGCGCCTTTCCGAGTGCGTCGAGTTCGTCAATGAAGATGATGCAAGGCGCTTGCGCTCTGGCCTGCTCGAAGAGGTCCCGTACACGCGCAGCACCCAAACCAACGAAGAGTTCGACGAACTCTGAGCCGTTGATCGA
>DATDSK010000083.1:0-8998 GCA_035291325.1 Bdellovibrionota bacterium | reverse complement strand
CGCGGACGACGTTCGTGACTTTTTCGCCGACTGGACCTTGCGAAAAATCCTCAAAGAACAACCGCAGCTTTTTCTTGGCAAAAAGGTGTTGTTTCAATGCGCGATCATCAGCCCTTATCTGAAAACAATCGCGGAAGCGGGAGGACGGGTGTTCGGAGCGGACCCGCTGCTCGTGGCCGGCGTGCCGGTCCTCTTGCGGGGGGTTTCGCAGATCCAGGCCTTTCTCGGCGTCGTGCAGGCGCTGAATCGAACTAAACTCGGAGCCATGGACCCCGAAGGCAACATCCAGAAAAGACGGGTTCGAGAACGGTTCAATGAATGGGTACGCGAAAGCCATATTGTTGTCAGCTTTTTGAATCTTCTGGAACGAATGGAATCGCTTGATGCTCTGAAAGGCAAAATTCTTGTTGTCGACGCGCTGACGGACCAGGCGCGAGAGCGGCTTGAGAAAGCGGGAGTCGCGCAGGTGATCGAGTTCGTGCCGGACCATCCCGCGATTTCACAGCTCAGGGAAAAACATTTTTCAGTCATCACCGCCCTCGTTGATCAAAAGCTGCTCGCGGAAGACAGCCAGCTCGGCTTTGACGAGTACACGCTCAAGTGGTTGCAGGAAGCTCAGGTGCGCCCTTCATCGCTTCGTTCGACTCGTGGAATCGTCAGGAAATGCGCGTTTATCATTCATCCGCTTTCGCAATCGGACATCTGGAAGACGCCGGGCCTTTCCTTCATGTCCAAGGCTTCGAAGAACGTCAGGGGGTTCGTTGAACAGGCGGCGGCGCTGGCGCCGGCGTTCTACTACGGCAGGTTGAAAGGCGTGACGAGCCGGTCAACGGGTCAGGAGCTGGTCTGTGACATCTACGCTCTTCCGGCCACGCCCAAGCAGCTTCTCGCCTCGAACGAGGAGTTCATTTACGGCAGGATGATCGATTGCGCGGCAATGGCCAAAAAGCGCGGAGCCGCGTTGATCGGACTGGGCGCATATACCAAGGTGATCGGGGATGCCGGCTTGACGGTCTCGCGACGAGCGCCGATTCCGGTCACGAACGGGAATTCCTATTCCGCGTCGACAACGTTGTGGGCGGCTCGAGTAATGATCGAGAAGATGGGACTGATCCCTCCTGCGAAAAACGGTACCCGCCACCGCGGGCGAGCCATGGTGATCGGGGCGACCGGGAGCATTGGCCGGGTTTCGGCGCTCCTCGTTTCGCTGGTCGTCGATGATCTCGTGCTCGTCGCGACCCGGCCGGACAAGCTCATGGAGCTCCGCGAGGAAATCCTGGAACTCTCGCCCGGGGTGCGCGTCCGGGTGACCACGAATCCCAACCCGGATCTCCCTGGAACCGATCTCGTCGTGACCGCGACTTCAAACCAGTCGGGAGCGATTCTGGATATCGAAGCGGTCAAGCCGGGGGCGGTTATTTGCGACTGCTCCCGTCCACTTGATATTTCGGCCGAAGACGCGGCGAAACGTCCGGATGTGTTGATCATCGAGAGCGGCGAGGTTCTTCTTCCCGGTGAACTCGACATCAACGTCGATATCGGACTTCCGAAGCCGGCTGTTTATGCCTGCCTCGCGGAAACCGTCCTGCTTACGCTCGAGGGACGGTTCGAAAGTTTTTCGGTATCGAAGCAGCTTTCGATGGAAAAAGTGAAAGAGATTTATCGAATCGGCGTGAAACACGGGGCCGAGCTGTCGGCGATTCAGGGACCGAACGGGGTCATTACTGACGAGCAGGTTCAGGCCTGCCGGGCGCTCGCCCTTGAACGGCTGAAATCCTGGGATCCCATGAAGGTGAGAGGGGAAGAATGAGCTCAAAGTACTTCAATAAGCTGAATTACACTTTGGCCAACGAAGATACGGCACTCGAACTTGAGCTGCTTCCCGAAGATGCCGGCCATCTGTTTTCGGTAGCCGGAAGCGGAGGACGAATATTGCCTTTGTTGGCAAAGCGTCCGCGGCTGGTGACTTGTGTTGATCTCGCCGATGAGCAGCTTTATCTCGCCGAGATGCGATTTGCCTCGGCGCGGGAACTCAGTCATTCCGAATTTCTCGCGTTTTGGGGATACCCTCCCGCGCCTGCCAGCAGGAAGGATCGACGGGAGCTGTTTCACCGCCTCAAGCTCTCGGCGGCGGCGAAGAACTTCCTGGAGGAGCTCTTCAAGGAGAAAAACTGGGACGGCATTCTCTATGAGGGCAAGTGGGAGCGCACCTTCGCGAAACTGAGTGAAGTCAACCGGAGGATCACCGGCGGCAAGGGGGCGGGCTTGTTCAGCGCCCTGACCGATGCCGAGCATTTCGATTATCTTGAAAAGCGATTTCCCAGGAAAGCGTGGCTGCTTGTCCTCTTCATTCTGGGAAATGCGACGATTTTCAATGCTCTGCTTTATAAGGGCCACTTTCCGAAGAAGAACCTGAAGGACTCCTTTTTCGATTACTACGTCGAGGCGTTTGACCGGTTGTTTGAGCAGGGGCCCGCGCGTCGCAATTTCTTTCTGCAGCTTGCATTCTTCGGGAAGGTTATTTTTTCGGAAGGCTGTCCGATCGAATGCGATCCGAAGGTTTTTGAGCTGGCCAAGGGGGCCTTGCAGAATACCGAGATCCGTTACTGTCGCGGCGATATCCTGGCCGAGGCGCAAAGGGTCCCCAGATCGATCGATTTTTTCTCGTTTTCGGATGTCCCGTCGTACTTTTCGGGAGAAACGGAACGGCTCTATCTTCAGAAAGTCGCGCCAGTCCTGAATCCCGGAGCTCTGGTCGTGATTCGGCATTATCTTCACGTGACCGAAAACACGGATAAAGGCGGGTTTGAGGACGTGACCTCGCAATTCGAGGACGCGATAGACCGGGAAAAACTCCAAGTCTATCAGGTCGAAATCTTGCGGAGGCTCGGATGAAAGTTCTGCTCGTGACCTCGCAGGTGACTTATGTGCCTTCGAATTACCGGGAACTTTTCAAGGAACTTTTGGGCAGTGCCGGTGAACACCTTTCCGGCCTGGTGATCCTCAAGAATCTTTCGCCGAAGCTCCTGGGGGATGTGGCTGGCCTGACGTATCTCGGCTGCACGGGCGTGGCGAGCACGATGGCGCGAAACATCGCTGAACTGCCGCTCCGGCGCAGGGAACGCCTTTTTGAATCCAGGAAGCTGCCGGTACTTTACGCTCTGAGCATGAACCAGCGACGCATGATCAGCTGGGTGAGAGATAACGGAATAGACCTGGTCGTCAACCTGCGTACCCGGTGCATCTATAAAAAGCATATTCTCGCGGCGCCCACCCTGGGCTGTCTCAATATTCACCATGGACTCCTGCCGGAGTGTCGTGGAACTCTCTGTGATCTGTATGCGCTCTGGAACAAAAAGCCGGCGGGTTTCACGATCCATCAGATGAACGAAAAGATTGATGCCGGAAAAATTCTCGTCAGGCGGGAGGTATCCCGGCCGGGAGAAAAGGATTATATCGCTTATCTTGCCCGGACGGGGCTCGAAGAGGGTCGGGCGCTCGCGGAGCTGATTCGTGAAGTGGCCGCGACCGGAAAGCTCCCGGAGGGAACCCCCAATATTTGCTCATCGCCCGTCTATACGAGAAATCCCACGCGTGAACAGATTCGTCGGATGCGAAGGGATGGAATGATCTTATGAAGCCGCGGCTGATCTGTTTTCATGGTTCTCCCGGAGTGCCGGACGAATTTGAGCCACTTCGAACGAACCTGGCCGGGAAAGTCGAGGTTCTCTCACCGGTTCGAGCGGGATACCCCGGGTATTCAGGCCCGGTCGGGACGAGACCGCGCGACGTGGTACTCGGGTATTCGTTCGGGTGCGTCGAAGCGATTCGTGAGGCGGTTTCGCAGAAGGAGATCAGAGAGCTCATTCTCGTGGCGCCCTATCTTTTCCCGAAACCTGTTGGCGGTTTGAAGCGACTTCTGGTTGGCGCTCCGTACCTTGGTGAGTGGCTTTGCAAAAAGGCGGGAAGCGCCCAGATTGCAAGGATGTTGATCGATTCATCGTTTCCTTGTGAGGTTCCGGACGCGTACCGGCGGGCGGGAGAAGAAATGAGGCATCCCGGCTCGCTCAGGCGTTCCGTTCTCGAAAAGGTGATTGACGAAACCGAAATTGCCGCCCTTTTTGAGGCCGTCGTTGAATCAAAAATTCCCGTAGCCGTTGTCTGGGGGGAGCAGGACAAGACCATCCGCGAGACAGATCAGCTCGGCCGTTTGCGCCGGGTTCTCTTTAGCGCCAACAAAGCGGCCGGTAAATCGGACAGCAACGAGGCGAACGGTCCAGAAAACTTTTTGGAAAAAAGCATCGAAAACGCGGGCCACGCTATTCCATGGACTCACGCGCGGGAACTCGCCGCATTTATTTTCGAGAACACCTTGGGGGAGAAAACATGAGCCGAATCGGATATTATGCGGGCGCCGACGCGCGAAACAACGTTCTCAGCTTTCTTGAGGATCATATGGTCCGGAAGCCCGGGCTGGTCCCTCTTCGCTGGGTCAATCCCGGGACGCTGAAAGCCTGGCTGAGCGCCGGGAAGAGTTCTGAGCCGCTTCAGCACGAGTCGATCACGATTCAGGCGTTTTATGACCAGATCGGACGGCTCGCGGGCGGTCTCCGTGAACTTGGCATCACGAAGGGAGATCGTGTCATTCTCTTTGTGCCGATGTCCGTTCAGCTTTATACGTCGATGTTCGCGCTTCAGCGAATTGGCGCGATTCCGGTTTTTCTCGATTCTTGGGCGAGGCGCGCACATCTCGGGGCGAGCGCCAGGATCGTTGCTCCTAAGGCGATGATCAGCTTCGAAAAGGCTTATGAGCTTTGCGATGCCGTTCCCGAACTTTCGGCGATCGGCATCAAGGTCTGCGTCGGTCCCGCTACCCGTAAGTTCACGGCTCAGCTGAGTGACCTGCTTCTCACCCCGAAGATCGCGCCGATCACTCCGGTGGAGCAGGAAGACACGGCCCTGATCACCTTTACCACGGGGAGTTCCGGCGTTCCGAAAGGCGCGAACCGGACGCATCGTTTTCTGGCGGCGCAGCACTATGCCCTGAACGCCGGATTGCCTTATGTCGAAAAGGACGTCGACCTCCCGGTCTTTCCGATCTTTTCGCTGAATAACCTGGCGGCCGGAGTAAGTACGGTCATACCAGCCTTTGATATCGGCGTACCCGGTGATCATGATCCGCTCATACTCCTGGCACAGCTTGAGTCGTGCAAGGTCAGCTGCACCACGCTTTCTCCGTCGCTGTTCAACCGCCTTGCGCTCTATTGCGCCGAAAAGAAGAACCCCCTTCTGGGCATCCGGAGGGCCGTGACAGGCGGAGCGCCGGTCAGTCGCGACAACGTCGTCGACTTCAAGGCAATCGCGCCGAAGGCGGATATCTGGGTTCTCTTTGGCTCGACGGAAGTCGAACCGATGGCGCATATTGAAGCGAAAGAAATGATCGCCATGAAGACACGCGCTTCGGACGACCCTGAGTGGGTCGATGAAGGCGTCAACGTCGGACATACGGCCGAGGGTTTGGAATACCGCTTCCTCAAAATTATCAAAGGACCCGTGGAGATCAAAGCTGCGACTGATTGGAAGAGTATCGAAGTCCCGAAGGGCGAAGTCGGCGAATTGATCGTCGCGGGCGAGCATGTCTGTCGCAACTATTACAATGATGAGGAAGCCTTCAAACGCGCGAAGATTCTGGACGAAAAGGGCGTCGTTTGGCATCGGACGGGCGATCTTGGCCGGATTGACTCGAGCGGCTGCCTCTGGATTGTTGGACGGGTTCACAATGCCATTCAGCGCGATTCGAGGTATGTCTTCCCTGTTCGCGCCGAGATCATCATGAAGAAACTTCCGTTCGTGAAACTCTGCGCCTATCTCGGTGTTTCCGATGCGAAACTGGGCGAGAAAACTGTTTGCGTTCTCGCACCCAATGACGGCGCCGATCTCGAGAAATTACGTGCGGAGGTGATCAGAATCATGGCCAAGAACGGGATGCCCGTTGACCAGGTGGTCTTTCGTGACCGGATTCCGATGGACCCCCGTCATCACAGCAAGGTGGAGTACGACGTTCTTCGCAAGGAGCTTCTCGATGCAAACCTCGTCTAGGGCTTCGGGGCAGGCTATTGCGTGGTGGCAGTTCATTCGCGAACGCTTCGATCCCGTTTCCCACCTTCTCATGATCGGTCTTTTTTTCGTGGCTCACCTCGTTTTGGCCCGGTCGGTGTATTTGGAGCCTCTCAACAGGGGGTCTCTTTTCGCGCTTTTCGTCGGTACTCTGGCATTTTTTTTCAAGTTGAGACTCTACGACGAGATCAAGGATTTTCAGGTCGATAAGAAATTCAACCCGACCCGGCCGCTCGCGCGGGGGCTCCTCAACCATCGTGACCTGTATTGGGCGATTGCGTTGTGCATCGTTATTGAGCTTGTTGCTTTCGGCTTGCAGGGCATGGCCGCGCTGATCTCGATTTCGTTCGCGATCGGCTATTCCCTTCTGATGTATCGCGAATTCTTCATCGGCAGGTATCTTCGGCCGTTGCTGACGACTTACGCCATCAGTCATACGGTCGTGTCGGTTTTCCTCTCGGTGGCGCTGTTCTCCGCTCTTACGGGTGACGCGGCATGGGCGCTGAGAAAGCAGCTTGCGTATTTCGCCCTGAACAGCTGGTGCCTTTTCAATGTGTTCGAGTTCGGACGTAAGACGTTCGCGAGCCGTGAGGAACGAGACCAGGTTCAATCTTATTCCAAAATATTCGGCCGCTTCGGCGCGGTGTTTCTGGTCCTTACGATGGCGACGGGTTCGGCCTGGTTGCTTTTCGCGATGGAGCTGCCGGGGCGGAACTGTCTCAGGGCGCTGCTCGGGTTGCTGGGCGGATTGCTCGCCTTATCCGGGCTGGCCTACGCGATCCTGGATCGCAAACCCTTCGGGGGTGTCTATCGCGGCATTTCGTCCCTTTACATCGTTCTTGTCTACCTCGGATTGGTGGCGGTCTGGAGTTACCCATGCTCGTAACAAGCAAGAGTACCGATGTTTACGCGAAGCGGGAAGCCGGGGGAAAGGGGTACAATCTCTATCTCCTGAGCAGGGAAGGATTTTCCGTTCCGAAGTGGCTCGTGCTTGGTGCCCGCGTTTTCCGGGAGTTCAGAAAAGAGAACAACCTGGACGCGCGAATTTCAAGTGTTCTGCACGGCCTGGGCTCGAAGAGCGCGCCCGAGGAGCTGAAGGCCGCCGAAAAGAAGATTCACGACCTGATCACAGAGGTGCCCTTTTCGCCGTCCATCGAGAAGTTGGCGAGGAATGCCTATAACCGGATCGTGAGTTCCCCTGGAACAATGATCGCGGTTCGATCGTCAGCGGTAGATGAGGACTCGGCTCGGCATTCCTTTGCCGGACAACTCAGTACGTTTCTCTTCGTCAATTCGGAAGAGCGTGCCCTGCGGACATTGAAGGAATGCTGGGCTTCCGCGTTTTCGGAGCGCGGGTTGAGCTATCGGATCCAGAATGGCATTGCACTCGAGAACCCGATCGAGGTCGCTGTCATTTTTCAGGAAATGCTTGATAGCGAGAAAAGCGGGGTTCTGTTTACCTGTGATCCCATCCAGAATGACGGGACGAAGGTGACGATCAATGCGGTATTCGGGGTCGGTGAGGGGCTGGTATCGGGCCTGCTGGACGGGGATACTTTCCTGCTCGATAAAAAAACGGGCAAGAAGTTGAACGAGGAGCTCGCGCAGAAGAAGTCCAAACTCATTCGCGGTGATTCGCTCGAGGGGACTCGGGAAGTTCCCGTTCCCGAAGCGCTTCAGAACGCCGCCTGCCTGACGGACGCTGAACTTCGGGAACTCGCCGCGATCGGCAGCCGCGTCGAGGCCTTTTATCGTCATCCCCAGGACGTCGAATGGGGCTGGCGCGACGGCAGATTCTATCTCCTCCAGTCCCGGCCCGTTACGACGCCCGTGAAGAACGAGGAAGGTTTCCTCTACGTTTGGGATAATTCGAACATCGTTGAGAGTTACGGGGGCATCACGCTTCCTTTGACCTTCACCTTCGCACACCACGTGTACCATTCCGTATACGTGCAATTCTGCGAGATTCTGCTCATCCCTCAGCGCGAAATCCGGAGAATGGATTACTTTCTCCGTAACATGCTCGGGAGTTTTTACGGCCGGATCTATTATAATCTCCTGAACTGGTACAAGCTGACGAGCATTCTCCCGGGTTTCAAGTACAATCGCTCCTTCATGGAAACGATGATGGGCACGAGCCAGTCCCTGAGTGATGAGATCGCGGATCGCATCAAACCCCCTGGTTTTCAGGAAAAGCTGTCTTCGAAGTTCCGAAGGTTTATATCCGGGCTGAAGTTCCTGTATTTTCATTTCACCATTCAGAACATGGTCGATGACTTCCTGAAGTACTTTCATTCGATCTATGACGAGTACCGCAAGAAAAGTTTCTCGCGGATGCCCGCCGATGAGATCTACGCGGTTTACCAGGAACTCGAGACGAAGCTTCTTTTCGAGTGGAAGGCGCCGATCGTGAACGATTATCTGACGATGGTGCACTTCGGGATTCTCAAGAAGTTGACGGCAAAGTGGCTCGGCAGTCTGGGTGATTCGCTCCAAAATGATCTTCTCTGCGGCGAGGGCAACCTCGAGTCCGCGGAACCGACTCGCGAACTGATCCGGATGGCCGCGGATATCCAGTCGGACGAAGGGCTTCGTCAGCTCTTCGACAATACCGCGAGCGAGGATTGTTACGAAGCGCTCGTGCAGTCTTCGTTCACCGGCTTCAGAAATCGTGTTGAAAGATACATCGACCTGTATGGGTTTCGTTGCATGAACGAGATGAAGCTGGAAGAGCGGGACCTGTATCAGGATCCCACGTTTCTTTTTGTCTGTCTCAAGAATTACCTCCGTACGGGTCAGACCGATCTCGACGCGTATGAGAAGCGGGAAAAGGAAATCCGTAGCGGCGCTGAAAAGAAAGTCATGGAGAATCTCTCCGGCG
>DATDSK010000082.1:0-12984 GCA_035291325.1 Bdellovibrionota bacterium | reverse complement strand
CTCACGTAAAACTCGTACTGCGAGATGCGCCCGTTGATTTCAGTGGGCGTGAGATGAGAGAAGTATTTGAACCCGCTCAGCTGGTAATACTGACCAAGATCGATTTGAATCTCATGAGGCAACTGATCAGACTGCGGCGACCACCTCGTTCGCCAGAAAGTCCATTGGAGACCGTCGAAGGCTTTGACCGCGGGCGCGTCTTCCGCAACTTTTTCCTCGCTGTCGACGTAAACCAGCGTCCAGGCCGCTTGCGGGACGAGGGGGGCCTGCTGCAGGGGCGTAGTCACAGAAACCGCGCTCGACTCTCCCGACAAATTCCCGGAGGCGTCGACGGCCGCGACTGTGTAGCTGTAGGTTGTGACCGCGGCAACAGCGTTATCCGTATAGGATGGCGTCAGCGACCAGCCGAGTTCCTTACCTCCTCTGAATATTTTATATCCGACGACTCCCACGTTATCCGTGCAAGCCGTCCAAGACAGTTTGACTTGCTCGGAAGATGCGGCCGCGGCGAGCCCGGCAGGAATGGTGGGCGGAATGCGATCGTCCGATGCGCCTCCTGAAACCTGAACGGCCACCAGCGGAGATTGGGGCGACACGTTGCCGGCATAGTCGTAAGCGGCCACGGAGTAGAAAACGATTGTCCCTTTGACGTTGTTATCGATAAAACTGGTTTCCATCTGATCCGAAACAAGCTGGCCGTTGCGGTAAATCCTGTAGCCTCTCACCCCGACATCATCCGAAGAGGCATTCCAGGCCACCTGCACTTGTGATGCGGAAACCGGAATCGCCGATACCTGTCCGGGAATACTTGGCGAAAAACTGTCGCCCATGACAGCCCATGAACCGCCTTGCATCAGCTTGGTCACGCGTTCGGAGCACCCAACGAATGCGAGAACAAATACAACTATGGTCACGCAACGTTGCATGCCCGGCATGCCGGAAAACGATGTCATGAATGCCCCCTAAGAATAGTTTAGCAATTCACATCGAAACGGGCAAAGAAAGTAAATGCAAAACTCCGGGGAGGCTTGCTCAGGCAAAACACCTGAACTTTTGATGAGTTATTCAGAACCAAACAACGACCCTAAGGCTCCCGGGGGCATCCCCGGGAGCCTTAGAGATCTCTTCAGACTGGCGCAAAACCAGGCTGAAGAAGATCAATTCTGATTCCCTCCGAGCTTAAAAATATATGCGAACTTATCCAGACTAACCGAAATTTACGCGCTGCGTCAAGTTTTTGTGAATTCAGTTCTCGAAAGCACCCAGATCAGGTGCCGCACCTTGAAATGGAATTCCGACATTTACGCCGCGATCGATCAAATTCGAACACGGTTTCGGCCGGTAGTATGGATCAGGCCGCGCGCCGCTTTGAACGAATTCCGGAACAAAATGAAAGTTATTCGCGGTGCTCGAAAATCCGCCCGAACCATAGTCCATCGCGAATCCCCCGCCCCACATGGCGTTATTCGTGAACTCAACCCCGCTCACGTCATGTCCGGCAGGACTGATCAAGGCTCCCCACCGAGCACTCATGATGACATTATTCTTGATCTTCACGTTGCGTATCGTCCCGGCGCCATCGTCGATATAGACGGCCGCGGCCTTCCCGAAATTCGCGCCATCAATCACGTTGTTGTAAATTTGAATGTTGTCGCCTTCAAACGGCCGGTCGCCCGACTGATCACTGGATTGGATACGAAACACATCAGAAGCCATGTTGTACGTCACGTTGTTTCGGATCAGATAGTTCTTCGCGGGTCCCTTGCCCCAAATCGCCACCGCCGATAAATACGTCTGATTGGCGCCCGTATTCGCAAAATAGTTCCCGGCGATCAGAACGTTCTCCGTTTCGTAAGAACTTTCTATCGCGACGTCCACCGGCATGCTCCCAAGCCCGCGAGGCACATCGCTTTCGAAGGTGTTGTTCGTGATTTCCCAGGAATAGGGTGTTTTCGGGCCATTCGGGTTGACGAGAATCGAGAACCACCCGTTCGTCCAGTTCTTGTTGAACTTCGTGTCTCCCTGGACCATCCAGATTTCGACGGCGATCGTGCTCCAGGAAATGGTCGCCATTTTCAAAGTATTCTCGAAAAACTGAACGTTGTTCCACCAGAAGGAGGTGTTCCCGACCGCGCTTCGCATGACTTCGGAATTGTCCACGACATTGTTGTGAATAGTCGAGTTCTTGATGGTGTTGCAGAAAATACGGCCGTTTTTCATGTCGTTGTTGTAGATCTCGATACCGACAGCCCAATCGGTTTCGCCCGGTTCGCGGCTCAAGGACCAGTTGTTCTCGCAGTACCGCGCCGTCTCCGTCGGTCGCGAGTCGCACCAGCCGCTCCCCGAAGGATTTTTACCGGCGATCCACATTGAAGTAGTCATGTCCTTGAAGTAGCAGTCGTGCACTCGTTGATAGCTTCGATGAACCGAATAGATCCCCGTCCCGCCGCTCCCGAGCAAGCCGATACCTGAGATATCGTTATTCCCCTCGACTACGGGAAGCGGATTTTCGGCGATAATATAAGGGCTCGCGCTCACGCTTATTCTGACCTGATCCTTTCCCTCTCCGCCAATCGCGACGCCGCGGGCGAGAATGCACTGCCCATAATCAGTGTAAGCTCCCGCTCTGACCACGATGGTCGTCCCGGCACTTTGCACCTTCCGACAGGCCGCCGACAATGACGCCCACGGCGCACCCGAGCTGCCATCATTCGAATCACTCCCATTCGGCGCGACGTAATACGCCGAGCCGATCGGAAGCGGAGAGGGCGACGGAATGGTAGGAAGCTGCACCACCTTGCCGGGCACGATCTGGATAGCCGTTGAACAGGAAATGGGTACGCCCGAAGTCGAAGCTCCGAGATAAATCGTTTCAGGAAGGGAATACCGGATTCCGGCAAAGGTCGCTACGCCTCCGACCGCCGCCACCGGGTTACTGTTTACGTTGAGAATCCCGCTGGCCGTGACTGAGCACGCGGCATCCTTGTACGCGCCGATCGTGACCCAGGAATTCCCTTGGGCAGGCTTGCCTTGCGCGTCCCGGAAGCCGATGACCGGTTGAACATCCAATGCCACGCCGACGGTGCCGTTCTGAGAGGGTTGGGTGTTGAAAGCGAGCGAAGCAACTCTGCCTTGTCCAGGATCGGTTCCGGCAGCCCCGAAAACATTCAATTCGGCAACCATTGTTACCGGCATCCCGTTCACTTCCGAAAGCGCGCGAAGCCGGAGGTATCTTGCCGACCGCGCGGCAAACAAAACTTCCTTTTCACCGGAATCGTTCGTGAACATCCCGGACACGACCGGAGTACCCCAGTTTTCGCCATCAGAACTCAAATAGAATTCATACCGCGAAATCCGCCCGTTTTGTTCCGCGGGATCGGGCTTGGGGACGTACTGAAAACCGCTGACCGAATAAAACTGGCCCATGTCGATTTGAACCTCATGCGGAGGCGCTGGCGAGAATTCCCCCGACCATTGAGTTCTCCACACGGTGAAAGGGTCCCCGTCAATACAGTTCGTAGCAGCGCCGTTTTCACCGAACAGCTCTTGGCTGTCGAAGTACTTAATGCTCCATCCGGAGCGTGAAATCGCTGGTGCCGAAAGCGTACGCACTTGAATGGTGGATGAAGGCTCCGAAGCATTGCCCGCGCCATCAAGAGCGGCGACGAAGTACGTATAAGTGGTCGCGGCCGATAAGCCCGTATCCTGAAAACTTGCCCCGAGAGAGAATCCGATTTCAGACCCGTTCCTGAAAATCCGGTATCCTGCGACCTCGAAATCATCGATGGCCGGCCGCCAAGAGAGATTGATCTGAGACACCGAAAATGCCGTACCGACCAAATTCTCGGGAGTACTCGGCGGCGCACCTCCTGAGCCGTTGCCCGGAATTCGCACGGCGATAAGAGGCGCGAAATTGGATTCGTTTCCGGCGAAATCGTATGCGGAAACGCTGTAAAGATAGATCTTGCCGGGGACGATGCCTTTCTTATCGGTATAGGTCGTCCCCTCGGTATCCGCGATACCGATTCCGTTTTTATATACTTTGTAACCGAAAACGCGGTTGTTATCGGAGGACGCCGCCCACGAAAGCTGAATCTGAGTCAATGAAAGAGGAAAGCCGATGAACTGAAGCGGCATGGTCGGAGCGTCAAAGTCCGTCTGGGCCGAAGCGGCTTCATGACTTGACGTCAAGTTGGAAAGAATCTTCGTGGCGCGAGAGCACCCCGTATGGGCGAACGCAGTCACGAACAGCAGAATGAATAATCTGCTACACATAAATAACCTGGGATGTGCCACGCGCCCCAGCGACATGAGAAGGTCCCCCCGAGAAAGACAATCGCCCTGTCCCCACCTGCTTTGGACGAAAGATTCCCTATACTATAAATTTAACTTGGTTGACTTTTTTCGTCCAGTTTTTCGATTTTTTAAAACGATCTCGCGGGCAACGCTGTCAAAACTTTCGACAGACGTCGCGCGATTCTTCCGAAAGGATTGGCGAAACCGGGGCGTAATCTTCTCAAAAGCGCTGACCTGTACCCGATTTTGTTGAAGATTCCACGAACAGAGCGTCTGTGTCATCCCTGGCACCCCCTTTGCTTTTCCTCTCATCAGGCGGGACTTCGGCCAAGCTGGCATTCCCGAGAGAGTGGAAGCAGATTATGAAAACCTCGTTACGACAATCGAGTGGAGTTCTTGCCCTGGTATCGGCGCTTTTGATCACAGCCACGGCCATGAGCGGCTGCGGAAAGCAGGAATTCCAGGTCACATCCAATCAACAGGCCCAAAAGGCTCCGGGAACATTTACACTCGCGCCTAAGGTCGACATTGTTCTGGTCGAAGACAACACGGGCTCGATGAACGAGATATTCCCGAAAATGGTCAGCCAGATGCCCGCATTCCTGAGGGGACTTGAAGCGAGAGGATGGGACTACCATTTCGCGACGATTCCGCTCACGACCGATCGCGCCCTGAGACAGGCAACCGCCTCGCGCCACGACAACAATTACGGCTCGACGTGGACGCCCCCCTACCCGGGAGCACTCCCGCACGGGCCGGGTACCTTGCCGCTTCAGATATTCCGCACTTTGAGCACCTACGAGCAAACCGGCTTTCTATCGGTGAATGACATTTCGAGCACGCTTCAGGGTAAGGAGCCCGGACTCGAAACCATTCGTTTGGCCTTGCGAAACCGCCTTCCGAGCAGCGGCTTTATCCGTGAAGACGCACTCCTCGTCGTTCTGACCGTCAGCAACGGCAACGATACGTCGGGCGTCGCCATTTGTTCGCGAGCGGTCGACGGATTCGTCGGGCCCTGCGAAGAAACAGGTTTTCCTGAACTCGGTACCCAGGCCTCCAGCTTGAATTACTATTTGGATGCGTTCAGAGACGCCAAACGCGACCCTTCGCAGCTCAAATTCTTCGCGGCAGTCGCGAACGGCAATTATAACTATTGCCTGGGCGGCCCTTCCAGACAGGGAGTTCGGTATCAGCAAATCGCCGCGAATCTGGGCGGTCAAAGTTACGATATCTGCACGCAGCCGCTCAGTCAGGTCCTCGATTCCTTATCGAACGAGCTGCAGACCACGAAAATCGCCTTCCGGACGCGCTATCTCTTCGTGGATCAGGAACCCGAGCCCAGCTCGATCGTCGTCACCCGATTCAAAAACGGGGATCCTTCTCGGGCAGAAATCATTTCCCAACGTTCTTCTCAGGATGGTGATGGATGGAGCTACGCCGGATATGTCACCAACGTGTACTCGATCGATTACCCGTCCGAGATGGGGATGGCCTCCGGCTACGCCATTGAACTCCACGGATCAGCCAAGCTCACAGGCGACGACACCGCGAACGTGAGTTTCAAACCCGCTGGATCGCAAAACACGGTAAGCCAGTAATTACACGTCGTTTGCCGATAAAACCATTTTAGATTCAATGCCTTAATACAGACGTTATTTTCTGGTTTTAATATCTGACACGTTCGCTATACTAATTTCAATCAGATTATTTAACTGATTCGGGGGGAAGATTTGCAAAAACTTTCGCTCTTTCGCGGGCTTGTCTTTTGGGGATTCTGTATCGGAATCCTTCAGCTCGACCCCGCTTTCGCGGCCAAAAAATCGTCGTCCAATAATTCGGCAAGAAATTCGGCCTGCGCGAAGCTCGCGGCCATCAACGTCAATAACCTCAACTCTGTGTCTCGGAACACGAGTGCCTCCGGCTCCAAGTGCGCGATGCCGAAGCCCAGTCCTGAAGAAAAGATTCACATCCTTATCCAACAAGCGATTTGCCGGAAGGACATCTCAGATGCCGCCGAGGTCGTCGTCGGCGATGACCAGGGAGTCTGGCTCAATTACAAATCGCTTCCGAATGACAACCGTCTTTACGATCTTGCGTCATTGACAAAGCCGGTCGCCACCGCAACGGCTGTCATGAAACTCGTTGATTCGGGTCAGTTGAAGCTGAACGAGCAGATCGGAGCCATCTTCTCACGATTCGGGATGAATGCCTTCAACAGGTTCAACATCACGATCGACGACCTGCTTCGGCATCGAAGCGGCCTTCACGAACTGAACGGCAATTATCTTTATGCGATCGCCGGGAACTCTTCGCGAGTCCGCGCCGCTTGGACCGGACTCGAACGTATCGCATCGCACAGCAATCCACGGGCGAAAAAGTTCCCGATCTACAGGGACTCCAACTATTTTATCCTTTCGGAAATCGTCCGGCTCGTCTCCGGAAAACCCTTCGAGCTCTTCGTTTCATCGAACATCCTGGCGCCACTCGAAATGAAACGAACGCGATTCGCGGGCCCAAGAGAAGTCGCCGATCCCCTGGCCAGAACCTTGGGAGGCGTTTCCGGCAGTGCAGGCCTGCTTTCGACCGGCACGGACCTCGGAAAATTCGCGCAAATGTTCCTGAATAACGGAAAAACACCCAGGGGTCGCCGGGTGCTCTCAGATATTTCACTGAGCGACATGAAAACATCCTACTACACCGATGAGCAACGCCGTTTCATCGATACGCAGAATGCCGGTGGCATCGAGTTCGCCAAAACCGAAATGCATGCGGCCGGGTTTGACGTGAACCCCTCGATCCTGCGAGGTTCGGGTTTTTCGATACGGTCTTTCGGTCATACGGGTTCGACCGGGACCTCGATGCTGATTGACCCTGACAACAAGGTCTACGTCATCCTCCTGGCCCGAAACCGTCGTGACGAAGACCCTCCGGCCCGGATGAATGCCCTTCGGAAAGCGATCGCGACCGAAGGCATGTCCCTTGTGAGAGCTCGAAGAGCGCTCGACGAATGCGTCCAGGCCCAAGCGCAGGCCCAAGCTTCCCAAAACAATTCAAAGCGCCTGAAGACGAGCCCTGCGAATTGGCTCCAGGACCACTTTCGTTTTCGCGTTTTCCGCGCGCAGTGATCCGAACTGTGTCGGTTTTTACTCTTAAGGCAATTCGAGGGTTTAGGAACCGGTTTTCCCTTTTTTCGACACGAACGACACAATCCCACGCAATTCCGCTATAATCTTGAGTAGAATCATTTTGAGGTCCGTCAGTTTGTTCGGGGGAGAAATTGAAGGAAACCAGGTTTTCAGTATTCCCGGCATGCGTCGCATTCGGTGCACTGCTTTGTCAGGTGTTCCTGGCGCCTGCCCTTTCGCTGGCCTCGAATTGCGGTGCTCTCGCCGCCAACACCGTCAGGAATCTCAATTCCTTGAGCCAAACCACGACCCTGCCGCGCCCGAATTGCACTCCGCCCAAACCCAGCCCAGAAGAGCGCATCCACAATCTCATTCAAGAAGCGATCTGCGCGAAGAATATCGAACCGACGGCCGAAGTCGTGATTGGCGACGCCGAAGGCGTCTGGATGGACTATCGCTCCCGGCCGAAGGATCGTCGGCTTTTCGACATGGCTTCGATTACGAAACCGGTCGCGACGGCGGCCTCCATCATGAAGCTCGTCGATGACGGCAAACTCAAACTCTCCGACCGGCTTGGCGCGTTTTTCACGAAACACGGAATCAAAGGTTTCGAAAATTCCCAAATCACGATCAGTGACCTCCTTCGGCACCGGAGCGGCCTCGACGAAATCGATGCGAAGCTGCTTAAATCCGCGCTACCCAGCCTTCCCGGAGATCCCAAACACAGCCGTAATGAGATCGCGCGTTCCGGGCTGGAGAAGCTTGGCGCGAAAAGCTCGCCCCTTCCCCGAAAAACACCGCTTTACCGCGATTCGAATTACTTCGTGCTTGGCGAGATCGTTCGGTTTGCCTCGGGGATGCCGCTTCAGGAGTACGCAACCACTCACGTTTTCAAACCTGCGGGAATGACTTCCACCCGCTTCGCGAAAAACTCCCGGGAAGTCGCCGACCCGCTCGCCAAAGCCCTTCACGGCCAATCCGGACACTCGGGGCTCTTTTCGAACGGTCAGGACATGGCGAAATTCGCGCAGATGATCCTGAATGACGGAAAAACGCTCGAAGGCGCCATGGTCCTTTCTTCCCGGCAGGTCCAGGAGATGACGACATCCCTGCCCTCAGACGAGCGCCGAAGATTTATCGATGCGGAAAAAATGGGAGGCATCGAGAAAGCCCGGACTGAGATGCATGCCGGCGGCTTTGATATGAATCCTTCGATTCTTCGAGGTGCCGGGTGTTCACTCAAATCCTTCGGACATGCGGGTTCAACGGGGACCTCGATTTTGATCGACCCAGAGAAGAAGGTCTACGTCGTTTTGCTTTCGCAGACTCTCCGCGACGGCGCTCCGTCCAGAATGAACGCCCTAAGAAAGGCGATTGCCACCGAAGGAATGGCTCTGGTCGAGGCCAGAAAAGCGGCACAGGCCTGCGCTCAGACCGAGGCGCAAACCCACGCGGCAAAAGATCCCGTAAAACGGGTAAACAGTTTCACCCAATGGATAAGCGAAACTTTTGAAGCGTCGGGTGAAGCGTCTGGTGAAAAATCCGGTAAAGCGTCCGACAAAGCCCCCGAGAGCTCACGGGCCGGGCACTGAACGTTGCAGACTCAGAACTTCATTTCCGGCACATCCGCCGGAACGGTGAGTTTGGCTGCGGTCGCCCTCACGATCTGCTCGATCGAAACTCCCGGAGCGCGCTCCTTGAGCACGAGTTCGCCGTTCACTTCGATCACGGCAAGCTCCGAGACGATCTTCTTGACGACGCCGACACCGGTCAGCGGAAGCGTGCACTTCGGAAGAACCTTACTCGATCCGTCTTTCGCGACGTGCTGCATGGCAACGATGACGTTCCGCGCGCCGGCGACGAGATCCATCGCCCCTCCCATGCCCTTGACGACCTTGCCGGGCACCATCCAGTTGGCGAGATTTCCTTTCTCGTCGACTTCCATCGCGCCGAGAACCGTGAGGTCAACATGCCCTCCGCGGATCATCGCGAATGAATCAGCGCTCGAGAAAAAGGCCGAGCCCGGAATAGTCGTCACGGTTTCTTTCCCGGCATTGATCAGATCCGCGTCCACTTCATGCTCTTTGGGATAAGGACCGATGCCGAGCAGGCCGTTCTCGCTCTGAAGGATGACCGTCATCCCTTTCGGGATGTAATTGGCGACGAGGGTCGGTATTCCGATCCCGAGGTTCACGTAATAGCCGTCTTTCAATTCCTGCGCGATTCTCTGGGCAATCTGTTCACGAGTCAAAGCCATGGTCGCCTCACTTGCTGGTCGTGCGCTTTTCGATGCGCTTTTCACAATTTTTCGCCACGAAAATACGATTCACGTAAATTCCCGGCGTGTGCACATGATTGGGGTCGAGAGTACCGACCGGAACGATCTCCTCAACTTCGGCGATCGTGATCTTTCCCGCCGTCGCGATCATGGGGTTGAAGTTCATCGCGGTTTTCCGATAAACGAGATTACCCATCGCATCCCCGCGCCATGCCTTCACGATCGCGAAGTCCGCCTTCAGGGCACGCTCAAGAACATACTGGCGACCATCGAATTCCCGAACATCCTTTCCTTCGGCGATCAGGGTTCCGACGCCCGTCGGTGTGTAGAAGGCCGGAATGCCGGCTCCGGCGGCGCGCAACTTTTCGGCCAAAGTCCCCTGCGGCGTGAGTTCCACTTCGAGTTCGCCCGAAAGCACGAGCTGCTCGAATAATTTATTTTCCCCCACGTAGCTCGAGATCATCTTTTTGACCTGTCTTCGCTGAAGGAGCAGGCCGATTCCGAAATCGTCCACACCCGCGTTATTCGAGATGCAGGTCAGATTCCTGACCCCTTTCTCGACAAGCGCGGCAATGCTGTTTTCCGGAATTCCGCAAAGCCCGAAGCCCCCGATGGCGAGGATAGCGCCATCACCGATCTCCCGAACCGCTTCCCGTGCATCCGCTACCAGTTTTTTCATAGCATTTCCTCTTATTCAAATCCGCTCGATACAAACCGCGGTCGCCTCGCCACCGCCGATGCAGATGCCGGCCACGCCCCGTTGAGCGCCACGGTCCTTCAGTGCCGAAAGGAGCGTCACGATGATGCGAGCGCCACTCGCCCCGATCGGGTGCCCGAGCGAAATCGCCCCGCCCCAGACGTTCAGACGGTCCATGGGAATATTCAGCTCGCGCTGAGCCGCCAGCGCCACGACCGCGAACGCCTCGTTCACTTCGAACAGATCGACATCCTTCACGTTCCAGTTCGCTTTCGACATCGCTTTGCGCATGGCATCGGCCGGGGCGGTCGTGAACCAGACCGGCTCCTGCGCATGGCTCGCGTACGAAACGATCCTGGCGAGCGGCTTGAGACCGAGTTGTTTGGCCTTTTCAGATGACATCAGGACGAGCGCCGCGGCGCCATCGTTGATGGTCGACGCGTTCGCGGCGGTCACCGTGCCATTCTTGTCGAAAACCGGCTTGAGCGTCGGGATCTTGTCAAATTGCCCCTTCGAAGGTCCTTCGTCGGAATCGACCTTCGTCACTTCACCTTTTCGTCCAGGCACTTCGACGCTTGCAATCTCGTCGCGGAACTTGCCGCTTTTCTGCGCTTCCTGCGAACGTTTGAAACTCTCGATCGCGAAATCGTCCTGATCCTTGCGTGACAAATTCTTTTCCTTCGCGCAAAGCTCGGCGCAACTTCCCATATGCTGGTTGTTGTAAGGATCCCAGAGCCCGTCGAGAATCATTGAATCGACCATCGTCTGGTTGCCCATCTTGAAACCGCTGCGCGCGCCCTGCATGAGATACGGGGTCTGACTCATGTTCTCCATGCCGCCGCTGACCACGATGTCGCTGTCCCCCAGAAGAATCGACTGGGTACCGAGCATCACGGCTTTCATGCCGCTTCCGCACACCTTGTTAATGGTCATCGCCGGGACGGATTTCGAAATGCCCGCGTAAATAGCGGCCTGCCGGGCAGGAGCCTGGCCTTCACCCGAGGTCAGAACATTGCCCATGATGACTTCCGAGACCTGCTCGGGAGAAACTCCCGCTCTCTTCAATGCAGCCTGGATTGCAGTGGCTCCGAGTTTCGGCGCCGGCACGCTCGACAAAGATCCCTGAAAACTCCCAAACGCCGTACGAGCGGCACCCACGATGACGACTTCACGCATAAGATCTCTCCTCTTCCAAGTAGCTAAGTGTGGCAATAGTGTTCTTTGTTCATACCCCGGGTCGCCCGTAAGATTCCACACGAAATCGCAAAGAACACGCTTCGCCGCTCCGCATGATAATCGACCACAGGATCACGATTGGCGCCTCGTTTGCTTCGAAAGACTGAGTGCACATCTCCTTTTGGAGTTTTTGGCCTTTGCTCTTCGTCCTCTCGGCTTTTGGCGCGCCCCCCCAAATGAGCCCGATCGGCTTCGGCTCCCTGGTCGGGCATGAAAACGGCGAACCCCGTTACGAACTCGTCATTGAAGGACATAATCATTTCAAACAGAAGACGGGGCCGTTCGGCTTCAGACAATATGGCGTTGCCGAATCGCGTCTTGAACTCGGAAGCGATTTCGGAATCACGCTTGACGCGATTTCCGGAATTACGATCCTTGGAATTACCAAAGACGAAAAGTTCCATCCCTTTGTTGGAATCGAGCCCTTCAGCGGAAAGATTGATCTGAACTCAAGCGACTCCAGAACTGACTATTATGAATGGCTCCCCATGGGTTCCGTCGGAATACAATTCGCGATCCGGACCTGTCGCATTCTCCCGCTCGTCCGTGCAGGCGGAGGAATCGGGAACCTCAAAAAGTCGGGGCTCGGTCCTGCTTTGCGGGGCGCGTACGGGCCTGGGTTTCATTTTAATTGTTCCGGCTTTAACTTCGCGGCCGAACTCACGCGCGTCGAGACACGTCCCAATCCCGTTGAATTCGCATCCCTGGATCTCGCGATCCGTCTCTCGAAGAACGGCTGGGAGGCTGGCATGCGAGGCGAAAGCCTCGCTTCGCGACTTCCCGGTCAGAATCCTTACCGAAATCCTTTTCAAGGCAATGAAGCCAGCGAAAAGCGAATCCTGCTGGTAGTTCGCGGGAACCTTTTTGATCTTCAATAACCGAAGATTTGCAGAAGGCACTTGCAACAGCAGCGATCAGCCATTAGCGTTAATACCTTGACCATTTGATAGCCGCAATTCATCCAGGGGCCCCTGGGGGCTCATTGTCAATGAATTGCTAAAAGAATTGCTAAAACCCAAACACGGGAGAAAAACATGAAACGACTGCTGCTTTCTGTATTCGCATTAGGATTGATGCTGATCGCCAGCTCGGCGATGGCCGCCAATTACGGCTCGGCCGGTTGCGGGCTCGGCGCACTGATTTTTAAGGACGAGCCTGGAAAAATCCAGATTCTCGTCGCAACGATCAATAATCTGATTTCGCCGCAGACCTCGGCGATCACCTCCGGTACCTCGAACTGCTACGAAGACGGCGGCCGTGAAGAAGCGTCCTTGTTCATCGCGGTGAACCGGGAAGCCCTGAAGAACGACATCTCACGCGGAAACGGCGAAACGCTTTCAAGCCTTTCGGCG
>DATDSK010000081.1:0-12893 GCA_035291325.1 Bdellovibrionota bacterium | reverse complement strand
AGTCAGATCCTGTCTGGAGTGAAAGAACTCAACCTTGAAGTGGCGGAAGGGTTGTCGAGAATTGTCGGGTTGAGCGACTTGGAAACCAATTATTTTCTTCTCTTAGTTCAGCACGAACGAGCCGGTACTCAGTCCTTGAAGGCTTACTGGAAAAAGAAGATTCGCGACGCACAAGAAAAATCCAAGCGGATATCTGAAAGATTGAGTGACACAAAAGCGCTCGACGATAAAGCTTCGGCAGAGTTTTATTCATCCGCTCTTTATTCAGGAGTGAGAAACTTATGCGCTATTCCCGGCAGGAATTCTGTTGATGAGCTGGCAGATCGTTTGAAGGTCCCCCGGACGGTTATTCAACGGGTCTTGGAATTTTTGCTTGAATACGGGTTGGTTGTCCGTGGGGCTGCGGGATACGAGATCGGGCCTCGGAGAAGTCATATTCCTGCGACATCCCCGTTTGTGCAGAAGCATCATCAAAACTGGAGGTTGGAAGCATTTCAGAAGATGCGGCAAAAGAATTCCGAAGATCTCTTTTTTACATTTCCAATGTCATTGTCGCAAAAGGACTCCGAAAAGATCAGGGGGATGCTTTTGCATACGATCGAAGAAATCCACAAGGTCGTTGGACCTTCTCCCTCCGAATGTGTTCGATGCTTGAATCTCGATTATTTTGAATACTGAATTCGCGCCAAACGACAGCTAGTGCAGTTTCTGGGATTTCCGGAGTACAGTTCCCGTATCTTGAGTTTTTTGGCCTTCTGGGCGGCTCGCAGAGATGGAAACCGGCGTTTGTTTCAGTCCTTGAGTTCCTGAAATTCCAGATTCCAATTGACCTTAATTCCCTCGTTGTCATCTGAGTAGCTTCCGGTCAGAATTTGTGGATTCTGGGCGTCGACGGTCTGAGTCACCACGTAGGATCTTATCCGTATTTCTCCGTCCCCGTCGGTAACCAGGTCTTTCCATTCGGGCTTGGAACAGCCACCCGAGTGATAATACTTCGTACGACCCGTTACCTTGGCTTTGAGTCTCGGAATTTGAAAGGATATTCTGGCTGTTCCGTCCTTGACGCTAATGGCACGGCTGATTGTAGTCTTTTCCTTTGCCTCAGTCACATACGTCTGATCGTTATCGACATCCCAGCGTTTCCATTCGGGCTTGTGATTTATGCCCGGCCGCCCGCAATCAATCTCCCCGCGTCTTTCGATCAAATTCCAGATCTTGTTCACCGCATGAACTTGCGCCGTGGGCGGCCCGTCAATCGGGATGGTCATCAGCGCCGTGTATTTCGATGATATCTCGCTCACCAGCTTTTCAGTCCCGATCGCGGGTCCGCTCATGGGTCCTGTTTTCTCGGTGCGATGCATTTGATCGATTTCAAAAGTGATTGTGCCCGTCCATCCGGGTTTGGCGCATTTAGGTAGATCGATTTGCTCGCCGCTCTGTAACTTCTGCGAGAGCTCATCGAGCCCCATCGATTCCGCGACTTTCGCCAAGTGCGTTCGCATTTCGAGGTCGGCATCCTGAGCCTGCCCCCTGACATAGCGTTCAGCGTGCTTTTGCAGGGCCGTCGAGATCGAGTTACCGTCCATGCCAAACAGTGCGGCTTCACGTCCAGCCGTCGCAAGATCCCGGAGGGAGTTGCCGTCAGGAGGGCAAGGCATGTTCTTCGACAACCGATTGAAGCGCTTGGCCAGAATATTCCCCAGTTTATCCAGATTGGTATTATCCGCGGTTTCGCTATTGCCTAGCGCCTGGTTGGTGCGTGCGATTTCAAGCAACTGCTGAAGAAGCTCTGGGTCAATGTAGCCTTCTTCAGCCTGTGCGGTGGCCTCATCGCGCAGTCGCTTTTGCTCGTTCTCGGACCACTGGCCGTATTTTTGAGCGGCTTGTTCCAAACTTTCAGTTGCTAGCTCGTCAGCCCCCAGCAATTCCGCGGTTCGGCTGATCTCAATCGAATTCTTCATATAGGCGTCCATCTGCGCGTCGGTAACCGTGGCACTGGACGCGAGATATCGGCCTGCGATCAGGCCATCCCAAACGATCCTGAGTTCAAGGCGGGCCTCAGCACGAAGCTTGTTTGCTGAATCGTGATGACCGTTTGCCTCTTCCGTGTCGGCGCTCTGAACTTTGTCGAGGACGAGCTGAAGTTCCGGGCTGTAGGGGCCGCTGCACAAAGGTGAGGGGCCGTATACTCTAATTTCAGATTCATCCAGGAGCGCATCGGGTGCGTTTAAGCTCGCAATAAGATCCTGGATCCGTGCGCTCAGGTCGGTTTCCACGAGCGCGAATGGCGTTTCGCTTTTGGAACATAGCTTGTTCAGATCAGGTTTTCCGGCAATCGCCAGGCTTTCGCCTGTGTTTCCCAGAAGTAGAATAGTTGCTGCCATGCTTAATCCAATAAACTGCCTGATTTTCATGCGGCCTTGTTTACACCTAAGGAGAAGAATTGGCACGCCTAAATCCTCGGGTGGCCGTTGCCCCTCTGTGGACCCTAAATCGATTTAACCGGGGTTTGCTTTTTAGCCGAGTGTAGCTTGGGAATGGGGCGAGGTGCCCAAAACAGGACTATGCAAAAAAGATTGTAGTTTACGCTCATCTCTGCATCCAGCCGCCGAGCCCATGATGGTAGATCCGTTTAGCAAGAAAGGGGGGCTTACCTTGTTTTGGCTCCTTGCTCGGTGGCCGGACAAAGCGGGCGACGCCTTTTCAATCAACCAGGCGGCTAGGGAAGTCGGTTCAGAGATTCCTGCTTGCTGATCCGAAACGGCTCTTGGGCCGTTGGATTCGTCATTATCAAATTCAGCGCAAGAGCAAGCTTCGCAAATTCGGGCTTGGCGATCCTGTAAAATTCAACGCCGCCCGGGGGGAGTTCCTGAAGTCTTTCACTGTCCCTGCTCTCCACACAGCTGCAAGATGGTGTTTCACGCCGAGCAACAAATGTTGCGACCTCTATCACTTCCCGTTCGCGGTAGAGAGCAGGCGGAAGTCCTGTTCAGGCGGACACTCGCCTTAAAGAGTCTGGGGCGCTGGTCCGAGTTTGAATCCATAGAGGCTTTTTGAGAAATGTAGGATAGAAATGATCTCATTTTGTCGGAATTCGAAAAATCTCACCGTCCGGCTGAGACAATGGGAACATTGCCTCGTGCTAGGCGCTGGCGTTGCGTTGATTGTCTATGACCGGTGTTTGCTGGAGCAATCGGAACGACGGACGTCGATTTCTTGATTCTTCGCCGCCCCGTTTTGAAGCAAGGCAACGCGAGATCGATTTCAGAAATTCTGGAAGAGCAAGGATTTCAGCAGCAACCAAAGAGCACCGGAAATCCTCCAGTCGAATCTTACGTGAAAGAACTCGATGAAACCGAGATCGAGGTCGAGTTCTTGACCGATGATCGAACGAGAAAGAAGCCGGAGGTTGTTCTCATCTCAAACGCTGGGATTGCGGTCAGCCTGACTTTTACCCGACGAAAGGCGGGCTCACCGAAACGCGTAAAGGACCTCTATGGGATCTGGTTTGTGAGCACGATGTTGGGGGATCCTTCAGAGTCCGCACTCTCGTGGAGAAATTGCGCCTGCTTTGATTCCTGACGGACAGAGTGATTGGCGGATAATTCACCGAACCAGCAGGCGAGGGCGCAATTGGTGCTGCGACAGAGACGGAATTAGCTAACTGGCTTGACTCGAAGAAAAGCACCTAAAAGGGGATTCCACTTATACAGATGATGGCCAGGGATTGTTCTTTCTTTGGTTTTAATAAGTTAGTCTGGGGCTGGTTTGGGGTTGATGATCTTGTCAGGATGTTTTTGGGTCCTCATTTGTTCCCAAAATGGTCTGAGGTGGATACACTATAGGAGTGCAACGAGTCCGAACGAGAACTTTTAGTTCCGAGTTACTAATAACATTTTTTACACTAGGAATGTTCATGTTCTGTGGCTTGGACGGGCATTCAGAGGGACCGCCAGCGGAGCTAAAGGAACTAGTTCAAGACATCGGTAAGTTGCAGATGGGCCAGACTGCATCTTCAGGATGCAATCCGGAGTTGGAATCGTACAAGTTGGGATTGGAGTTCACGCGTGACAATATCCGCCTAACTTCTGACGCTTGTCAGTCGCGTTTGTCAGCACAAGCGCTGTGTCTTCGGGCACTCCGTGAATGCGAGGGCCTCCATCGGGCCGACACAGCAACAGGAAGTGGCAGTATGGGCGGTTTCAAAATTTTCGAAATCACCTCCGGCAGTCAGACCTGTATTGCACAAGGAGATGTGACGCAGAAAAGGCGGTTCGGCTCAGATGGCTTGAAACGCAAGGTTTTCGAAATCGCGGGCCAATTTTTTCACAAAATCATTAATAGTCCAGAGATTCAGAAAAAATGCTGCGGAGATGATTCGGCATGTGCGGAGCATTTCGCTCGTACAAAGCTTGTGATCAGAAAAGGCGGGAGTCCACATGAAGTTGGCGGCTCTTACACACCGTCCATCTTTGGAATGGGACATGCTGTGAAATTTTCAGAGGCTGCCTTGGCGAATCGATTTAATGAGGAGGCGGTCGAGGTTGGAATTCTTCACGAATTGGGTCACGCGTGCCAATTTAGTCGGCACGTAAAGAACTTATCAAAGTACATTTCTCTAATGCAGGGCGACTTTTGCATATCTTCTGCGACGACCAAGGATGATTTTCTCGCAAGGTTAGGCGACGAGACGACCAATTGCATTCTTGAAGCACAAAACAAGGACCCAAAAGTGCTTAAGTGTGGCGGATCTTGGGCTATGGAGGCCTTCGCTGACGTTATCTTCATGTCGGAATGGAAAACCGTTGGGCACTTTGCTCCGAGCTGTTTTATGGAATCGCGGCATTTGACGGGTTTTTTTCACGGGCCGGTTAATCTTGACTGCCTAATCAATCGGCCGGAGATCTATTCAAACTTGTGCTCGATCACTGAAGGAGCGCAATGAGATGCCGAAGAAGATACTTAGATTTGTTTTTTTTATCCCGATTCTCGGATTCTCTGTAGCCGGCGCAGAGGTGAAGATCGCTTCTGTTCGGGCCCATTACTCTAATAAGACTGTTTGGGGCTTTGAAATCCGAATCACTGGTCCTAATCGTTGTTCTGCGAAGGTATCCGATACCGATCTGAAGAATGCAGATGTGACTCTTTCCGAAAAAGAATGTCAGAATCTTCGAGCCATTTTGTCGAAGGTAGGGACAAAACCACAGCGCAAGCTCCAGACGTCGTTAACTATAGACGAACCCGCATACGATGTTCAAATAGACCGGCGGCAGCCGATAACTTTGGAATTCAAAACGGAAGAGGAGTGCGAGTTGCTTGCGACCGGGAAGATGCACTGTCAAAAGATCCTGCTTTCACCGATAGAAAAGCTTATTGGGGCAATTAGAACTAAGTACTTCGAAATTAAGGCCAAGTAAGCTGCCGAGCGAGCTGAGTCTTATCCTGAAGCGTCTCCTTCCGCAGTCCACAAACATGATCGTCCGCTGCGGTCAAGACCTGGTTCGCATATCTGGAAGCTACGGTTCTTCTTTCTCCGGCGAAATGGGGGCAGTGTTCATCGATTCCAGTTAAAAGGCGGATCGCGCCTTCTCTTGTCCAGGAGTGCGGCGAGATGGTCCTGATTGATTCGAGTGAGATGCGAGCTGGGAAAGCAAAAGGAGCAAGACAATGAAATTCGCTCTCGTCATGCTCCTTGCCGGTCCGTGCGCAGAAATATCGAGCGCTTTCCGGAGGGTTTCATGCTGACGTTGACGCGGGAAGAGTTCGACTCTTTGAGATGCCAATTTGGCACCTCAAAAACCGGTCGTGGTGGCGCGCGAAATATGCCTTTTGCCTTTACCGAGCAAGGGGTGCAACGTTGGCGACCGTTCTGAACAGCAAACGGGCGATTCAGGTCAACATCGGGATCATGCGAACTTTCGTAAAGCTGCACCAAATGCTAGCGAGTGATGAGACCTTGGCTGAGCGGGTATCGTCTCGCCCTAAGAACTCAGAAATGCAGACAACTTGCTGAAAAACAGCTCGGATTCCTCTTCCATGGCATTGTGCCCACTGTTCTCGAACGTCACCATTTGGGCGTTGGGAATGTGTCTTTTTAGGTAAAGGAGGCGTTCCTCTGGCGACGGCTCGTGTTTTCCCAAAAATAGAAGCGTGGGGCACGTAATGCCCTTCAGTTGTTCGGCGAACTTCGCCCGGTCGAAGGTTTCGCAGTATTGCCCTATCACGGCATTGGCCCAGAAACCCGTGCGACCGATCTCTGGCACCTGGACGGGCCGCTTAAAATAAAGCGAGGGGTACGAAATGCAGATAGCTTCTCCGAACAGACGATCCAACTGGTCCTGTGGGGCTCCCGATTTAATGCCGGACTCAAGTTCTTTCACTTTTTTTTTCAAGGAGAGATTCTCTTCGTGAGTCCGTTTTTGTGAATGGTTTCGCTCCTTCTCTTCCCAGAGTTGCATATCCTCCGGACCTCCAGAGGAGACAACCAGCTTGTTAACGCGATCAGGGTACTCCGCAGCATAAAACGTGACGAGCGCGCCTCCCCAGGAGTGGCCTAAAAGAGAAATGTTGTTTGCGCCGAGGTATTCTCGGATTGCTTCAATATCCCGGACGTTCTCTTCGAGGGTCAGACGTGCGAGGTTGGGATCATCACTAGAGGAGATCGGAAGGCGAGCCGAGTCTCCGGTGCCGCGCTGATCATAAAATACGACGCGAAACTTGGAGCTGAAAGCGCTGAGAGGCAGAAGCTTTTTGTGATTTGCACCGGGACCGCCATGGACAATCAACAGAACAGGGGCGTCCTCGCGGCCAAAACATCGTACGTAAAGTTCAGTGTCCCTTATCTTCCAGAGGCTGCCGTCAGGGGTGCTCGATGCCTTGATCATTCCGGCTCCTTATCGAGCGGACCCGAGAAACTGGTAGCTGTCAGGTAAACCTTGTTAGGCGCTTCATCCGTCTCGTAAAAAAATGACGTGCCACAAATCGAGCAGAAGCCCCAACGGACACCGGGGTGAGACTCGTATTTTCGAAGTTGCTCTTCACCCCTGAGGAAACGGAATTGCGTGCGCGGAACACCTGTCCAGGTTACGAATGCAGCGGCATGGGGTCCGCGACAATCCTCGCAATGACAGTGGCAGACAAAATCCGTGGGGAAAGTCACTTCGAATCGTACGGTTCCACAGTAACATTGGCCTGAAGAGGTCATCTCGAGGACCATCAATCGAGGCGCGCCAAAATATTAAAGATCATATCGTTCATCGCAGCCAAATTCAGATAGTGTTCTGCGTTGTAATAGCGAGCTGCGAGCCGCAGTGCGGGCTTTCCTTCGATCGTTCGCGCCCGGTTCCAGGTCTCAAAATCCGTTACTGCGTCCACACGGGTATTCTGGTCCTTTAAGCCGTGGTAAAATTGAAACGATGCAGACGGAGTCATCGTCGCGAGCCTCTCCATCGTTTGGCGTAGGGGTTCTGTTCGAAGGATCTCTTCCCAATACGGGTGTCCGAGATTTCCAACCTTTCTCAGTGCAGCCGTGTCTTTGGTTTGAATCGCTTTCCAGAAATCCTGACGAACAGAATCGCAATCTCTCATTTGCCAGTTGATAATGTCCTTCCATCCATCCATCGGAATGCCGGACAAAAACAGAGCTCGAATCTGAGCTGCAACCGTACTGTTATTTTGGAGCAGGAGAGAATAGACTCGTGTGACGACCTGGGCTCCCTCGCTGTGGCCCATTAAGAAAACTCCGGGGCCAACCCTATCGTTTTGCAGCGCCCAGGTGAGCGCATTCTGCAGGCACGTAATTAGAGTCTCTTGCGTATATTGAGAGTAGACCTTGTCATCCAGAGTGTAGCCAGGGTCGGAGGAGGAGTACTGGATTCCTGGCTTATCAATCGTTAGGACATTCACTTTTCCAGAGATGAAGAGGTATCCCTCCGGTGAACTTTGGTCCGGGGCCGCACCGTTGGAGTAAACGCCGGTTCCTGCGACGGACACGATGAGGGGAAGCGGTCTGGTAGAGCCGTCGTTTATGTTCAGGTATGCTATGCAGGAGAGGCCGTTCTTGCCCTCTACGGTCTTTGTAATCTGAACTGCAGACCATGCGGCGTTTGCGGTAAGTAAAAACGTAAGAATTAGGAAAGGGAGAAAACGCATAGATACCCCGTATTAAGCTTGCTTGTATAATGCATAGCAGCAAAACGGGCAAGTGTTCTGCGCTTTACAAAAAGTATTTAAAAATAACAAGTTGTGCAGGCTTACGTGTGGACAGTCATCGGTGGTTTCAAATTGCGTATTTCGTCTGTGTTCCGATTTGAAAGTCGCGTGAGTCGTCGATTCTGCCATTCGCGAGAAAGGCTTGTTGCCTTATTAACATCAGCTTATTCGGGGGTACCGGTCGCAAGCAAATGGCGCAGATCTCATGTCGCCATTTGGACACGCTGAGGCGCGAATATCAGTAAGCTTGCACCTGCTGCTTGGTCTTTTGGAATCCCGTCCAAGGATTTCCCTGTTTAATGTGGGCTTGAATTTCTTGCGCCAAAATCGAGGGCGATAGTTTCGTTGAATCGAGGTGTACGTCATAGGCGCAATATTTGTGAATAATGTCGACCTGGGACTCTGCTTCCCCGATCGTTCGGTCACCGCGCTGGAGTTCTCGGCGCTTCAGCTCGTCAGTTGAGCAGGATAATCCAACCATTAAAACCGGAATCCCGTTCAGGTAATCGATCATGAGTCTCGCCGAGCGGGGGGTAACAATAGCGTTGTCTATGACGAGATCGTGGCCAATGTCGGCCAGGGCGCGGGCGCACTTGTAAAAGCCCTCTTCCAGTTTTGCGTAGCTGAGGCCAGGGTTCTTCTGGCCGGACGTCATCCTTTTGAGAGCGGTCCCCGGGAGGCCGTAAAGAACACTGTCGATCGAGAAATTCAGAGGGTATCCGTCTAAGATCTCTTGCAGCTCTTTAGCTACAGCGGTTTTTCCCGAACTGGAGGTTCCGTTGATCAGAATCACCATAGGACTTCGATTATATTGGGCAACACGGGCGATATCCAGCGTTTAGAGTGCCTCGATCTTCCATCACTGACACTGAGATTTCCTGGAAGATCGGTTCCGGCTCGGATCCCGCAAGAGCTTTTCATTTATTCGGCAATGTGATCTGAAATACTAATGGCCCAGGTAGCGTCCGAGAGAATTCAGCTGAATAGTGGAGAAATCGTTTGCATCAGATCTGGCGAAGAATCAGATGCGAGCGGCATGCTTGCCCACGTGCGACGGGTTCTTTTGGATGGCGAAGGAATGGTTTTGCTCCCAGAAGAATTCGAGATGACCGAAGAGAAGGAAATTGAATGGATCAAAGGCATTCGCGAGAATCCGGTTGAACTTCTGCTTGTAGTCGAGCACGAAGGTCAGATCATAGGAAATATTGATTTCCATTGTGGAAAGAGAAAGCTTCTTTCTCATGCGGGAGAATTTGGAATGAGCCTGAGCCCCGGTTGGCGCGGCTACACCCGGATATTTCGGATGTGCTCATTTTGAAGCTGGTTGCCACCTTAGATGGCGGCGAATTCCGGCCGGAAGAAAGGGAAGACGATTGGGAGTTCTTTATGCTCGATCGCATTCCGTTCGAGGGCAAGCAGTACCGGCTTGTCTGGTGTATGCGCGATCAATGCTTGTTTATTGGCGTGATTAATTGCTTCAGGAGGTAGTTTGACATGAGCAAGAAGGAATCGAAGTTTCCGAAAACTGAGACTCTAAAGCGCGTTCGCGAAAAGCTTTCGGATATGAATTATACCGGCGGCAACCTGGCGCTGCCTGAGGACGCCTCCGAGGTCGATCGGGCCAAGTATCAGCTTTGCCAGCTCATCGCGAAATACCAGCGGGAGAATGGGCTCCTTCAGAAAGAAATCGCCCACAAAATCGAGGTCGATGAGTCGCGGGTGAGTGACATTCTACGGGGAAAGATCGAGAGCTTCACTCTGGATCGCCTGATCGGCTACGCCAAGAAGCTTCATCCAAAACTCAAGGTGGAAATTAAGGCGGCGTAGAGTTCCACCGAAGTGCTGATGTGTAGGTCAGAAAAGTTCTACGCTGATGTTTTCTTACAGGCAGGGAATGCCACTCAAGGGGTCTTGATCTCCTGCAAAGCACAAGGGTCTTGAGTGCCTATCTCTTTCAACGTCATTACGGCCTCGTGGCCGTTTTGGGTTAATTTCAATGTCTTCCAGTCTTTACCCAAAACCTTGATATCCGTTTGAGCTAAAAACAATTCTGGATCATCACTGGAAATGTTGTTCCGGTCAAACGCGGTAAGCAGGATGCTTTGATCAGAGGTAATATTGCCGGCCACGGTAAAAGCCGGAACATCCAAAGGAATTCCGTTGAAAAACGTCTTGGCGACTTCCATGTACCCCGAGAACGCAGTCACGCCCCTGGTAGACACAAAATGCTCGAAAACGGTGATGCATACCGGGTATTTTGTTTTCTCCTGAATCGAAATAATCCCTGAAAAACGTAGGACCTTTTCCGGAGGCATATCTGCCGCTATTGCGCTCTGAGTAATTGCCAACAAGAGAAAAGAAAGAAACGTCTTCATTTTATTGGACCCTCTTCGTCTTCGTTTACCGAATCGCCATAGCATCGTCACATGAATTCATTCAACGCCACGCGTCAATGCCGTACAAGACTATTCTCGACTCGGTGATCGCTTGCGTAATGTTTTTCAAAATTCGCAGCGTCAATTTCAGGGATGTCATGCGTTCAAGACATGTCGAATCTTTTTTCGCGGGCCATTTGTAAATAAAAATGCTGCACCACAGCAAAGAGCGGGTTCGTTTGCAAACCCGCTCCTTCTGATCGTCCAATTCTGCCTGGTCCGCCGCCTGATCCTCTGATTGGTCCTGGGGCGGACCAACCGCCGGACCATCCCGCGATCTTAATTGGTCAAGCGAAACCCCGAGTTCAGCAATATGCAGGGTGCGAGCGTTTGCAGACTCCGCCCCCACTACGATGTGTTGGCGGAGTTTGCAAACGCTCGCAAGAAAATAGAAGAAAACAGCCAAAAGGCAGAGTTTTTTGTGCGTGTGTTGAAGCTGCAGAAATTTGACCATGCTCGGGGCGGCGGATAGTTTCTCGATGTCACGATCCGGAATTTACGGGTCGTCGGTTGATAGGAGAAGTGCTATGTTGGTTCCACAAATGGCCGAGTTCAAGAACGAGGTCACGATCTTTGAAAATTTGCCTGAACTCGTAAAGCCGGAAGCGGTTGCATCGGTCTTAGGAATCTCGGTTGCGACGATCTATGACTGGCGATACCGCGCAAAACAGAGGGGAGTCCCGGAAGGGCTCTTTCTCAAGTTCAACCGGCTCCTCTACTTACGTACCGAAGTCCTAAAACGCTGGATCCTCTCCCAAAATCCCGAGTTCTCCTGAAAAGGAGTTCGCGACGAAAGGAGAGACCCTATGTCGATACGTAAGGTCAAAATCAGTGAAACCGAATTCCGTTGGGAAGTCAGCGTCCGAGTCGATGGTCGTTCATCCAAGCGCCTGAGACGGCGTTTTGAGAAACGCAGCGACGCCGATGCATTCCAAGCGGAGTTCAAAAACAAGCAGAGGGAATTAAAGAACGCCGATTATGGAATCCGAAGTTTCGAAGAAACGACCTTCGGAGAAGAAGCACAGTACTGGCTCGAAAGGCAGGGGCTGAGATTCAGTCCCGGTCATGAAAAGCGGGCCAGGAACATTCTGGATGAGATTTTGCCGAAGTTTGGCAAGTTCACTCCGAACCAGCTTCACCCGGATCGGCTCACGCGATTTCAATCCGAACAGCTAGCCCAGGGATTGGCACCTGCGACGGTGAATCGAAAGACAGACGTTGTCATGGCAATTCTGAACTTTTCGCTTCGTCATCGCCGGATTCCATTCCACCCTGCTGCAGGCTTCCGAAAGCTTCCAGAAGTCCGCGAGGACATGAAGTTCTGGGAGCGAAACGAGGCCGAAGCCTTTCTGGAGTTCGCAGCGGCGAAATATCCGGAAGGAAGCCCGGATCGTTGGTTCTATGTCGTTTACCTCCTGGCGCTTAATACCGGCCTCAGGGCGGGTGAAATCTGGGGCTTGCAGGCCCAAGACATCGCCCAGGGCGGCGAGCTCCTCCACATCCGAAGGCGCTGGGATCTCATCAGCTGGGATTTCAAGCCGCCGAAGGGCAAGAAATCGCGCTATGTTCCCTGTAACGAGGAACTGCGACGAGAGTTAGAGCGGCTGGTAAGGGAGGGGAAACTTTCTTCCGAACAGACGATCTTTCGCTCTCAAGCAGGAACTCCCGTGTGCCAGGACAACTTCTACGACCGAATTTTCAAGAAGGACGTCGCGGAAGCCAAAGTGAAGGAAATCCGCTTTCACGACCTGCGGCACACGGCCACCACCCTCATGATCGCGGAGGGCCTGGATATCAAAACCGTCCAGGAGATTTGCGGTCACAAGGATATTTCAACCACGATGAAATACGTTCACCTGCTCGGCGATAGCATTCGCCGCGCGGCGAGCAGATTTTGCGTGAAACCGAAAAATCCAACCCTCTCGCCAGCTGCCCCCGTACACGAAACGGGGCTCAAGCTGGTTGTATCGAATTGATGCGAGAATGTTGGTGGAACATTTGTGGACCATCGAGAAGATACACGAGTTCTTGCGAATCGCTTAAGTCATTAAATTTTCTCTTTTAAATTTGGTGGCTGAGGGCAGGATCGAACTGCCGACCTGCGGGTTATGAATCCGCCGCTCTAACCATCTGAGCTACCCAGCCGCCCGTAAGAGAAAATCTCATACCTTACTTTAGGGCAGGGGATCAACAGCAGATTTTTTGACCTGATCTTGCTTTTTTTTCTCAGGCAAGAAAAGGTGTGCG
>DATDSK010000080.1:0-3032 GCA_035291325.1 Bdellovibrionota bacterium | reverse complement strand
AGGGTCGCGAAGGGTCCGCAGGGTAGCCGACTCTACCGGATTCCATCAGCTCCCGTCGGCTAGCCTTCGAGTGCTTTCCTGTTTTAAGTATTCTGGCTTTTTGCCTGAGCTGGCCCCAGGTGTAATTGCCGATACTGGCTTGGGTGACGCCATTCTTACCCAACTCACCCTTACCAACCCGATGAGCCGCGTTCACTGCGTACGCTTTCTTACCGGCGACAGCAACTCGTGTCGCGCCTTTCATGGCGAGTGAAGTCGCTTTCAGCACCGGAATACCCACCAGGGCGACTTTCGTGATCGCTTCACAGTTGACCGCCCGTTTTTCCTCGAACGTCAAGTCCGGATGGGCGGCGAACTTTGACTTGAGATCGTCTGTAATCATGGCCATGTTGGTCGAAAAGTGGCGAATAAAAGCCGCCAAATTCAAAGTCGAATCAATCGGGTGCCGCAACGATTGATACAAGGCCGAAAAGGTTTCTTTTGCCCCCGTCTTTGCCCCGCAAAAACAGGAACTGAACCCGCCCCAGAACGACTCCCCCTGCTTCACGCTGTTTTCTGAAGCGCACGCACTCAATACCATGAACTCAACCGCCCTATTGACCGTCTCTTGGGAATCTCGCACTGACTTCGATTCCAAACATGTGGCACATTGTGGCGGCATCTTCAAACTGGGTTCATTTGCAGAAATCGAAACATTCGAGGGGGCCGCAAAAGATTCCCCAGGGTTCGTAACCGTCAGAGCAAGGACGATCATCGCCAGCCCATAGTTCTTCAATTTCATATTTCACCGCCTTGTTTACAGAACAAAAGAGCAATCGGCATACCACCCGTTAAACGCATTTATCCGGGACGTAAGCAGCGAGAACTTCTTCGTAACTCACAATGACCTCTCCCGAATGCCCCTGAGAAGGAACACTGAAAATTGTTGTAAGAGCCTACAGCCGTCCTGAAACTTTACATGATAAGAAAATGCTGTGTCTATTTGTACCAATGAATACAATTAGATAAATTACAATTTCGATAAAATTATCGATACTCGCGATATTTTCCTTGCACGAGTTTATGCTCTGCGTTATAAAGCCGAACAGAAAAGGAGACCGTTATGAAAAAGAAACTTACTCTCGTGATACTGGGACTCGCTGTTGGATTGGTACCCACGATCGGCGCCGCTTTTGATCCGATCGATGATGCTGAAGTCGTGTGCACCAACTACGCCGAAGAAGGATCGATCGCGATCGATTTCGATGAAGGCGTCGTCTGGGCCATGCCGCGGCTGCCTGATGGGAAAGTTGCCGATTCCTACAAAATGAACACGATACGTTTTGAACGAGGCCGCTGTCCAGGCTGCTACTTGATCGAAACACAGGGAATCAAGAAATTCGCAGGAATGCCGGGATACGATATCTCGAAACAGCCCATCGTTCGGATGGAAGTGAAGTCAAAACTGAGCCCCACCGGGAAGCTGAGCGAAACCACCCTCAATTCCACTTATTTTGATTTGGAAACGGGCGAAGTGGCTCCAGGGTGGCGCAACATCCGTTGTGAAGCGAACGAGCCGATTTAGTTCCCCACGAAAGGAGTGATTTATGAAATCCAGAGGTACTGTTATTTTCGGAGTTTTGACGGCCATTTCTCTCTTCGTCAGTATTCCCGCCGCTCAGGCTTTCGAAAGAATCCGCTTACAATCCGTACACGGCAATATCGAGGCCCACGGAGCCCTGCAACTCACGTCGCTGGAACCCTATCTCCTGTGCCACTATTGCAAAGTATCGACGTGCGCCGGAGGTCCGAGGTCCGTAAAGGTGCTCGAACTGAAAGATACAGCCGGACTGCCGGGACAAGCGGTTTCTTTCGAAAGCAAACCAGGTACACTGTTCAGCCTGCGCCCGATGGCGCGTCTGTCCAGCTGTAGCGTCGTATTGAGCGTAAAGGGCATCGATGACGTAACGGGAGAAGCCGTTTCGGGTCGAGTGATCCTGGCCCACTCCAAAGCGACTGATCAGGAGAAATTCTGGGAATCCAAACATCTTACCGAGAAGATCCAGGAAAAGCTGGACCGCGGGCCGATTCAGCTCGAAATCCAGCAGTTCGGAATCGCCCGACCGGAAATCGGGTTGGTTCCAGGTTCTGAAGTATTCCCCTAATCCGCACGTTGCAGTCCCCCGTCAGAAAAGGATGTCTTTCGGGGGCTCATAGCTCCACCCTGGGAGCCTGGATAAACATTGATAAACCCGCCTAACGAGCACATATTCATCTGAAATGCCGCAGAAAAACATTCCAGTCTCGTTCAGCCATACTGAGATCCAGATTCTGGAAGGGTACCTAAAACTCTGCGCTAAAACGGGAGTCGAATCCGTCACCTTGGACGACATTGCCAAATCCGTTCACCTGGCCTTCGCTACGATTCATTATCATTTCGGCGGCAAGAAACGACAGCTGCTTCCCTTGTTCGCGGCCACGCATATTGCCCGTATAGCCGGGCGATTTACCGCGGAGTACCTCGAAAGAGCCGCACGGGAACCGAATTACGTGCCGATGGAGGCCTACGTGCGCGCGACCTTCGAATGGGTACGGAAATACAAGGTCCACGCGAGTTTTTGGCTCCACCACATCTATCTTGCTTCCATCCGTTCAAAAATCCGCGAAATCAACTCCAATGCCATCACGGCGGCTCGAAAGAGGCTGGAATCACTTCTTTTCGAAACCGCTGGCCGTATCGCCGCTCCCGCGCGGCCTGACACCTCCGAATTAGCGGCGCAAATCCATTCTTTAATCATGGGCTCCGTGATTATCGCGCTGACCGATCCCAGCTCCGAGGCAGTTGATCGCGAAGAAAAACTCTGCCTTGCGGCAATCGCACGGTGGTCCTAGCCTGAACGCGCCAATATTTCCGAGATAAAACGCGCAAAAAGACCGAAGATCGCGGCAAGCGCAGCCGTTCTTAAACGGAACAATACTGAACGTATTGTGAGTTTAAGAATCGGCGAGCACGCCGTGAGATTTGGGCTTTTTGCGCGAGCTTTCGCGGTTTT
>DATDSK010000079.1:0-25404 GCA_035291325.1 Bdellovibrionota bacterium | reverse complement strand
TCTTGTCGTTTTTTATAGCATGACGGGCAACACAGCAACCTTGGCGCGGGCGATCGCCAAGGGAGCCCGCGAACAAGGAGCTGCCGTGCGGCTGAGGCAAGTTCGTGAACTGATGCCTGAAGAAGTGATCCAGAAACGCCCGGATCTCCAGAAGGTCAAAGACTCGCTCAAAGACGTCCCGTTGGCGACGAACGACGATCTCGTTTGGGCGGATGGCGTCGCCTTTGGCTCGCCCACCCGGTACGGGAACATGTCGGCGCAGCTGAAACAATTCCTCGATGGAACGGGTAGCCTCTGGATGTCGGGAGCCCTGGTCGGCAAAGTGGCGTGCGTATTTACCTCGACTTCCACCCAGCATGGCGGGCAGGAGAGTACGCTGCTCTCGATGATGGTTCCGTTGTTCCATCTCGGCTACATCATGTTGGGCTTGCCGTATGCCGAGCAGGCGCAGATGACAATGGACGATATTCACGGCGGCTCACCTTATGGAATTTCTTCAATCTCGGGCGTCGATTCCAAGCGGGCGCCGACTGAAGTCGACTTGGCACTTGCCTCGGCATTGGGGAAGCGACTGGCGACTGCGGCTGCTCGGCTCGCTGTTCCTGGTCAGCGCGCCGTTGCTTGAAGCTCTCGCCGAGCGGGATCTTTGCTGCGAAGGTCGTTCTATGCGAGCGAAGAGCTTAATTAATTTACTTGATAACGCGTTGCGCAGTTAATCATGATCTATTCATACTCTGGGCGCGGTCGAACGAAGAGCATTCCCCCTCGGTGACTTCGAAAGGGCCGCGCCCAGGGTGTACCCGGCGCTGTCTGCGCCTCGCTAGTCCTGCAAATCGTCTTTGCTGATCACGACTTTCGGGATTTGAAAATAAGGCGGTGGAAAAGTCGCCTTGTTCATATCGACGAGGCGCTGTTCGACAGCAGACCATACCGCAAGCCCGGTATCCTTCGGTTTGAAAAAGGCCCGCAAATAGGAACTGATTTCGTCGCTGCCGCGGCCAATTCCTTCTGAAACTCCCAGCGAATAAACCTTCATGTCGGAAAGGGGTTTGCCGCCGACTTTGAAGTTCCTGAACTTAACTTTTCCGTTCTTTACCTTCAGCTCGTAACTGATGTTGGAGGTGTTGCAGTACCCGCCGAATTTGAGCGCGGTCGTGATCGTCAATTTGATCAGCCAACCGGGAGCGCGTACTTTCCAGATGGTCCAGCCGAACGGCGTTTTGAGATCAAAGGTGCGTGGGAAAAAATTGTAAAGAGCTTCGCGTGTGATCGGTCCGGGAGGCTGGTTCGTGCCGTAGTAGCCGCTGATGTCCAGGCCGATATCGGCCTTGGCGACTTCGCGAAGCGTGTCGGCGTAAAAAGTACCCCAGACCGTCGGGCCATGATCCGGTCTGAGCATCGGGACCTGTGAGAACGCCACGGGTTCGCTCAACCAGTTCGCGCCGTACTGTTCCTCGAGCGAAAGCCGCGCTTTTCTCACCAAGTCGTCCACATGAGGGTCTCGCGGGCCCCTGCTTTGAACCGGAATCAATCGATACCGGATGATCTTGAGCGGCTGCCCGGGAACGAGGTCGACCAGAAGATCGCCGACGACTTCGCCATGAGCCCCCGCTTGAACGATCGGGACCGTTCGCGAATCCGGATCTTCCCGGTAAACGGGATCGTAAAGAAAGTCATGAGAGTGAGAACCGATGACGAGATCGATTCCGCGCACTTTTTTGACGAAGTTTTTATCTTTTCGATGACCCAGATGCGAAAGGAGAAACACGTAGTCCGTCTCTCCTTTCAGCTTGGAAATGAGCTCGGCGCCGATTTTTTTCGGAGAATCAATTCCCCCTTCGTTCATGCGCCAGCTGTAAATAAGGTCGCTGGTCGTGAGGCCGACAATCCCGATTCGGGCACCGGCGCGTGTGAGGACGGCATGACTCTCGATGTGACTCGCGAGGTACTTGGAGGAAGGGGGGATCACGATATTTGCCCCCAGATAGCGGGTATGGGGCTGGATCATCCCGAAAATGCCGTCGAGTTGACTCGTTCCGATCAGCCAATCGTGGTTTCCGATCGTTACGGCGTCGTAACCCATCGCATCCATGAGCCGTAATGGCGCGCCGCCCTTCTCCGCGTAGCGGTAGATGCTCCCGTCGGCAAAATCGCCGGCATCGACGGTGAGTGTCTCAATCCCTTTCAGCGCGGCGGCGTCGCGAAGGCTGTCGATGAGGCCCTTTACGGCGGCATAGCCGCCTCTGCCGGGAGTGTCGGACGAATCAAAATTGGCGTGAAGATCATTCGTGTGGATGATCTGGAGCAGTTTCGCCGAAGCGTTCGCGGGACTGAATATCGCAAACCAAAATACAAGCAGGAAATGCCAAAGCTGGGTGCTACGCATAGTTGATCAGGGCCACATCAGGATTTGGTCATCATGAAGACGGTTCTGAAGCTTTCGACAACACTGTACGAAAAGCCGTCAAAGACCTTTGTTTGCATCTCACGAAGACAATCTAATGCGGGGTTCTCCTTTGATTTGACAACCAGTTTGATGAATTCATCGCTGATACCGATGAGCTCTGCGATTCGATTGATGTTTGAAGCCGTTACTTTGCCGGGGAAGCCTTTGTTGTTTCGCCGTTCGTGGTGTTGCGCGACGGCCTGAACGGTGACTTCGTCGATTCCTGGAATTCTGTTGAGCAGCTCGGCGCCGAGTGCGGGGTGCATTTCATAGAGTTCCCGTTCATCGTGCGTCAGGCTGTTTTCATCTGCTTCGAGCTTGGCTTGAAGCCCCTTCGGGAGCTCATGGATACCGATATCATGAAGCAGGGCCGCCACGCCGACCATGCGGAATGCCGCTTCAGTTTCGATTTTCAACGGGAGCGCGAGTAACCCCGCGACCATCGCGGTCCCGACGCCGTGATCATAGGCGGCGAGATTCGAAAGAAATGCCTGGATCTGGGAGTGACTGTCGAGCTTTGTCTGCCTCATGAGGGCGCGGACATGCGCGAGATATGCCAGGATATAGTCGATGTGGATCGGGTTTAATCCTTCCTTTCGGATTGTTTCAACGACTGTTTGTCCTTTGCTAAAAAGGTCTGAAATCTTCATTTCGAACGAAATGCCCGGGGCGTCCAGGAGGTTCTTGGCTAATGCGTCACAATAGGTGAGGCACTGCTCATGACCGCGCCTGCCGATGAAAAAATGCGAGACCCCCTTTTCCAGGTAAGAAAGCACGCGATGAGGGGCTAAAGTGTCATTTGCGCTGAGCACCTTGAGGTATCCCGTCGACGGCAGTCGAACGAAAACATCGAAAAAGCTGCAGGTGCCCGCTAAAAAATCAGTCGCTGGAACGGGCAGGTATTCCTGATCCTCCGGGTGGGGAGAAGGAAAACTGGGTTCGGCTGGAACGGGAACAAACGTGTACTCAAAGATCTCAGGGGCAAGGCGTTCCTTTATAGTCGACGAAGAGAGGGGAAGCGGGATCGCTTCATGCACCGCCATCCGGCGAAGCTGTTCGTGAGAAAAGGGGAGTTCTTTGTCGTAAAGAACATACACTGGCGTTGCCGGCCGGAAGCGGTGTGCCAGCGTTATCAGGTCAATGCCGCCAGGCATTGCGTGCACCGGGTCCAAAAAAATGGCCGCGAACTTTTTTGTCAGATCCCTGATGAGGAGAGACGGCGAACCACCCGCTTTGACGAAAGTCAGCGGAATAGAAGACGAGACGCTTTGATAGCGGCTCGAATTTATGATGAGAGTTGAATAACCCGTTTGCTGTTCAGGCAAGTACTCCCTCCTTGGTCAACCCTGGGCCGCCATCCCGCGGCTGCGTCCTGCGTCAAAGAAGAGTCTATCCAGAACTTGAACGGCAGGCGAGCAAAAGTTTTTGGGGGGATAATTCCAATCCAATTGACTCCGGTTTCGGAAGCGGTCTACACTTTCCCCATGGAAAACCACCCCTTCTACACGCCACTGGATCATGCACTCTTTGAAAATCGGATTGTTCAGCTCATGGGCCCCGTCGATTCCGACCTCGCCTACCATGTGAATAAGTCCTTGCTCGCAATGGAAAAAGCGAATCCGGATTTGCCCATTTACATCTACATCAATAGCCCAGGCGGCGAGATCAATTCTGGTTTTTCGATTTACGATATGGCGAGATTCATAAAACCCGAGATCATCACGGTCGTGACCGGGTTGGCCGCAAGCATGGGGTCCTTAATCGCCCTCTGTGCAACGAAGAAGAATCGCTTGGCCTTTCCGAACAGCAAGTTCTTAATTCATCAGCCTTTAATTTCTGGTGTTCTCCAGGGTTCGGCTTCCGAGCTGGAAATTAATGCCAGGGAAATCCTCCGTACGAAGGAGAAGATCAATCGGATTTATTCCGAAGAAACCGGCAAGCCCGTCGAAGAGATCATCAAGCACACCGATCGGGACACCTGGATGACGGCTGAAGAAGCTCTGCAGTTTGGGTTGATCAGCCGGATTGTCAAAACCCGAGCGGAAATCTAAAGCTCTATTTTCGTGATGTAGCATTCTACCCAGTCGAGCCTGCAAGCCGGGAGATTCTGTCCGGGAGGGTAGCTATTCGGGTTACCGCCTGCTCCGCCAGGCATCGGATGAATCCCGACGTCCCTAGGATTGTCTGCATAGGGATAGTCGGAGGGAAATCCTGGAATGCTCATGTCCGGATAATTGGGGTTCCTTCCTCCGCAAGCCTCGGGTTGAAACCAAGTCGTGCAACTCACGTCCGCGCGGAGCACCCGTTCCCAGCCGGGAGGCATTCCGAAGACCGGACGGGCGTTCGGCGTTTCGCCGGAGACCCACACTTGGTGCTTGGAATAACCCATCGTCTTGTCCGGAGTGACGATCTGGCTCAGGGTTTTCGAATTTTCGAGAACTAGCTGCGTGTATTCGGAGAGCCGTTGGCGCAAACCTTCTCGCTCGGCGGGGAGCGAGTACCGACGAAAGATCTCGCTGCCAGGTTCAAGGGTCTTCAGAAACAGTTCGTCCTTTTTAGAGGTATCAGCTCGAAGCGATTCATAGGCAACGACGACCGCTTTTTCCGGACTCGTAAAAGTCTTTTTACAACCCGAAACCGGCAGGGCAGCCAGAACGAGGCTGAGGAGGAGAGTTACCTGTGCTTGGGGAGTTTTGGGACTCAACATAGATTGCTCCTTTAAACCCGATCTTTTCGCTCTTATATACAGAAACCGCTGTTTCGGCAACTGTCAATTGCAGGCGCTGAGGAGCGTATTAAGTCCTCGAAACAATATGCTTTTCTTAAGCTCCTGATCGACCTATGATCGAGGGGTGAATCAGATCAATTCTCCCGTCGAATCCATGGTTCAGATTGATATGGCTGGCCTGGGCGTCACCCAGGTTTACAAGTTGCTGATCGGCTCCATCGTCCCGAGGCCAATTGCTCTTACCAGTACCATCGACTCCAACGGAATTACGAATCTAGCGCCTTTCAGCTTTTTTAGCGGAGTATCGAGCGATCCCCCCTGCGTGATGCTCGCCATTACACGAAAACCGGATGGCGGGAAGAAAGATACGCTCAGGAATATTGAAGCGAACCGAGAGTTCGTCGTCAATACGGTCGCCCATTGGATGGCGGGTCCGATGAATCAGTGTTCCGCGGAATATCCTCCCGGTGAAAGTGAGTTCGAGAAAGTCGGACTGACGCCGCTTCCTTCCGTCAAAGTGCGTCCGCCGAGAGTCAAGGAATCCCCCATTCACATGGAATGCGAACTCTTCAAAATGGTTGAAATCGGCGATGGCCGCGTGGGTTCCTCCGTGATCGTGGTCGGCAGAATACTCATGATGCACGTTCACGCCGCTGCTTATGAGAACGGCAAGATCAAGCTGGATGCGATTGATCCGGTCTCCCGGCTTTCGGGGATCAGCTATGGCAGAACGAGCGGGGTTTATGAAATTCCGAGAGCCCGGACTGACCAGAGGGGGGATTTTGGCGTTTAGACGATTTCGGGGCTGGACCATCTTTTCAAAAATCATGAGCCTTTCGATCGTGTCGATCGTGCTGAGCGCTTCGGTCATCCTGATTTACGTGCTCCCGGTGGTCGAAGAGAAGCTCATGACCGAGAAACGCGCCGCCGTGCAGGACCTCGTCAATGTCGCTCTCCGGATTGTCAGCGATTCGCAGGCGAGGGTGGAACGTGGTGAGTTGGACGTCATCGAGGCCAAACGGCTCGCTGCTTCGAATATCCGCGGCCTTCGTTACAAGCACATTGATTATATCTGGATCAATGACCTGTCCTCGCGGATGATCATGCACCCCACGGTTCCCGCCCTGAACGGCCTCGATCTGAAAAGTTTCAAAGACGCGAGCGGAAAATTTCTTTTTCAGGAGTTCACCAAAATTTGCGAAAGCAAAGGTGAAGGATTCCTCGAATATAGCTGGCCGGTACCTGACGGGACCGAACCCGCTCCGAAGACATCATTCGTAAAGCTCTTCAAACCGTGGGGCTGGATTCTGGGAAGCGGCATCTACGTTGACGACGTCAAACGAGACATCCGGATCGTCGCGGCCAGGATCTTGATGGCCACGGCTGGATTCGTCATTCTGGCGATTATCGTGAGTTTTCTGCTCGCGCAAAGAATCTCACGTCCCTTGAGAAACGCGGTGGGCACGTTGAACGAAATCGCGGCTGGCAACCTTGGCGTGAGAATCGATGCATCCGGCACGGACGAGACCGGTCAGCTGCTTTCGGCTATGAAGAACATGGTCGAGAATCTCAGGGAAAGCGATGAAGCGCTTCGGGCAAGCCGGCTCCGTTATCAGATGCTTTTTGAAAGAATGCTGGACGGGTTTGCCCTGTTCTCGGTGATCCGCGACGAAAGGGACGTTATTCGGGATTACCGGTTCATCGAGGTGAATCCCGCGTTTGAACGCATGGTCGGGTTGACGAAGGACCAGCTTGTGGGACAGACGGTCCGGGACGTCATACCGTCAGGCAGCAACCCCTATTGGGTCGATCTTTACGAAAACGCCGTTCGATCGGGAGGTAGCGCGCGTTTCGAAACTTACGATCGGCCGCGCGATCGTTATTTCGAGATTTCGGCATACAGCCCCGCTCCAGGCCAATTTGCGACTATGTTCACCGATATCAGCGATCGAAAGCGGATGGAATTGGAAAAAGGCAAAATTCAAGACCAGCTTTTTCGAGCTTCCAAACTTGCCACGATCGGCACGCTCGCCGCGGGCGTGGCACACGAAATCAACAATCCGCTTACCATTATCGACGGAAATATCGGCATCATTCGCGATCATCTTCTCGAAAAAAGCGCCGCAGACGAAAGAGTTTTCGATTTACTCCAGAAGCAGGAGAAGGGAGTCCGGAGAATAGCGAACATCGTGAATGGCCTGCGATCGTATGCGCGTGCCGACAACGATACTCTGCAAAACACGAATTTGAATAATGTGATCACCGACACCGTTCTGCTGGTCGAGGAGATCTATCGCAAGGCCGACATTGAGGTAACAACGCGGCTTTCATCTGAACCGCTTTTCGTTCGCGGAAACCCGGGAAAGCTCCAGCAGGTTCTGATGAATCTGGTCGCCAATGCAAAAGACGCCCTCTGTTCCCGCGACGGCGACAGGCGGATCACGATCGCGAGCGCGGCCGTGGGCGATATGAGTGTCATGGAAGTCATCGATAACGGTGAAGGCATCTCTCCCAAGAACATCGATCACATTTTTGATCCGTTCTATACGACTAAGCCTGTCGGAGCGGGTACCGGCCTGGGGTTGGCGCTGACCTATTCGATCATTACCTCCATTGGCGGGAAAATCGAGGTCGAATCGAAACCGGGGCTGGGGTCGAAATTCACGGTTACGTTGAACCGTGCTGTTGAAGGCGAACAAAGGATGGCAGAAACCATGTTGCCGCAGGTTAAACCCGGCAAGCTCGAAGGCAGGGTTTTGCTGGTGGATGACGAAGATGGCGTGAGGGATATTGTGCGGAAGTACCTCGAAACTTTCGGCCTTGAAGTCACTGAAGCCGAGAATGGCGCGGTCGCTCTCGAAAAGCTGAAATCCGGTTGTTTCGATTTCGTCATCACCGACATGAAAATGCCGAAAATGAACGGCGATGTTTTTGTCAGTGAAGCGAAAAAACTGAACCTGCCCAAGTCCGTCCGCTATCTGGTCATCACGGGGGGGCTCGGGGGCGACAGTGAAGGAGATGACGATGCGGCGCCCCGGAACGAATATGGCGCGGACGGATATCTTCGCAAGCCGTTCAATCGAAAGGATTTGCTTCACGCGCTCGAGAAAATCTCGGAGCTAGCCCCGGTCTCGGACTAAGTCAAACCGCGATGTCGACGTCGCGATCGAGCTGTTTTGCGGCGTTACGTGACGCGATTTTTCGCGACGAGTAGACGCCAAAAAGATAGCCGCTCATGAATACGATCATCCAGACGGTGAGAGGGCGCTCTTTCACCAGTCGCAGGCCTTCTTCCGTTGAACTCTGCACTTCATTGAGGATGCGTCCCGCTGAATCCTTCGCGTTATGAACGAATTCTTCCACCGAGGTTCGCGTCTGATCCACGTAGGTTTCCATCGTTTGGCGCTTTTCGTCGAGATAGGCTTCGGCAGACTGGATTCGGTCCTTCAGGTGGTCGAGTGCCTGCTCGAATTGTTTCGAGCTGTTCTGCATTGCCTCTTCGGCTCTTTTTATTTCGGTTTGACTCATGCAACCCTCCCTTTGGTCGTCTGCGCGACTTCATCCAGTTTCTTTTCAGTGACGGCGACCTGCTGCTGGAAGCCGCGCCGCGTGTGCGGAAAACTCAGGTCTTCGTGTAAAAGCTTGCGATAAGCCGAAAAGGCGAGGCCGCCGCCCACGGCCATGAACCCTACACCTACGATCAGGGCACTCAGCCAATAATTTTCGTCCAACAGGCGGCCGAGGCCGATCACCGCGAAAGCGAGAATCGGCAGGATTCCCAGTGCCGCAACTGCTCCGAAAAGCGCGGCCTGCACCACGTGCTTGCTCAGCTGACCGGTGATGTCCGTCACCTCCGCGCGTGCAAGGTGGACTTCAGCGCGAAGTATGTCGCGTAAACTTGACGCGAGCTCGGCGGCGATTCCTGATAATGAGCCCCCATTTGCTTCCCGAAAGCGTGGTGGTTTTTGATCCATGCAGAGCGAGCCTCCGGGGTCGAAGCTGCAATCGTCAGGCCGTGTGCGGGGTGATTTGCGAGGCTTTGGTTACGGAGCGCTTGGAACTTGGCCCTTGAACAGCTCCTTATTGTAGTAGTCCTCGTATCGCGAATAGACATGACCGCTGATCAGATAGGGATTCATGAGGCTCGCCGGAAGTCCGGAGCGAGTGACGCTGTTCACATGGGGGCGTCGCAAAACACAGTGTCCCATTTCGTGGAACATGAGGGCAGTCCGTTCGTTTTCGTCCATCAGTTCCCATCCTGATTCCAGGATGATGATGGTCGGAGGGGAGTCTGGTCCGATATCGCAGATGGCCCGCTGACGCGGATTGTCCATGGGACCGAATTGAATGACAAGATCTTCCACCTTCAGATTTTCACCGTGGTACTGCGCACCCGCCTGAAATTTTTCGACGTAAGGCGCGAAACTTCCCAGATCAAGGACGGGCTCTCTTTCTTGCTTGCCGCAAGAGCTGAGGACCATACTCATCGTGATCATCAAGCCGATTAAGAGGTGGATCGAAGTCATATTTGTCACCGACGTTCAGCGGACGTAATACTTCAATTATGACACAAAGCGTCACGAAATCAAGGCATTGAGACTTTTCATTTATAGCTGGTCGGTGCTATGATGCCCGCAAATAAACCCTCCGGGAGGATTAAAATTATGCAGAGAAAACGGATTCTTATTCTGTGTGGTGGTGTTGCCTTAACAATTTTATGTCTGTTGCCAAACGCGTTCGGTGGCGGGCTTGAAAAAGTCGTGAGCTGGTCAGGCCGTTATGCGGGTGTCGCCAATGCGGCAGTCGGGAACGTCGCAGGTGCGGAATCCCTGTACTTCAACCCATCCGGATTAGCGGCTGGGCAGAATGCCGATGTTTCTCTGAACTTTTCACCGACTTTCGCGAGGTACTCGGGACCGGTGACCGCGGCAGGTACACAACTCGATTCTTCTCGAAAGTTCACGCCGCCTTTCGCCGTCATTGCCAGGTACAGGCTCACGGACCAGCTGGGCGTCGGCATCGGAGCTTTCGCCAGCGGAGGTACGAAAGCGATTTACGAAGAAGTGGATTTTGGCTTCTCCGCTTTGAAGCCCACCGTAAAGGCGGATCTCAACATCATCGAGTTCTCGGCGGGTGCCGGCTATGAAGTTCTGCCCCGCCTTCGTTTCGGCGTCGCCTGGCGAGCCGTGATGGTCCAGGCCACACTGGGTTCGGCTCTGGTTTTGCCGAACGGAGGAGGCCTTCTCACGACCGTCGATATTTCTGATCTCTCGGCCACTCGTTACAATGGCTTTCGAGTGGGCGCGCAATACGGAGCCGAAGATAATAGCTGGGGCTTGGGCGTGAACTGGCGCACGGAGGTCGGCTTCACGGCGAAAGGAGCGAGTGCGGGAAGTTCTCAGCTGACCGGGTCGACGGCAGCGCTGGCTTCGACTGGAGGAGATGTGACGGTTTCGAATGCGTTCCCGACTCAGATCGCGTTCGGCGGCTTTTATCAGGTGAATAAAGGTCTCAAGCTTTTCGGTGAATATGATTGGAGCCGTTATAACGTGAACCAGGCGCTCAGAATTAACGGTAACGTGACCCTTAACCCAGCCCTCGGTGGAGCGACTCTTCCGATACCTTCCATTCCCCAGAATTGGCAAAATATGCACAACTTGAAGTTCGGCCTTGAATGTACGCACGTTGAAACCTGGGCTTTCAGAGCGGGTTATGCGTTCACCTCGCCGGTGACGCCGAAGTCTTCGGCTCGCGCCACCTTCGTTGCTCCCGGCGCGGGACATACCTTGACGTTGGGCGCAGGAAAGCTCATCGCGGCGAACTGGAATGTCGATGGTGCTGTTGAATACAGCAGAGCATCCGCGACGGTGACCGCGGGCGATATCCTCGCCGGCGCGCCCACGCTGGCGGGTGATTACAAAGCGGATGTTTACGTTCTTCACACCGGAGTTTCTTACCGGTTCTAGTCCTGCTGAACTTGGCCCAGTCGCCGATCACGTCCGGCGACTGGGCATCTTTCCCTCGAAAGTGGCCGCTGAAGCGCTTAACCGTGATTTAACTTTTGAAGTTCTTTGGCAAGAACTGTTCGGATATTGGCAAAACCGGTGTATGGTCGGGCCATCGAAATGAAACGATTTACTGATTCGATGTCACCCCTCGGGACTTTTTTCGGGTTTATAGCAGTTCTGTGTCCCGTTCTGGTTGTCTTTCATCCGAGTCTTTCGGAGTTGGCGGTGGTTTACGCGCTCGACTTCGTTGCGCTTTATATCGCTCATCTGATCGACCGTCGCACTTTTCTGAAACTCTACCCTGATACAGCTTTGTTTTTCCCTGAACCTGATTACGGGAAATTCAAAGATCTCACGGTCGAAGGCAAAGTCGCCCTTCTGAATTCGCTCATTCGGTTCCCCCAGCGCAGGGCGCTTTACTTTTTTCTCGTCAGTTTTCTGAAAGTGACGCCGGTAATGTTGGTGATCATCTTTGTTTGGGAACCCGACGTCTCGAGACTCGACCAGGCGCTAAAGATTCTCACGATTGAACTCATCGTGAACGCGTATATTTACGGTTCCGTGTTCATCGAATTTCATCGTTTTGTGTCGACCCAGATCGCTGAATTTCATGAAAGATACGACTGGAGCGACGCTTTCGCGAAAGTCGACTACCCTGACCCCAAGCGGGAATTCGCGCTTCAGGAAAGCATTTCGCTGCTCGCCGTTACGGTTTTCATGCTGGTTTTACAGTGGCTCGTCGTCTGGAACGCTCCGATCAGTGATCCACGAGAGGAAGCGGTCGAAGTGATTCTGGTCGGGGCTTCCGGCTTTCTTCTCTTCGCGCGTATCTGGTACCTCGGCCGGCGCTACTTCACGGGCGGTCTTCAGGAGCTTTTCAAAAGGTTCGAGTCTTTTGAGTACGACATGCGGGATATGAGCATCCCGTTGCATTCGTCGGCACTTCTGGCGCGTTTCGAAAGAACCTTCAATACGCTGACTGAACGGCTTCGCGCGAATGAACGCCAGCTTTCGGAATGGCTGGTTCGAGAAGCCGAGCAGCACCGGTTCCGCGCGCTTGGCGAGGTTTCAGGGCTGATCGCGCATGATCTTGCCGGGCCTTTGCATGCGATTCAGTTTTGCGCGCAGGAACTCCAGGAAAATCCTGAACGCTTGAACAGCAGGAAATATCTCGAACAGCTCACGCTCAACACCGACCGTTGCGTTGAACTCATCAAATCACTCCGGGCGTATCTCAAGGAGCCCGAGGTTCGGAAATCTTCGGTGCTTTTCGGAGAAACGCACGATTACGTATTGCGGCTCATGAAGACCCAGTTTCAGAACCAGGGCTTCGAGAAGATACGCTTCGTTTTGGAGCCGGCTTTACTGGAGGTCAGGTTTGCCGTCGCACACGTCGACATGGTTCACATCCTCTACAATCTTTATAAGAACAGTATCGAAAATTTTATCGCGCACGGAAACGAAGACCCGGAGATTCAAGTCGGCATTCTGGAGGATGCCGCTGAAACGCTTCAGATGTTCATCAAGGATAACGGTTCCGGCTTGGGAGTCGCCGAATTCGAGAATTTGACGGCTTTTCAATTCTCGCGGCCTGCGCCGATGAAAAAATCGGAAAGTCTCGGGTTACGGCTGACCCGCCGTTTGATTGAGCGAGGGGAAGGGGCTCTCAGCGTCGTTCCCGGTCCAGGCTTCGGGACGATGTTCAGTTTAACGCTCCGGAAAAAGTTAACTTCCACAAAGGCGGCTCCATGATCGCTGAAAAAAGAATTTGGATTTTGGAAGATGATCCCGGCGTGAAGTTCGTTTACGACGAGATTCTCGGCATCCGTTACAAGGTTTTGTATTTTACGGCGCTTGCGGAGTTCCGGAGGGCCCTTCTCGAGAGTCCGGCGGCAGAAAAGCCGGAGCTCGTGATCGCGGACATCACTTTGCCGGATGGCTGTTTTTTGCACTTCCTTTCTTCCGAAGAGGTAACGAACCTTTTTGAGACCCCTTTCATCATCATTTCCTCGATGAATGATGTGGATGCGTTGCGATTCTGTTTCGAAGAGGGAGCATTGGACTACATCATCAAGCCGTTTCAGAAATCAGAGCTGATCGTGAAAGTCGAACGCGCGTTGAAGCGGAATGCCGTCAAGCCGCCGGCAGTCGAGGACCCCTGGGCCGAGCGGATCCTCGAGAGACTTCCCGCGACTTACGGGAAAGTGCCGCACCTCACGCTGAAAGAGCATGAAATTCTCTCTCTCTTTCTGGAGGCGAAAGATTACACCCTGTCCCGTCACGAGATCGTCAAGCGCGTCTGGGGTAATGTCAAAGTCTATCCCAAAACCCTGGATGTCCATCTTTACAATTTGCGGCGCAAAATCCACGAGACTGGAATGAAAATCAAGGCGAACGGCCTCGGCCGTTGGACTTTGATCAAGAAGACCTAGAGCCTAAGCGATGGGGTGAATGAACAGCTCCGGCGAAAGCTGCGGAATCAGCTCCTCATAGCCATGCCCGAAAATCAAGGGCAGGCGATCCGGAGCTATGGCTTTGGCCACCGCGAGCTTCCCGATGAGATTTTTCGGGGTGATGTCGACAAAAAGAAATTCCCCTTTGTGCCTCGTGGTATTAGACGGCGCTTTCATCCGGTTCCCGCCGTCGAGCCAACAGCGGACCTTGCCCGCGCCCTCTTCACCGAGAAAGAGTTCCTGGTGGTAATTCGGAGTGGGCGAAAACGGAGGCGCTTCCGTCATTTCCTGGTCCCACAAAAAGCCGAGCCGCTGCAGACATTCACTTTGCGCATGGCTGAGGGCATCGGCAATACTGGATCCCGAGCCGAATCCGAACACGAACAGGCGGTCGTTGCTTTTCGGGAAACAGAAGATTCCGACTACCTGAGGCGAATCGGGCGAGGACGTTGAGTCTTCAAAAAGGTAAGTTTCTGACGAGTAATATCGGGTCAGGCTGTCGCGAATTTCCCAACCGGCGTGGATGGAATCGGGCAGGCGCTTTGGGGCCGGTCCGCCGAACCAGGATCGCAGTAATCGATCGCGTTCGATGAGCTCGAGTGATGCGCGGTCACATGCTCCCGAAAAATCGGAAAAGGCGGCCACACCATTGGATTTCGAGTAGCGGGATTTTTCGGGGGCTGGATCTTCCGGAAAAACGGATTCAGCATCGACTTCCTGGAGTATCGTCCCGGTCGCCGTTCGAAGATGAAGCCGGTTTTTGCCGGATTTTATTTTGTCTAGGATTTCAAGAACACTGATCCGTTCGATTAATTCGAAGAACGCTCGATCAATGGGAAGGGTGTTGATTTGAGCCGCGCTCGCCGTAACGATCCGTCCATTCTGGTGTTGAATGCTCAAGCCGACAAGATGAACGGGGGTACCGAGTTCGGCAAGGACCTCGTGAAAGTTTTCCGGAACGGACCATCCGGGTGGGAGCGGGTACTGGTTGAGGTATTCGTCGAGACGTATTTTCATGGGGGAATCTCGGGGCCGGAGTGGCCATTTGCGGGCTATGAAAAAGACCCCCCCTTTCAGGAAGAAAGGGGGGGAAATCTTACTCAATTAGAAACAAATAAGTGCGAATTGCTTTTTCATAACATGACTCCTTTCATGTGGATTTCCCTAGGATGTCCCCGATGGAGACCGTAAGGATCGTTTGAGCTGGTGCTGCATGCCCAGGCAAAATTGATCGAGGAAGGCTGTTTCGTGTTTTCGGCTGAAAAATTTGGTAAAACGGGCCGTTGCGCCCCATCGTTCGGAGTTGGTCATGCCAGTGATGTTAAACCCGAGCTTGTTCAGGATATGAACCTGCCTCAGGTTCGATAGTGCGATATCAGCTTCAGCCCGTTCGACGCTATTATCGGCCAGGATCGAAAGAAGATGACCGAAGAACGGCTGGAAAATATTCCGGTTCTGGTATTCAGGAAGAATCGAGACATTGCGGAGGTAGTAGGTGCTCCAATCCAGCGGATTGCCGACCAGCACGCCGATTGTTTTCTCTCCGTCTTTGAAGGCAAAAAAATCGGCCGCTTCGCGATAAAATCTGTTCTTCGCCTCGCTTGTCTCAAAGCACAGAAAAGGCGTGGCGTTCAGGTCTTCTTCGTAAATTCTGCCGAAGTTGGGGGCGAGGAAGTGCGCGACCGTATCGAAGGAGCTGAGTTGGACCGTGAGATTCGAGGCTTCGCCCGAGGTCTCGCCCGGAATGTTGCCCGGAATATTGAAAGGAAAGTAGGTACTCCAATTCAAATTCCAGATTCGACTTGAAAGCCAGCGCTGCCATGTGGAGTCTTGATCCCAAGCGGCGTGTCTGTTGCTTTCGGCGATTTCGACCGGCTTTTGCGAATCGGCCGGACGCTCGAATCCTCTCTCTTGCATCGCCCCTCCATGGGGTGTTTTCAAAAAGGCGTGTTCTGATTCTTGACCACGCTCAAGACACCGTCGACTTAAGTTATTTTAAGCCGCCAGTTTAAGGGGGGTTTAAGGAATATTAAACGATTCTACCGAGTTCGGGGCAGGGTGAATTCCAGAAAAATTTTTTTTCGGAGCTGTCTTCGCTGGAGGGTGAGGGGGGGTGATGCAACACTCCAAAACGGTGGCCACTTCGATCGCTCGACGGTGCTTGCGCTAACTAAACTAAAGAAGTGGCGGGTTCTTTTCGTTAGAATCGGAATGGGGCAGACGGTTGGGTTTCGTAAATGCGTTGAACTTCAGGCTGCTGGGTAATTAGCGGTAACCTGGAATGTATTCGATCAGTTGGTTTGAAATTCACCTTCTAACCTCCCGGTATTACTGAAAATACTTTGCGTTTGGAATAATTCTATCATAAACTAAGTTGATAGGAGTTTGTCGTGACAGAAAAGGAAAAAGCTGCAGCATCAAAAATTGCGAAGGTCATCAAAACAGCGCGGAAGCATCGCGCGCTCACTCAGCACAACGTTGCTGAGCACTTAGGAGTTTCTCAAAGCGCGGTTTCAAAAATGGAGAATGGGTTGGTCATTCCTTCCGCGATTCAGTGGTATGACTTCTGTGTTCTGACTGGCATTCGCGCAGAGAGTCTCTGTTCCGGTGAAATGGAATTTACTAATCTGGCTCTTAAACGCCGCCCCGCGCGCGTCTAGAGTTTAAGAAAAATTAAATCGCTCTGATCGTCTGAGCCTCGTAGCCTGACAGGTACAATGTCACACGTCATTTTGGTTACGTACTCAGGATATATCAAAACTCCATCTTCTCTCGCGCTGGACAACGGCCTTGCGAATCTCGCGGGTGCGCTGATCCATGCTGGTCACGAGGTCTTGATCGAGGACTATAACCGGCTGTCGATTCTCGAGAAAATGACGCCTCCGGGAATTTCTGAAATGGCGGCGGAGGCGTTCAAAGCTGGAAACACGGCCGGTGCCGATTCATTCGCGCGGATTCGTGAGCTTCAGGACAAACTCGATTCTTATCAGGAGAGAGTCGTGGGCGAGATTTTCGAGGATCTCTCGCGCCTGATCCTTCAGCATCGGACGTCCGTGATCGGCTTCAAATGCTGGGGAAGTGAAGGGGCCGCGGCGGTGAAGCGATGGTGCGAGTTGATCCGCGGCCGATTCCCGGAGCTGAAGATTCTCCTGGGGGGCTCCTGCTGTTCGGTCGCGCCGGAGCACACCGCTCGTTATATCGGCAACTTTGATCTGATGGCGATCGGCGAGGCGGAATTGAGCATTCTCGGAATGCTGGAATATTTTGAAGGGCGGCGCGCCCTTTCGGAAGTTTCGGGCGTGCTGTACCGCGATCCTCGGGTGCCGAAGGACGCGGAGCCACGATACATCAAGAATCCGCCCGCGCTTCTCAAGGATCTCGATCAGCTGCCGTATCCGAACTACAGCCGCGAAGTTTATCCATCCGCCTGGACCGGCGAGAAGCTGAACATGGTTATTCTCGACGAGAGCCGGGGCTGCCCCGTTCAGTGTAATTTCTGTGTTCATCCGACTTATGCCGGTTCCTGGAGAATCAAATCGGCCGCGCGCATTGTGGAAGAAATCAAAGCCATTCAGTCGCTCATGGGTACACGGTATTTCAGGCTAGCGGGTTCGAATACGCCTCCTTCGGTTTTGAAACAGATGGCGCGCAGGGTGCTTGATGACGGCATCGACATGCGATTTTCCTGCTTTCTGCATGTCAACTCCGTAAAAGCCGAAGATCTTCCGGTTTTGAGAGAGGCCGGATTGAGGTGTGTTTTTTACGGAATAGAATCGGCCGATGACCGGCTGTTGAAGGAAGTCGCGAATAAGAAGACGAACGCGGACAGGATGTATCGAGTTACGAAAGCCACGACAGAGCAGAGAATATTCACGACCGGAAGCTTTATCTATCCAATGCCGTTTGAAACACCTGAGTCGCGGGAAAAGACGGTTTCCTTCATTAAAAACCTTTTTGGCGGCAATGCCTACGCGTCCGCGCAATTTCTCAATCCCGCTCCGATGCCCGATACCGAATGGTGGCGCGAGCGCCGCAAGTACGGATTTGAATTCAATGATGACGAGTACATTCTCAAGATGATTACGTCGCCCGTCAGGCATATGTTCCCGCCAGAACTCCAGGAACTTCTGCCTTACAGTCTTCAGGGTAAGACGCATCGGGATCTTGCCCAGGAACTCGGTGCTTTGATCGCTGAGCTCAAGAACGAAAAAGTGATCTATAATATCAGTGATGACGTCGCGATCATCGCGCATGGCTGCGGGATGCATCCAAGTCGGCTCAAGGATGAGCTACTGCCCGCCTTCATGTTCGGTGATCTCCCAAAAATCCGGAAGATGACCGAAGACTTCAATGCAAATCGCTGTCGTTCTGAGCGGTCGGTTGCTGCGGCTAAAGCACCGAATCCACGATCGCCCGCGCTTCCTCTTGGATCTGCTTGAGGTGGGGTTTGCCATTGAAGCTCTCGGCGTAAATCTTGTAAACGTCTTCAGTCCCTGACGGGCGGGCCGCGAACCAACCGTTCTTCGTCACGACCTTCAAGCCGCCGATTGAGGCGCTGTTTCCCGGTGCCCGGGTGAGTTTCGCGATGATCGGTTCGCCCGCCAGTTCCGAAGCCTTCACGGATTCGGGCGCGAGGTTGGAGAGCGCCGCTTTTTGTTTAGCGCTTGCCGGTGCATCCATTCGCTCGTAAACCGGGCTTCCGAACTTCGATTCCAATTCATGATAGATCTCTCCGGGGTCGCGCTTTGCGCGAGCGGTGATTTCGGCGGCAAGAAGGTTCAAGATAATGCCGTCCTTGTCCGTCGTCCAGACAGTCCCGTCTTTTCTCAGGAAGGATGCGCCCGCGCTTTCTTCACCGCCAAAGCCGAAGGTCCCGTCGATCAGGCCGTCAACGAACCATTTGAAGCCAACCGGGACTTCGCAGAGTTTCTTGCCGAGGTGGGCGGCGACGCGATCGATCATCGAGCTTGAAACCAGGGTTTTACCAATCGCGGAGGAGGGTTTCCAGCCTGGTCGGTTTTGAAACAAGTACCAGATCGCCACTGAGAGGTAATGATTCGGGTTGAGCAGGCCCGATGATTTGGTCACGATGCCGTGCCGATCCGTATCGGGGTCGTTTCCAAAAGCGATGCTGAAGCGATCTTTCAACTGAATTAAGCCGGCCATCGCGTAAGGGGATGAGCAATCCATCCGGATCTTCCCGTCCTTGTCCACGGTCATGAAAGAAAAAGTCGGGTCTACCGAGCGATTAACGACTTCGATTTTGAGCCGATAGCGATCGGCGATCGGGTCCCAATAATTGACGGCAGCGCCTCCGAGCGGGTCGACACCCAAGGTCAGCCCAGCCGAGGAAATCGCTTCGAGATCGACGATGTTCGAAAGATCCGCGACATAGGGGCTGATGTAGTCAAAGCGGTGCGTGGTCGAGCTCCGGATGGCTTTCGAAAAAAGCGTCCGTTTAACCCCGTTCAGGCTGTTCGCGAGCATTTCATTCGCACGCTTCTCGATCGTCTGGGTCATCCGGGTGTCCGCTGGCCCGCCGTGCGGGGGATTATATTTGATTCCTCCATCGCCGGGCGGATTGTGCGAGGGCGTAATGATGATCCCGTCAGCCAGACGGGAAGGCTTGCCGCGATTATAACTCAGAATCGCGTGGGAAATCACGGGAGTTGGAGTATAGCCGAGATCCGCTTGGATGTAGGTTTCGACCCCATTCGCGGCAAGCACTTCGAGAGCACTGATCATTGCGGGCTCCGAAAGGGCGTGTGTGTCCATTCCGAGGTAAAGCGGTCCCGTTGTTCCTTGTGCCGCGCGGAATTCGCAGACGGCCTGAACAATCGCCAAGATGTGGTCTTCGTTGAAGCTGCCGTTGATTGAGGAGCCGCGGTGCCCCGAGGTGCCAAAGGCGACCCGTTGACTGGGGTCGGAGGCGTCCGGCTTTTGAGAGTAGTACATGGCCACCAGGCGGGGGGTGTTGATGAGGATGTTTCTGGGTGCGGGTTTGCCAGCAAGTGGATTCATTACATTCTCCTTTTTTGCGAAATGGTATTCGCGAATTTAGCAAAATATGGGATCAAAAGCTATGTTTGGGGGTGGGTGATGATTCGGTATAGACGATATGCGGCCATCGTGGCGGGGGCCTACTTATTTTTCGGCGCGATCTATATTCTCATCTCCGGTCAAATGGCGGCCGCCATTTCGAGTACGATCGGTGATTTCGCGAACATTGAACGGACCAAAGGCATTATTTTCATCGCATGCACCGCGATCGGGATTTATCTCTTTGTCTCTTGGCAGCTTCGGGTCGTCACCCGCGATGCCGCCGAACTTCTCCGTAATCGTGATTTTCTGCTTGCCTCCGAGCGCAAGACTCTGGCGAGTATTTTTGCGGTATCCATCGCTCATGATTCGAAGGATGCGATTGCGCCCCTGTTCGCCGTTCTCGGAGAACTCCGGGCAATCCGGAACCTGACCGAAGGTGATCGCGCGAAAATCGCGGATTTCGAAAAAAGAGTCCACCAGCTTTTCGACAGGTTTTCGCGCATGCGTGAAGCGGGTTTGGCGAATCTTGCCGCGAAAAAAATGGAACTCGAACTCGGCGCGCTGGTCAAAAGCACGATCGAGATGGCGAGAGGTAACCCGAAAGTCGCCGCGGTCTATCTGGAGTTGTCGACGCCTTCGCCGATCTGGATTACGGGCTACCCGACGTTGATCCATAAAATGCTCATCAGTCTTCTCGATAATGCCGCCGAAGCGGCCGGCGTAAAGGGTAAAGTCGAAGTCAGGCTCCGCCATGAGAATTCGATGGTGACGCTCGAAGTTCATGACGATGGCCCGGGGGTCTTTCCGAATCATCGCGCGTTTATTTTTGAGCCGTTTTTCACGATGAAACAAGGTGCGCTGGGTTTGGGTCTCCTTGCCGTCAATACTTGCGTCGAAGCGCACGGCGGCCGCATAGAGATTTCCGAATCAGACCTCGGAGGAGGCTGTTTCAGAGTCATATTTCCCGGTGGGCGGGTCTGAGCTAGAATAACGTCTTCGGCTGATAATTAATGATGATCTGGTCCGTGTTGGCCAAGCCGAGGAGAAAATCAAGATCAGTGATGGTCAGAACCTTTCCGCTCACGGTGAATTGGGAAGGCAAGAGGACGGTCATTGTTCCATTGGCATGCCGGATCGCGACCGTCATTTCTTCAGTCGTGGTTGGCGCGCGCTGAAGCTGGAAGATGGCCTTCTTGTTCAGGATGGCCATCCCGATCGCGTCGAGCATGGGCGAATAGTCGGGGTTGTCGATTTCCATCACGCTCGAGCCGTTGGCGACGAGGTTGCCGAGTTCGATGAACCGGTCGGCGCGATCGAGCTCGTTCGAGCTGCGTTGTGTTCTGAGATTCTGGACTGAAGCCGCCGTGGAGGCCACGATCGATACGACGAAGAAGTTCGGGTTCTCTGTCGCGCCCGTTTGATCGAGGGTGTGGAAAAACGTGTCGAGCTGGCTCTTAATGTCGGCGACCGGGACCAGTTTGGCTGGATCCGGGCATGACGGCACGGTGAAGGAAACCCCGTCGATCAGCTTCGTGCAGGTCGCCGCATCGGTCGTGTAGTAACTATTCGCCAAGAAGCCGGTGTAGGGCGCCGGTGGAATGACCATGGTCTGATCTTCCTCGTCTCCGACAAGCACGATGACTCGAAGGGAATCTTTCCGGAAAAACGACGTAGGCGAGCCGGAGGCTTCGTTATCGGCGAGGAGTTGCTGCAGGGAGGCCAGTCCGCGTTCGTAGCCGATTCCGGTCACACCCACGCTCAAATTGACAAGAAAGTCCTGAATGAGCTGCGCCGTCCAAGCGGCATCGGCGGGGGTTCCGGCGGGAGGAATGGTGGCGATGATTGATCTTCCGGAGTGCACGGTATCGTTCATCGGCGTATTCACGCATTGGCTGGCGCTCGTTTCGCCGGAGCCTGGATACGCGCAGCGTTCCGGGCCGGTGTTTCCGGTTTGATCGTCGCGGATATAGCACTTTGAAACGTCAGTGGCGGAGATGAAAAGTGCATTCGCTTCATGACAAAGTGCGATCATGGGTCCGTCGTGGTTGCCGGGAAGGAGCTTTGCCCAATTCGGGCCGAGTTGCGGCCTGCCTTGGTTGACCTTGAGTCCTGCCGTGAATTTGCCGTAGTCCGGGCTTGCCGGGTTCATATTCACGAGATTGGGTGCCCAGGCGGGGTTCACGAACGGAGTGGTTCGGCCCGGAATGCCGTCCGCGGTGATTCCACGAAGGTAGCTTGACTGTGCTGGGCTGCCGACGGGGACTTGATAGAGGTTGAGGTAATTCGTAAATGCGGGGTGGGCAAGGTACGTATCCGTTGTGATCACCGCGACCCGGATGTCCCAGTTCGGTTTCATGTATTTTTGCGCAAAACCACTGAAGCCATCGCGGATTCGCTGTTGAGAGACGTCCATGCTTCCGGAGTTGTCGATCACCCAGAGCATATCGAGCTTAGTGTTGATTTCCTGGCTCGTGGCAAAGACTTCCTCTTGTTGAGCCAGGCGAAATGAACCTGGCAGTTGGCCTGTGCAGCCCGAGACAAGATTGATCCCGATGATGCTCACGGAACAAATCACCAGTTTTTTCAAACACTTTATCGTCATAGTGCCTCCACGGAGTCACTCCGGGTATCGTGATTGCCTACTGAACATTTTAGCATTCGGTAACGCTCAACGTCAAAAAATTAATTGTACATAACTTTGTTAATAAATTTCGGTCCGTTGGCATGATTTTAGGCCGCTTGCCTTTCCCCCGGCTTTTTGAATGGAGGAGGCACGCTGAAAGGGGGTGGTGTCACGACCTTTTCCGAGTGGGTGGGCTCGTAAGAGGAGTAAGGCGTCTCGACAATGACCGGTTGTCCTTGCGACCCGATGTAGCCCGTCACTTTGTACAGCTGAATCGGAGCGCTCTTCCCCTTGACCCGAACGCTTTGGCAGGCCTCGAAAATGAAGCGATCGCTGATCCGTTCGTAAACGTTTTGCGAGATGAGCAGGTCCGTGCCGTATTCTTTCGTGACCGATTCGACGCGTGAGGCGAGATTCGTCGAATCGCCGATCACGGTATATTCCATTTTTTCATCCGACCCGATATTGCCGGCGATGACAGGCCCGGTGTTCAGACCCATGCCGATTTTGATCGGGTTTTGACCGCGCGACAGGCGAAGTTCGTTGAGCTTCGCAAGCTCTTCGCGCATTGCCAGGCACGCCCGGACGGCATTGAATGTGTCGTCGGGATGTCCGATCGGAACGCCCCAGAGCGCCATGATCGCATCTCCCACGTACTTGTCGACAACTCCGCCGTAGCTTCGGATGATGGTCACCATGCGGGTCATGTACTCATTCAGCATTTCGACGACCTGCTCTGGTTCCAGCGACTCGCTCATGCCGGTAAACCCGCGGATGTCGCTGAAGAAGATGGTCACTTCCTTGCGTTCTCCACCGAGGTTGACTGCGCCTGAAAGAAGCTTCTCAGCGATTTCCTTATTATGGAATTTATTGAAAACCTGCTTCACGCGATCGCGTTCGGCGAGGCCTTTGGCCATTTCGTTAAAGGCGAGGGCGAGCCGCGACACTTCGTCGCGGTTTTTTGGCCTGAGGTTCACGTCAAAATCACCGCTCGCGATTCGTTGTGAAACGGCAACGAGCTGCTTCAGGGGCCAGGTGATTGTTCCGGAGTAGAGATAGCCCGCCAGGAAGGCGAGCGAGAGAATCACCAGTCCGAGATACATCGATTTGTGTTCGACCCGTTTTGCGGCTTCGAAAGCCTTCGCTTCGGGCATCTCGGCAATCACGCCGAGCCCTCCGAAGCCGACGAGATGAAAAGCCCCAAGCCGGGCTTCTTTGTTTTGAGGATCAATGTACCGGGTTTGACCGTTGCTCGACTTGCCAGACAGGAGTTGCTTCACGATCGGTAAGTAGGAAACGTTTTCTCCTGCCGTGACGCGGCTTCCATCCGGATGAGCCAGGAGTTTGCCCTTGTAATCCACCATGAAGCTCGTTACGAGGTCGCTTTCGCCGAAAGCTTTCAAAAACCGGTTTTGCCGCACGAGCGCGACCAGGAGATGAGTGAAGCGGTCCCCTTGCTGAACAAAAGGAACAGCGATCGCGACGGCGGCACTCGAATCTTCGAGTTTGATCGTCGAAATCTGAACAGCTCCTTTGGCAACCTGCGAAATTGAGAGGTCCTTGTCGCCGGCAATCGCGGCGAGCGCCTTTGCGCCGTCGATATCGCCGAGGTGCTGCATTTCGGGGGAGAGGGCGCGTGATCGTACGGTCCAGGTGCCCGTCGCTGAATGGTAGAGATAAACGGCAAGGAAATCCTTATCTTTCGAAAAGAATTCACGGACGATCGGGGTCTGGGACTGGGTGTTCGGCGTCGTCTCGAGGAGTGCTGTCCCGAGAACCCGCATTTTTTCGGTGACGCTGCCAAAGAGCTCGCGCATCTGGGTCGAAAGCCCCGCAGCCATATCCGCGTTCATGACCTGAATGAGACCCTTGTTGTCTTCGACAAACATGCGGGTTGAAATCAAGACGAGTGTCGTGATCGATCCCATGAGGAGAATCGCGATCAAAGCGATCAGTTTTGTTCCTACCGTCAATCCAAAAGGAGTTTTCAGCTTAGGCACACATCCCCCTTATGTGGTCTGTTCGGAATTTTTATTCCAAAGCCTGAGTCTTTATAAGGCTAGACCGGGCGGGGGGAACCGATGGGAGCTAAACCGGTGAATCGGGTCCAGATTTCCCAAAAGAATCGACCGGGTTTGACCGAAGAGTAAGACGGCATGGACCTGATCGCACCGAACCCATTGAATCGCCAATTCGAGGCGAAGACCCTTCTGGTCATTCTGCTCTGTTCAGGGCTGGCGGCCTTTGGTGGCTATCGACTCTATTCCGATCTCGATTCCGGCGGGTTGGTTCATCACGGCAAAACGATGGCGAGAGTTGAGCGGCGCGAGGCGAGAGTACGGTATAAAGCGCCCGCGAGTTTTGTATGGGAAACGGTCCAACAGGATCAAAGTCTTTATGAGCACGAGTCGGTTCAGACCGGCCATGCAAGCGCCGCGGTGATCCGCATGAGCGGCGGAGCCACTCTGGAGCTGGGCGAAAACAGCCTGATCGTTCTGAACGAAGTCGACAATCTCGCCCTCAACTTCGTGAAAGGATCGGCGGTCGTGCACGAGTCTTCGGGCGATCGTCAGATCAGCATGAGCAAGGATGGGAAGGTGAGCGTCGAAAAGCTCAACATCCGCCTGCTCAATCCCGGTCCGCTGGCCGAGTACTTCGTTTCGGGCGGCGAGGCGAAGCCGATTCAATTCGAATGGGACAAGCCGGGTGAGTTTTTCGTCGAAGTTTCGAGGGATCGGACATTCAGCGCCGCGCGAACCGATCGGATCGCCGCGGATGCCGGCAAGAAGACTTTTGCGGCCAAGGCTCTCCCCGTGGGCAATTATTATTGGCGGGTGACCGGAGCCGACGGGACGCATAGCCAGGTTCGGGTTTTTCGTGTTTCGACGGCATCGCCGCTTCAGCTCCTGAGTCCCTCCGCGATGGAGAGAGTCCGTGCTTTTGGCGACGTCGCGGATCTGCATTTTCGTTGGATGCCTTCTCAGACCAGTCTTGCGACGAATCCCGATGTCCGGCATCAGCTGGAGATTTCGGCCGATCCGGCTTTCAAGAAGGTCGAGGAAACGCAAGACGTGTTCCCGAACAGTGGGAACGCAATTGTCCGG
>DATDSK010000078.1:0-2058 GCA_035291325.1 Bdellovibrionota bacterium | reverse complement strand
AAGGCCGCCAGCCAATTCGGCGCAGAGGAGTCTGGTTTGGGTGGCTTGATCAGGGACGAGGGCGCAGGTGTCGAACTTTTTGACTGTTGTATAAGGAATTTACGATTTAACGATTTGCTTTGCCTGTCTTGAAGGGAGCGTAAAGTAAAACGTGCTTCCTTTACCGGCCGTGCTCTCAGCCCAGATCTTGCCTTGATGCGCTTCAACAATACCCTTTGAGATCGCCAGGCCGAGCCCCGTGCCTTGCTTGGCCGATTCTTCGGCCTGCCAGAAACGATCAAAAACATAGGGCAGACGTTCTTTCGGAATTCCCGTCCCCGTGTCCGATACCGAAAAACGCGTCATCCCGCTTTGGTTCGTGCCGTTCTCCTCCGTGGCCTCGAGCACGATGGACCCACCGGACGGGGTGAACTTGATGGCGTTTCCAATCAGGTTCGAAAGAACCTGGACGATCCGGTCGCGATCACAATCGATACGGGGCCCGGAACGTGGCGGGTCAAGCCGCAAGTCGATTTCCTTTTCGGCCGCCAGCGGCCACATTAGTTCGACGGCGTCGTTGAGAATGCGCTTGACCTCTTCAGCGGCGATTTTGGGTTTGAAGCCCCCGGTTTCAATGACCGCGACATCGAGAATGTCGTTGATCATTTTTTCCATTCTTTTTCCTGACCGCTTGATCTGTCCCGCTGTTCGCGCGACGACTTCGGGCAGGGCCTTTTTCTGCGAGAACTCGGAGACAAAATCAGCATTAAGCATGATCGAGAAGAGCGGGTTCTTGAGATCATGCGCAATCACCGAAAGAACTTCGTCCCGGGTGCGAATCGCGCGCCGGAGTTTCTCGTTCGTATGGTTCAGGTCCCAGAACAGGAGCTGATAGGGCCGGCTGATGCCCGTTTCGACGATGGCTAAGTACAAAAAATAGGATGAAAGAAGCGAGAAGAGATGTCCGATCAGGTTGGCCGGTCCGTACACGGAAAAGTACGTGGTAAAGGCAAGTTCAGCCGGAATTGAGATCGCGATCGAGACGAACAGGAACTCCAGAACCGGCTGCGCGAAGCGTTTACGGACGTCCCAGAGGAGAAACAGCGCTCCGCAAAGGATCGCCGAAATCAGGTACTCGCTCCAGATCTTGAAGGGCGTCAGCCCCGCACCCTCGATGTAAGCGTCGGGAAAAATCCCGCTGAAAATCAGAAAAACGAGCGTCGCGGATACTAAGATGTAGGAAGCGAAAACCCAACCGATGGGTGTTTTTTTATCAATGAACAGGGGAGCGAATAACAAGGAAAGGCTTTGGACAAAACGTAGCGCCAACCAGAGCTGGGTCGGGAGATTCGTTCCGAATCCCGGGAGCACATCCAGCCCCTTGTACGTGAGCATGTGCAACGTCTCGAGCACAAGGACGGAACTCGAGCTGATTCCGACGATGAGAAGATAGCCATTTTCGAATCGGCGACCGTGCCATGTCACTGTGAACGTCGCGAACAGAATCGCGATGATCAGGACCTCAACGAAGGTGTGGAAAAGGAGATAGCTGTACAAACTTAAAACGGAAAGGAGTGAAACGAAAAGGACGGCCAAAGCGAAGTTCTGGCTCAGTGAGAATCGTTTGGGTTCTTGGGAAAACATGCCTGGCTGGCTATACCAGCGGGAGTCGGAAGCGACCAGTCAATTAGATTGATAGCCCGAAGTCCTTGTAATGTTGAGCGAATTAGTGCGAAATGCTCCAGGCGGTAGAATCAGTTTTGGGAAAAAGGACTTGATATTTCCGTGTTAAACGCCGACCGTTTAATAGTGACTACATTTCGGAGTCGTATGGCACGTGCCCTTCGCAGAGGTCGATTCTGCAGGATCGGCAATAGCGGCATTAATTTGATCGAAGTGATGATTGCCTCGGGTATCATGACCGTCATGGCGGTTGCCTTTGCCCAAATGATGGGCAATCAGCAACGAGAAACTCGCGCACTCGCTGAAAAATTGGCCGCCCTCGACTATCAGGGCCTGCTGGGAAAAATCCTAGCCGATGGAACCGTCTGTACGTTTGATCTGACCAACACCACCCTT
>DATDSK010000077.1:0-3514 GCA_035291325.1 Bdellovibrionota bacterium | reverse complement strand
TCCCTTCGCGACCTCATCAAAAAGCGTTTCCAGCGACGGACAGCCCATATTGCTATTCATCGCAAAAAGCTGAATTCGGCGTGCCGAACCGGCTGGCACGCTCACCGAGACCTCACCGTATTCAACCGGCGCAAGCCCCCCCGCCCTGCCGATATAGTCGGTGGCCGTGGAACACTTCATTCTCGGATCAGGCAGGATATCGGCCGCCGTCACATTCAAACCAAAACACCTGAAATCAGCCGCACTCGTCGGCGCTGGCGGCGTCAACGCGAAAGCACCGATATTGTTCGGCGAGAATCGCCCTTCAGTAAAAGCGCCCACGCGCGCCGCTGCCGCGGTTTGCGGAAACTCCACCCGGATCACCCGCGAATCCGGCGTGCTCATCGAGCAGCCCGTCATGACCGAGCCTAACGCCAGAAATCCCGTCAAAAGCGCGAGCCACGCGAATGCTCTCATTGGCGCCACCTCACGAGAACCTTGATGTTCTTGTTCGTCGTCTGCGTCTGCTCATCTTTATGCGTGAAACTCGATTCCACGTTGAACGTCCCCGCGAATCCGACGTCACTTGGCAAAACCGTCGGCTGCGGCGCCGCCGCCATCATCGCGACAACCGCCGCCTGAGTCTCCGCTCCGATCGCCCCACCCATTCCTGCCGGATCGATCGTGATCGCTTTCTGAAACGTGTTATCCGCGACCCGCACTTCCCGCGTGATCGCCGCAAGCTGCTTCGTGTTCAGCGTCACCGCCTTCATCGGCGCCGCTTCGCCCTGCTTCGCAACGAGCTGCGTGCCCGCCGTCAGACTGACGACCTTCGGTTCTGTAACCGCGCTCGGCGCCCGTCCGTCCTTCGGCTTTTCCAAACCCTTTTTTACGTCGACCTGGCCCTGAAGAACCGTGATCTCCGTCTTTGCCGCCTCCGGTTGCAAGGCCTTCCCTCCGGGCGCCTCCGGCCGCCCGAGCGCGCCTTTTCCAAAACCCGCCGCAATCGCAGGAAGGACAGGAAGCGGCTTGCCCGGATTCATCACCACATGACGGATCTCGTTCATGTTGCGAACTTCCGACTTTACGACAAACTCCGTCCCGCGAACTCCCATCGTCGCCGCCGGAGTGCGAACGTTGAATCTCCCCTTACCGGTAATTTTCTGCGTGATCGCCGCCCGCATCGTGCCGTACATCATGCTCACGTCGGCCTGACGATCAGAGCCGCTATTGCCCGAAAAATGTTCCACTTTAAACAGAGCCGACGACCCGAGGTCGATGATGCTCTTGTCCTTCATCAAAATCTTGATCTTGCCGTTACTCGGCGTATTGACGACGTCACCCGCATAAACGCTGTCGCCGGCCTTCGCGGGCTTCAGCTCATGCCCGGCCTTTCGGCCATCGGGCCGCACGAAAACGCTTCCTTGAACGCTCACGACCTCACCCGCGGCCTCGCCGCCGAAGGCGCGAGCCGAGACGAAAATCAGCGCAATGATAAGCATGCCCAGAGGCACTCGACCGACGTACTGCATCTGATACAGGATAGCGTCCACACAAAAACCTGACAAGATATGTCAATCTTGACCCCTCTCCATCAACCCTCTTTAAGAGCAAAAGTGAAATGAAATCCATGACGAGGGGTTTTGACTGTATGAGTCATTTCTTTTTCGAAGGTAAGCTTAATCTTAATGATTCGAAAAAATCGTCGTCGTTCTTCGCGCGTTTTAGCCTACCTCCAGGTGCCATGGGCGCTTTCTTTTCTGCTCCTCACCTTTACGACAGTCTCTCGAACCACTCACGCGGTCGAATCGCATCCCGGCATCAGCAGCGAATCCATGTACTCTGAAGCCGTTCTGGCCTTTAACAAAAAACAGTCCAACGAAGCTCTTCGCATCCTGGACGAGCTCCTGAAAACCTCGCCCAACCACGTCGAGGCACTCGAACTGAAGGCGCTCACTTTGAAAAGCCAGGGCGACGACAAAAATTCCCTCGATGTTTACAACCGGCTGATCCGCCTGAAACCGGACAAAGAACGTGGTCCGTACCATTTCGAACTCGGAATCATTCTCAATCGCCAAAAGAAGAGCGACATCGCCCGCGTTCAGTTCGAAAAAGCGCTCGCCCTCGGCTTCAATGAAACCGTAAGCCATCTTTTTCTCGGAATGATCGGCTTCAGCAACGGTGACCTGAATTCTTCGCGCGTTCATTTCCAGGCCGTCGAGTCCCAGGGAAACGCCGAAATGCAAACCGTTGCCCATTATTATCTCGGCATGATTCATTTTAAAGAAGGCAACGGTTCATCCGGCACACACGAAATGAACCTGGCACGGACCGCCGCGAAAGATGCTCCTGACAGCAAAATGGCTTCAGACATCAAGGTCGCCGCTGAAAAAGTCCTGTCGCCCTTCAGAAACTCCCAATGGTTCGCGAGCGTCACCGCGATCGGGCAATACGATTCCAATATCGCCCTGATCCCGTCGGGACTCGCTTCAGCTCAAGCCTCCAATAGAGGAACACCGAACACTCTCCTCAACGCGGGATTCGGCCGAATGAGTCCTCCGGTCGATGACGTTCAATGGGTAGCGAGTTACCGATTTTCTGGAAACAAGACCCTGAGCGCGGAAACGAAAGCTTACGATTTCGCAAGCAACACGCCTTCTCTGTTCTTGAACCTGTCACCCCTCTCACCCGTAACCGGAGGGATCAAGCTGGAAGGCAATCTCACCTTCAATAATCAGCCGACCTCGTCCACCACTAACGCCAATGCTGGCACCGCGAGTTACCGGTTCACGAAATATTCAACCGCGTACGAGGCGGGCACCTATCTGCGATTCGAACCGGCCACGAGATTTCTCGTTCAACTCGATCTCGGCATGCGAAAGCAGACAAACTATGCTGATCCCGGCCTGACCGGAACATCTCTCCTTGCAAAAGCGAATATCCGTGGAGCATCGTCGAGCAAACTTCTCAATCCCGCTTTGACCGTGAGCTACGAAAGCAATCGCGCGAGCAATCCCGATTCCAAATACAACTCGACGGGAATCGGCGCTTCAAATGGTTTTCGTCTGAGTTCGAGCGACACGGTGACCGCGTCACTGGACTACCTCGCCAGTACTTATCCAGCGCATGCCCTCCTTCGCGCGGACAAAAACATCTCCGGCCGTGTGAGCCTGATCCACGTTTTCACCCCAAAATGGTCGTTTCTCGCGGATGTGAGCTACACAACAAACACATCCACCATTGCCAATTCCTTCTCGTACAGCCGCATGAGCAGCGGCGCCGGAATCGGCTGGTCTTTGTAGTTCAGGCTCTAGCTGCTCCGAATCTCACGGGAAATTTTATTGGATCAACTAGGTCAGACTTATAGTTGATTATATTTATCGAGTATAAGTCCTTGCTTTCAAAAACATTTTTTAAAGTCGGCAAAAATTGCTCCGATAGGTCCTGTGAGAGTTCGGCAGGGATTGCCGGGTCTCACAAGTAGTCAGTAAAACTTTCACGGAGGAGGTCACGACGACAAAAACAGGAGGATAAG
>DATDSK010000076.1:0-3675 GCA_035291325.1 Bdellovibrionota bacterium | reverse complement strand
CTATTCGAGCTGGGGGACGTTGGCGAATGAGGGGTTTCGCGCGATGAGGAGCTTTCCGCATCTCATTATTTATCCGGGGGCCATTCTCTTTTTCACGATGCTTGCTTTCAGCTACCTTGGGGACGGTCTTCGGGACGTGCTTGACCCGCAGGGCGGCGGGACGATCTTCTGAACCGCGTTCAGGCTAGTCGACCGACACTTTCTTTAAGAGAAGGTAATTGATCGGGTTCAGTTCGAGCCCTTTTACCCGAGGCCGGACGAGCGCGATATTCGGCTCATAGTAGAGCGGGATAACGACGGTCTCCTCCTCGAGGAGCTGTTTCTGGAGTTGGAGGTAAATCTTTTCCCGCGCTTTCAGATCGGGCATCCGCCTCGCCGCGAGAACCTTCTGGTCGTACTGGGCATTCTTCCAGGTGGTTCGGTTGTTGCCGGAGGATGACAGAAACAAAGAAACAAAATTGTCGGGATCGGGATAATCCGCGCTCCAGCTCAGCTGGAAAAGCGGATACGCCCGGAGGTCCACCTGGGCGCGAAATGTTTTATTGTCGAATGGCTGGAGGCTGACGTTCAGTCCGAGATTTTTGTGCAGTTCACCCTGGATGAATTGCGCGACATTGAGCGGCTTGTCCCAGTTGGGGATGACGAGATCCAGGTTCAGCGGACGTGAGATGTCGAGTCCCGAAGCCCGCAATTCGGCTTTTGCCTTGACCGGATCATAGGGGAGTCCGAGGGTTTTTGAGTAGGCGATCAGGGAGGGCGGAACCAAAGTGGTTGCGGCCTGCTGCTTTCCGTAAAGAAGCTCGCCGAATTTGGATTTATCGATCGCCATGGCGATCGCGCGCCGCACTTTTACGTTCGAGAGCGGAAATTTATCCAATACGAGCCCGAGATAGGCGGTTTTCAGATAGGGAAATACCTTGAAATCGGGACTGTTCGAAAAGCGTTTCACGTCGAGAGTCGAAAGATCCGTCACGAAATCGAGTTTTCCCGATTCGTAAAGCGTCACCGCGGTGGTCGCGTCCTTCACGATCAGGGCGTTGATTTCCTCGATGTTGCCTCGCTTGCCATGATAATTCGGGTTCGGGCGGAGAACGATTTTGGAATCGATGTCGTGGGCAACCAGCTTATAAGGACCAAGGGTGACCATTCGTCCGGGCTTTTCCCAGTCTGAACCGTTTTTTTGGACAACGTCTTCGCGCAGCGGGAAAGTGACCCAGAATGTGGGAATCGTGATCCAGTGGGCAACCGGGTGGGCGAGCCGCACCTGGAAGGTCAAATCATCGAGCGCCTTGATGCCCACACTGCCGAAATCCTTGTTGAGCCCCTTATTGAAATTTTCAGCCCCTTCGACATCGAATAAAAAATAGGCGTATGCCGCGGCCGTCATGGGGGAGAGCAGCCGCTTCCAACTGTAAACGAAGTCCTGTGCTTTGAGCGGGACTCCGTCCGACCATTTTACATCGGGCCGCAGCTTGAAGGTGTAGGTCTTCCCGTCGGGGCTGATGGTCCAGCTCTGGGCCAGGGCGGGCGATACTTTCATCGCGCCGTCGAACGCCAGGAGGCCTTCCATTATGTTCAGAAGAATGTACGTCTCGATGGGAGTGTGTGCCCGGTTCCAATCAAGGGTTTCGGGCTCCCCGATGATGCGGAAATTAAAAGTCTTCAGCTTGGTCGGGGGCGCCTTCGCGGCGACGTTCGCGCTGCAAGCCGAGCAGCAAAGAGCGAGTAGGCAAACGACGGCAATGGTCAGCAGCTTGGATGGTCTCATGGATCAATGTTCCTCTAAATTCATGATTTCGACAACCATGTCTCCATTCACCCGTGCCTGGCATGCCAGTCTCGAGTGAAGCGTTACCGATGGGGTGGTGTCGAGACGTTCTTCCTCGTTTTCTTCCCTCTCCGAAAGGTTTGCCTCGCCCGATTTGACGATCACGTGGCAAGTCGAACAGGCACAGAAACCGCCGCAGGCATGCTGGACGGGGATCTCGTTGTCGAGAGCGGTTTCGAGAATCGTCCTGCCAGGAAGCGTTTCGACGGTTTGGTTCATCGGAAGAAAGGTCACTTTCGGCACGGCTATTTTCCTTCTGTGGTTGTCTCGATGACTCCCTTGAAAAGGAGTTCCGCGAGGCGCAAGGTCGCTTTGTTAAGCCGATTGCTGGCTTTTCGAATAGCCGCGGGATCGGTACCCTCGAGCGTCTTTTTAAGGTCGTCGATCGCTTCCCGAATCGCGGCGGTGTCTTGCACCGAAACGAGGCGATCGGCATCAGGCAGTCGTTTTTCGGCCGCGTGAAGAATGGTTTTGGCGTCGTTTTTCACGTCGATGAGACGCCGGAAAGCGATGTCCGATTCGGCGTTTTCGAGGCTGGCGAGGAGCATCTTCTCGACTTCGGCATCCGTCAAGCCGTAGCTCGGGCGAACTTCGATCGACTGCTCATTCCCGGTTTTGAGGTCCTTGGCCGCTACTTGGAGAATCCCGTCGGCATCGATCAGGAAGGTGACCTCGATTCTCGGCAGCCCGGCCGGAAGCCGCTGGAGGGGTTTGAGTTTGAAACGGGCCAGACTGCGGTTGTCGCCCACCCTTTCGCGCTCGCCCTGGAGGACGTGGATATCAACGGCATTCTGATTGTCCGCGAAAGTCGTGAAGGTTTCGCGGGCTACGGTGGGAATACGGGTGTTTCGCGGAATCAGCGGCGACATCAGGCCGCCGTAGGTCTCAATCCCCAGCGAGAGCGGTACGACATCAAGGAGGAGGAAGTCCTTGTTTTTACCCGCGAGAATATCGGCCTGAATGGCCGCCCCGGCGGCGACGACTTCATCCGGGTGAACGGAAGTGTTTGGTTCCCGACCGAAAATTTCAGACGCGATTTTTTGCACGATTTTGAGCCGGGTCGGCCCGCCGACCAGGACGACGTCCGAAAGCTCGGAGGCCTGGATGCGCGCGTCCTTGAGCGCGTCGAGACAGGGCTGACGAGTTCTTTCCAATACGGGACGAACCACTTTTTCGAATTCTTCGATGGTCCAAGTTCGTCGGTAAATCCTTTCGGAGTCGATCCTGAATTCAAGGACGGCCTTTGACTCGTCGGCAAGGGTGATCTTGGTGTTCTCGGCGGCTTCGAGCAGGCCCGCGTGCAGTTGCCGATCGGCGAAAGGATCAACGCCGAACTGTTCCTGGATCTCGACCGCGGCTGTTCGCGCGATCGCAAGGTCCAGATCATCCCCACCGAGTACGGAATCGCCGTTGGTCGCGAGCACCTCGAAGATTCCGTCGTGGAGTTTCAGGATCGATACGTCAAACGTTCCCCCTCCGAGATCATAAACGGCGATGAGCCCCTGTCGTTTGCGGTCCAGGCCGTAGGCAAGTGAGGCCGCGGTCGGCTCATTGAGAATGCGAAGCACGTCAAAGCCGGCCAGCCGTCCCGCGGCGCGCGTGGCTTGGCGTTGGCTATCGTTGAAATAAGCCGGAACCGTAATCACCGCGCGGGAGACGGGGACGCCAAGCGCGCTTTCGGCGTTGAGCTTGAGTTCGCGAAGAATTGCTGCCGAAATCTCAATCGCCGTGTACACACGATCGCCGACCTCGATTCGGATGATTCCTTCTCCCGGAATGATTCGATAAGGCATCTTTCCGTTCGCGGTACCCTTCAGGTCGTCAAAACCTCTTCCGAGAAGTCGCTT
>DATDSK010000075.1:0-3119 GCA_035291325.1 Bdellovibrionota bacterium | reverse complement strand
TTGTGACGGCCTGGGCGCCTGTGTCGGGGAGTGCCCGACGGGAGCAATCCGGGTGATTGAACGGGAGGCCGCTCCTTACGACGAGCGCTCCGTGATCCAGAATATCGCTCGACAGGGACCGGCGGCTGTTCAGCAGCATCTCGACCACCTGAAAGACCATGGCGAAACCGACCTTCTCGCCCAGGCGCATCGCTTTCTTCGCGAAATGGATTCGCCGACCGACGCGCTGGCTTGCGGCTGCCCGGGTTCTCAAAGCCGAAGTTTTGAATCGACAAAGCCGGGCGCGGGCTGCCCATCAGCCCAAGCCGAAGCAGTGACGACTTCCTCCGCCCTGACGCATTGGCCGGTTCAGCTTCACCTTCTGAATCCGCTTGCCCCGCATTATCAGGGTAGCGACTTTCTCCTCGCGGCGGACTGCGTCGCCTACGCGCTCGGGGATTTTCACTCGAAGTATCTCAAAAACAGAACTCTCGGAATCGCGTGCCCGAAGCTCGACCAGGGTCAGGAAATCTATTCTGAAAAGCTCCGGGCCCTGATTGAGCGCGCGAAAATCAACACGCTCACCGTCATGATCATGCAGGTGCCTTGTTGTCAGGGGCTTCTGAAAATGGCTGTCGAGGCCGTTCGAGGAAGTTCCAGAAAAGTCCCCATCAAGGCGCTTGTTGTCGGCGTCGAGGGAGAGATTCTGAAGGAAGAGTGGGTATGATCGCCCATGCCCTTCGCACGCGTCTCGGACAAGTGCAGCTCCGACGCATGGTCCAGCTTTTTGTCCTGGTGACGGTCCTCTACCTGGGTTTCGACTTCTGGCGCTTTGTCACGCAATTCGAGACGGGCGGGGTCGATCGCGGGCTCGAGCATCCGGCCGGAGTCGGGGCCTTTTTGCCGATCGGCGGTTTCACGACTCTGAAGCATTGGCTCGTCTCCGGCACGATTCATCCGTTTCATCCCGCCTCGATGATCCTCTTCCTGGCGGCCATTTCGGTTTCGCTCGTTTTTAAGAAGTCCTTTTGCGGGTGGATCTGTCCGGTCGGGTTCATCTCCGAATTAGCATATTTGCCCTGGAAAAAGCGGTTCGGCAAAAATCTCAAGTTGTCGCGCTTCCTGGATTACGGTCTTCGCTCGATCAAGTATCTTCTTCTCGCGTTCTTCGTCTGGATCATCGGGATTGCGATGCCTCCTGAACAGGTCGCGGCGTTCCTGGAGGGGGACTATTGGAAGGTCTCCGACGTGAAGATGCTCTATTTTTTCACGAAGATCAGCCTGACTTCGATTGTCGTGATCGGAGTGCTCGCGCTACTTTCCATACCCACCCGAAACTTCTGGTGCCGGTTTCTCTGTCCCTACGGCGCGCTGCTTGGAATCGTGGGGCTCCTTTCGCCGTACAAGATACGCAGGGACGAAGCCCTTTGTCGGAGTTGCCACAAGTGCACCCGGAACTGTCCGGCCCATCTGCCGGTCTCGACGTCGCGAACAATCCGGTCGGCGGAGTGCACTTCCTGCCTGACTTGCAAGATCGGCTGCCCGACGGGCGCGCTTACGTACTCTCCGCGATTCAAAAAGACGCGTACGGGAATGACCCCGCGCGCGCTTGCCGCATCGATCGCGGCAGTCTTTATCTCCTTCATTTTAGCCGCGAAGTTGGGCGGATTCTGGAATTCTGGCGTCCCACGTTCGGAACTGGCACGTCTCATTCCGCAAACTGGAAACCTGGAGCATCCGAGATGATGCGCAGGCGAGCGAATAGAGGAAACCATGGTTATCAAGAAGATGCGGCCTTACCTGTTGTTTACGTTGGTTCTGACTTTCGGTGTTTTGATTTTCGGCGGCTATCTCACAAAACGTGAAAAGCCGCCCATTCCCCCGACCGTTGTCACGGTGGACGCGCAAACCGGTTTGTCGCGGGTTGTACTGAAACAGGAAGATATCACGAACGGACAAAACTATTACCTGAGCCGGGGAGGCCAGAATATCGGGACGATCTGGGGTCATGGTTCTTACCTTGCGCCCGATTGGTCCGCGGACTATCTCCATCGCGAAGCGCTTTACGTGGCCGCACGCCATCACGGGCTTTCGCCCGAGCGCGCGGCCGGTTTCACGCAGCCGGATTTCGATGCTCTTTCGCCCGAGATCAGGGCGGTTTTGACTGCCAGAGTACAGCAAGAACTGAGGACAAACCGTTACTACGCGGCGAGCGCGACGCTGACCCTGACTCCTTATCGGGCCGAGGCTTTCGAAAATCTGAACCGGTATTATACGGATCTATTCAAAAACGGTAACGAAGCCATGGGTCTTCAGCCGGGAATCGCCAAAACGGATGAACAGGGCAGATGGATCGCGAGTTTCTTTTCGTGGTTGGCCTGGGCAGCCGTTACCGAACGTCCGGGCCTGCAACATAGTTACACCAGTAACTGGCCTTTTGACCCTCTGGTCGGCAACACTCCGCTCCCGGGTTCGCTGATCTGGTCCATCGTGAGTGTCGTGCTGCTGATCCTCGGAGTGGCGGCCGTGATTTTCGGCTACGTGCATTTCATGAAGGATGACGAAAAGTCGGAGCTGGTACTCAAACTCCCTGAGCCCAAACCCACGCCCAGCCAGAAAGCGACGCTTCTCTATTTCGGAGTCGCGATGGCTCTCTTCGTGGTCCAAGTCCTGACCGGAGCGCTGACGGGCCATTTCACGATCGAAGGCACGAAGCTGTTCGGAATCAACATGGCTGACATCCTTCCTTATGCGGCGGTTAGAACCTGGCATTTGCAGCTTTCAGTGTTCTGGATCGCGACTTGCTTTCTTGCTGCGGGCTTGTTTATCGGCCACTTTGTCGGACGGGAACCCACGAAACAGGCGTTTTGGGTCAAGGTTCTGTTCGGCGCGATCGTGGTCGTTGTCGTTGGCGCCTTGTCGGGCACCTGGTTATCGGCGACCCTGGGAACCTTCGGAAAAGACGGCTTTTGGCTCGGACATCAGGGCTATTAATATGTCGAGCTCGGCCGGCTTTGGCAGCTTTTGCTGATCGGCGGAATGCTGATCTGGCTCGTACTGGTCGCGCGTGCCTTGGCTCCGGGCCTGAAAGCCGAGAACGACAGCGGAGGACTTGTTCATCTTCTGCTCTATAGCTCGGT
>DATDSK010000074.1:0-20346 GCA_035291325.1 Bdellovibrionota bacterium | reverse complement strand
GAAGAAAATGTCGACCGCAATTACTAAGGAAAATGTTATTTCCTTTATCGAAAATATGTCTGTTCTTGAGCTTTCGCAGCTTGTTAAAGAACTGGAAAACAAGTTTGGCGTTTCTGCCGCAGCCCCGATGGCTATGGCTGCAATGCCCGGTGCTGCTGCTGCACCGACCGCTGAAGCTAAGACGGAATTCACCGTTGTTTTGGCGGCCGCTGGCGACAAGAAGATCAACGTCATTAAAGAAGTTCGCGCGATCACCGGTCTCGGTTTGAAAGAAGCGAAGGACTTGGTCGAAGGCGCCCCGAAGCCCTTGAAGGAAGGCATCAACAAGCAGGAAGCCGACGATATTAAGAAAAAACTCGAGGCTGAAGGAGCCAAGGTCGAAATTAAGTGAACGGATTCCGCTCGCTTTTTTTGAAGCCTCTTGCTATTCAAAATTCGTGCCGCACCCTTGCTTTGTCTGAGAAATCAGGTAGGGTGGGGGCGGCGCGGATTTGTATTTGTGCATTCCCGAAACCAAACTCTTGTTTTTTTGTTCCGGTTTTCTGGAATGTCACCGCGTCATCTGTTTGATTTTTCGCGTTCATCCGGAAAAGGGTGAGAGCGATCGTTACGTTGTACTTTGTCTCAAACGAGTTAAGGAGAAAGCATGGCCTCCCTTTTTTCGGAAAACCGCCGAATTCGAAAGGATTTTTCAAAAATCGCTTCGCCGGTGGAGATTCCGAACCTGATCGAACTCCAGCGCAAGTCTTACGAAAAATTTCTCCAAGCCGACGTCCCGATTCAAAAACGTGAGAATGTCGGTCTTCAAGCTGTTTTTAAATCGGTATTTCCGATTGAAGACTTCAACCGTACGGCATCTCTTGAATTTGAAAGCTATGCGCTTGAGAAGCCGAAATACGATGTGAGCGAATGCCGGCAGCGGGGAATGACGTTCGCAGCTCCGTTGAAAATCACGGTTCGGCTCGTCGTGTACGATGTTGATGAGGAAGCCGGAACGCGCAATATTCGAGATATTAAAGAGCAGGAAGTCTACATGGGCGAGATCCCGCTCATGACCGAGGCCGGTTCATTCATTATCAATGGTACCGAGCGCGTTATCGTTAGCCAGTTGCATCGGTCCCCCGGTGTCATATTCGACCACGATCAGGGGAAGAGCCACTCGAGCGGAAAGATCCTGTACTCCGCCCGCATTATTCCGCATCGCGGATCTTGGCTCGATTTTGAATTTGATCACAAGGATATGCTCTATGCCCGCATTGACCGGAAGCGTAAGCTTCCGGCGACCATCGTTCTGCGCGCGATGAGCATGTCGAACTACGAAATTCTCAATTACTTCTATCGTATTGAGAAGCTGATTTTGGACAAAGACGGCAAGTATTACAAAGCCGTCGATCTGGAGATCCTCGCCGGGCAGCGTGCGGAAGATGATATTCTCGATCCCAAAACCGGCGACATTATCGTTAAAAAGAACCGGAAATTCACCAAGGCGATTATTAAGCGCATCGATGAAGCCGGGATCAAGCGCCTCGAGGTCCCCCTTGAGGTCGTGGTAAATCGTATTGCCTCTGAAGATATCGTCGACGAAAAAACCGGCGAGGTTTTGCTGGAGTGCAATCAGGAACTCACGGAAGAAAAAGTCAAAGAACTTCGGGCAAAAGGCGTTAAGGAAGTTAAGGTCATCTTCACGGATAACCTGACCTACGGGCCTTTTATTCGAGAGACGTTGCTTGCCGACAAGATTTCGAGTCCAGAGGAAGCTTTGATCGAGATCTACAAAAGAATGCGGCCCGGTGATCCTCCGACGATTGAGGCCGCTCGGCAGCTTTTTGATAACATGTTCTTCAACGCTGACCGTTATGACCTCTCCCGGGTCGGCCGGCTGAAGCTCAATTACAAATTTCCGAACAACAATGTTCCGCAAGAGAAAACGGTGCTGATGAAGGAAGATATCCTTCAAACGCTTTACTATCTCTGCGAGTTGAACAATGGCCGCGGAACTATCGACGATATCGATCACCTTGGAAATCGCCGTGTTCGCGCTGTCGGTGAGTTGATCGAGAATCAATACAGGATTGGCCTTGTTCGAATGGAACGAGCGATCAAAGAGCGCATGAGTATTCAGGAAATTGAAACACTCATGCCTCACGACCTGATCAACCAGAAGCCGGTTTCCGCGGTTGTGAAAGAGTTCTTCGGGTCGAGTCAGCTGTCCCAGTTCATGGATCAGACGAATCCTCTTTCTGAAGTGACTCACAAACGGCGGCTCTCGGCTCTTGGTCCGGGCGGATTGACCCGTGAACGCGCGGGATTTGAAGTTCGCGACGTTCATAACACTCACTACGGTCGAATTTGCCCCATCGAGACTCCTGAAGGTCCGAACATCGGGTTGATCGCCAGTCTCTCGACTTATGCCCGCGTGAATGAATTCGGGTTTATCGAGACTCCCTACCGGGTGGTGCAGAATCGTAAGCTGACCGAAGAAATTAAATTCTTCACAGCGACTGAAGAAGAGAACAAGATTATCGCCCAGGTTTCGCCAGATGCTTTGCGGACTGATAAGCTGACTGCGGATCTTGTTTCTGCTCGTCGTAAAGGCGATTTTGCACTCGTGAATCCAGACGAAGTCGAGTTGATGGACGTTTCGCCGCATCAGCTGGTTTCGATTGCCGCATCGCTGATTCCGTTTCTTGAGCACGACGACGCCAACCGGGCGCTGATGGGATCGAACATGCAGCGCCAGGCGGTGCCGTTGATTCGTACTCATGCGCCGTTGATCGGTACCGGCATTGAGCGCATTGTCGCGCGCGACTCGGGCCAGATCATTTGTTCGAGGCATGACGGTGAAGTGATCATGGTCGACGGTACCAAAATCGTTGTCCGTCGCACGAATTCCCGTTCAGATGACGTCGGATCAGATGTCGATATTCACAACCTGACGAAGTATCAACGTTCGAATCAGAACACATGTGTCACTCAGAGACCAGTTGTCCGCGTGGGTGACCACGTTAAAGCCGGGGACGTTTTGGCGGATGGTCCGGCAACCGATGCTGGTGAACTTGCCTTGGGACAAAACGTGCTTGTCGCGTTCATGCCTTGGGGTGGTTACAACTTCGAAGACTCAATTCTGATCTCCGAACGCTTGATCAAAGACGATACGTTCACCTCAATTCACATCGAGGAATTTGAATGTGTCGCTCGTGATACGAAGTTAGGCAAAGAGGACATCACCCGCGACATTCCTAATGTCGGCGAAGAGGCCCTTAAAGACCTCGATCAGAGTGGTATTATTCGGATTGGCGCCGAGGTGAAGCCCGGCGACATTCTGGTCGGCAAAGTCACTCCTAAGGGAGAGACCCAGCTTTCTCCGGAAGAGAAACTTCTCCGGGCGATCTTCGGCGAAAAAGCTGGAGACGTAAGAGACACGTCATTGCGTGTTCCGTCGGGAGTGCAGGGGATTGTCATTAACGCGCAGGTTTTCGCTCGTGAAGGTACGGAGCCCGATGAGCGGAGCAAGAGCATTCTCGAAGAGCAGATCGCGAAGATCCGGCGTGACGAGAAGATCGAGACCGATGCCATTCGCCAATCGGCATTTAACAAGATTGCGAAGGTTTTGGACGGCGCTAGCACGACAGGCAAGCTCCTCTCCGAAGACGGTTCCGAAGAGCTGCTCAAGAAAGCGCAGAAACTTGATCGCGAGACCTTATCGGCGATTCCGTTCGACCTTCTCGGATTTATTCCTGTTAAGGATGACCTTGAGCAGGACGTCACGACCGTCATGAAGACGGCGAAGGAGAAGATTGAGGCAGTAAGGTACGTATTCAAGGAAAAGACTGACAAGCTGAAGCGCGGCGATGAACTCGCGCCTGGCGTGATCAAAATGGTCAAAGTCCAGATTGCGATCAAACGTAAGCTTCAGGTTGGCGACAAAATGGCCGGACGCCACGGGAACAAAGGCGTGATCAGTCGGATTTTGCCGCTCGAGAACATGCCGTTCATGGCGAACGGAGTTCCTGTCGACATGGTGCTGAATCCTCTCGGCGTGCCTTCTCGTATGAACATCGGTCAGCTGCTTGAGGTTACCCTGGGCTGGGCTGCACGCGGTATCGGCGAGAAGATCAATGAGTACATGGAGAATTTCAACAGTGAGAAACTCCGCAAGGTCCTCAAGGACACTTACTCGAGTCCCGAAGTCGATAAGTACATCGACAGGGCTTCGGACGCGGAAATCAAGCGCATGGTTTCTCATCTGAAATACGGTATTCACGTCGCCACACCGGTTTTCGACGGAGCAAGCGAGAAGGATATCGAGTCGATGTTGAACATCGCGGATCTTCCAGGACGTGGTCAGACGACGTTGTACGACGGCGTCACCGGTGAGCCATTCGCCGAGGACGTTACCGTCGGGATCATGTACATGCTTAAGCTGCACCATCTCGTTGAAGAGAAGATCCATGCTCGAAGCATCGGACCTTACAGCTTGGTCACCCAGCAGCCGCTGGGCGGCAAGGCCCAGTTCGGCGGACAGCGACTTGGGGAAATGGAAGTCTGGGCGCTCGAAGCGTACGGCGCCGCTTACGGCCTCCAGGAGTTCCTGACCGTGAAGTCTGACGACGTTACTGGCAGGAATCGCATGTACGAGGCGATTGTTAAAGGCGAGCAACTTTTGGAAGCAGGGTTGCCGGAATCCTTTAACGTTCTGGTGAAGGAACTCCAGAGCCTTGCGCTGAACGTCGAGCTGATCGAAGAAGAAGAAAAAGATCTGAAAGGCGAATTGCTTTAAAGAACTGATCGAGCCGGAGCGCGATGGGAGTCGCGTTCCGGCCGTTTACTGATTCCCGCACACGGGATGTATTTTTGAGGGCTAAAGATGAAAGACCTTCTGAATTTTTTCGATAAACCAAAGGATCCACTGAGCTTTACCGGGATACGTATTTCCCTAGCTTCTCCGGAAAAAATCCGCGAGTGGTCCTTCGGCGAAGTCAAGAAGCCCGAGACGATTAATTATCGCACTTTCAAGCCGGAACGTGACGGCTTGTTTTGTGCGAAAATATTCGGGCCCGTGAAGGATTACGAGTGCAACTGCGGCAAATATAAGCGCATGAAGCATCGTGGGGTCGTCTGCGAAAAGTGCGGAGTTGAAGTCATTCAATCCAAAGTGCGTCGCGAACGACTGGGGCACATCGAATTGGCGACTCCTGTGGCGCATATCTGGTTTTTGCGCTCCTTGCCGTCGCGCATCGGAGCGCTCCTGGATATCACCTTAAAGGACCTCGAGAAGGTTCTTTATTGCGAGGCTTACGTTCTCCTTGATCCAGGGACGAGCGGTCTTGAAGAACATGCTGTCGTTACGGAAGAAAAATACGGACAGCTGATCAAAGAAGGCGTGAGTTTCACTGCTGCGATGGGCGGAGATGCCATTCGCGACATGCTGAAGAAGGTGGATATCGAAGTCCTCTCTCGCCAACTGCGGCGGGAACTGAAGCAGACGTCGTCGGAAGCCCAGCGCACTAAGCTTTCCAAGAGACTCAAAGTCGTTGAGTCTTTCAAAGCGAGCGGTTCTAACCGCCCCGAATGGATGATGCTCGAGGTTATCCCGGTTATTCCGCCTGAATTGCGTCCGTTGGTGCCCCTTGATGGCGGTCGGTTCGCGACTTCAGATCTGAATGACCTTTATCGGCGCGTGATCAACCGGAATAACCGTTTGAAGCGTTTGATGGAACTGAACGCTCCTGAAATCATCATTCGTAACGAAAAGCGCATGCTTCAGGAATCGGTGGACGCGTTGTTTGATAACGGCCGCCGAGGTAAGACGTTCACGGGCCCAAACAAGCGTCCGCTTCGTTCCTTGTCGGATATGCTGAAGGGCAAACAAGGCCGTTTCCGGCAGAACCTGCTTGGAAAGCGTGTCGATTACTCCGGCCGATCAGTTATCGTGGTCGGACCCGAACTCAAACTGCATCAATGCGGTTTGCCGAAGGTCATGGCACTCGAGCTCTTCAAGCCGTTTATTTATAATAAGTTGTCCGAATACGGCTATGTGACGACCATCAAATCAGCGAAGAAGATGGTTGAAAAGCAGCGTCAGGAAGTCTGGGATATTCTCGAGTAAGTGGTTAAAGAGCATCCTGTTCTGCTGAACCGCGCTCCGACACTCCATCGTCTCGGTATCCAGGCGTTTGAGCCGGTGCTCATTGAAGGAAAAGCCATTCAGCTTCATCCGCTTGTTTGCGCGGCCTTCAACGCCGACTTCGACGGTGACCAGATGGCGGTGCACGTCCCGCTCTCGATCGAAGCTCAGATCGAAGCCCGCGTCCTGATGATGTCCACGAACAATATTCTGTCTCCCGCGCACGGGAAGCCGATCATTGTTCCGAGCCAGGACATCGTTCTCGGGTTGTACTACATGACCCGCGAGCGACCGTTTGGAAAAGGCGAAGGCAAGGTCTTTAGCAGCCCCATCGAAGTCCATTATGCCTTTGACAGTGGTGTGGTCGGGTTACAGACGAGAATCAAGTGCCGTATCAATGGCAAAGTTTGGGATACGACCGTCGGTCGAGCACTCCTTTCGGAAATCGTGCCGACAGAGATTCCCTTCAATGTCTATAACAAGGTCCTTGGAAAGAAGGATTTGGCTGAGCTGATCGACGTTTGCTATCGGTTGACCGGAAACAAGAAAACCGTTCTTCTGGCCGACCACCTGATGCAAACCGGCTTCAAGCAAGCCATGCGAGCAGGTATCTCGATCTCGGTTCATGACATGCAGATGCCGCAGGAAAAGAAGGAATTCCTCGACAAGGCATACGCCCAGGTCCATGAAATTGAGAATCAGTACATCGAAGGCTTGATCACTGATGGTGAGCGCTACAACAAAGTCATCGACATTTGGGCTCAGACGTCTGAACAGATCGCCAGCGCGATGATGAAGCGGCTATCGGTTCAGGTGTTTAAGGCTCCGCATAGCTGGAAGGGTAAGGAACAGGAAATTACAGCTCCTGCTTTCAATTCGATCTTTATGATGGCTGATTCGGGCGCCCGAGGCAGTAATGCCCAGATCCGACAGCTGGCCGGCATGCGAGGCTTGATGGCCAAGCCGTCCGGAGAAATCATCGAAACCCCGATTGTGGCGAATTTCCGTGAAGGATTGTCGGTGTTGCAGTACTTCGTCTCGACACACGGCGCCCGTAAGGGTCTCGCTGATACCGCTCTCAAGACCGCGAACTCTGGATATCTCACTCGCCGATTGGTCGACGTCTCTCAGGACGTGATCGTAACGGAACGGGATTGTGGAACCCTGGACGGTCTCTATGTTGGCGCCTTGATCGAGGGCGGCGAAATCATTGAGCGCATGGGAGATCGTATTCTCGGCCGTGTGGCCTTGGACGATGTCATTGATCCCGTTAACAGTGAAGTTCTCGTGGTAGCCAACCAGGAGATCACTGAAGATCTCGTTAAGAAGGTCGATGAAGCCGGTATTGATCGCGTTCGTATCCGGTCCGTTTTGACCTGCCAATCGAAGAAGGGGATTTGCAGTCTTTGCTATGGCCGAGACCTCGCCCGTGGGCGGATGGTTAATATCGGCGAAGCTGTCGGTGTCATTGCCGCTCAGTCGATCGGTGAACCCGGAACCCAGCTGACCATGCGTACCTTTCACATCGGTGGTACGGCGTCACGAAGGGCTGAACAGTCGAGTCTCGAAGCGAAGACCAAAGGTAAAGTTCGGTTTCACAATGTCACGACCGTTAAGAACAAAGAGGGTTATCTCACGGTCATGAATCGAAACGGCGAAATCGCCATCGTGGATGCCAATAACCGCGAGCGTGAAAAGTATCCCATTGTCTACGGCGCCAAGCTCCTTGTTAAAGAGGGTGATGGAGTCGAAAAGGGCAAGCTGATGGCTGAATGGGATCCGTACTCGACACCGATCGTGACGGAAGCTTCTGGTATCATCCAGTTCGAAGATATCGAAGAAGGCGTTACGATGCAGGAGCAGTTCGACAGTGTGACTGGTCTTTCGCACAAAGTCGTTATTGAATCGAAGGCGACTGACAAGCGGCCGAAGCTGCTCATTACCGACGGTAAGGGCAACGTGCAGAAGATCGAAGGGTCCGCGCGCGTCGGCCGTTACATGCTGCCCGTGGGAGCTAACTTGGTCGTCAATGACGGAGACGAGATCAAGGCCGGTGACACGATCGCGAAGATTCATCGCGAAACGACGAAAACCAAAGACATCACCGGTGGTCTGCCCCGCGTGGCTGAATTGTTTGAAGCGCGGAAACCCAAGGATGCTGCCGTAATTACCGAAATCGACGGAATCGTCACTTTCGGTAAAGACACGAAAGGCAAGCGCAAGCTTATCGTTACTCCTGAAACCGGTGAGGCTAAGGAATACCTTATCGGCAAGGGCCGGCACCTCGCGGTTAATGAAGGCGACTACGTCAAGGCCGGTGAGCCGTTGATGGATGGCCCGATCAACCCGCACGATATTCTCCGGGTCTTGGGTGAGAAGGCTCTTGCGAAGTATCTCGTCGATGAAGTCCAGGAAGTTTATCGACTTCAGGGCGTTAAAATCAACGACAAGCACATTGAGACGATCGTTCGGCAGATGCTGCGCAAGGTTCGCATCAAAGATGTTGGCGATTCGACCTTCTTGCCGGGTGAACAGAGCGATAAGCAAATGTTCGAGGCGGAGAACCAGAGGGTGATGCAGGCGGGAGGAGCCGCGGCGACCGCCGAGCCGTTGCTCTTGGGTATCACTAAGGCATCTCTGAGCACCGAAAGCTTTATTTCGGCTGCATCATTCCAAGAGACGACCAAAGTTCTCACGGAAGCCAGTATCGGCGGCAGGGTTGATTACCTGCGCGGCTTGAAAGAGAACGTGATCATGGGACGCCTCATTCCGGCTGGAACGGGCCTTGTGAAATACAAGCACCTCCAAGCGGAAATTATTGAAGAGGAACCGGCTGAGAAACCTGTTGTTGCCGAGACCGCTTCAGTTTCAGCGACCTGATCGGTGCTGGTTGAAAACTTAAATAGGCCACCTCGGTTTCGCGGTGGCCTATTTTCTATAGGGCGCTTAGCTCAGCGGTAGAGCAGGGTCTTTACACGGCGAGGGTTAAGCGTTCGTAGATGATCGGAAAACACGTCTTTTCCGGTATTTGAGCGGTCTTTGATAGCGTAGTGTTCGTTTCGTAACTCCGCCATAACTCCGGGGAAAAATCACGGAGAAGTATCGGCTGTTAATTAAGTTGAGGCGCTTGGCGGAGCAGGCGAGATGGATTAGGTTAGTTGAAGTCCGAGCATAGCTCAGCGGTAGAGCAGCGTCTTTACACGGCGAAGGTCCCAGGTTCAATCCCTGGTGCTCGGACCATTCGAAAACAGACATCGCACTGTTATCTTGGATTCTTCCCGCTGTTTTCGTCCAGGGGAAGCTGGAGAGTAGCTGTGTGATTAAACCGCGAGGCACTCAGCCGCGAATTGCAATGACCTGAGAAGAAAGCCCGGTTAATGCCGCCGTACTAATCCGTTGGTTGGACGACGAATTGATCTTTGTACTCTGGCTTCAACTCGGTATAAAAATCGCAATTGAGCTGAGCGGAGTAGAAGTCTCGGCTTACCGTCGGGTCTGTGCTCGGGACCAAAATATCTATCCAATTCCCGGTCGAGCCTTCGGTAAAATCCTTAAAGCCGTTCTCCTTGACACTTAGGTTGCCATCCTCCGGGGTGAATACGTAATTTTGCTCAAGGAAGTACTCGGCTCTTATAATCGGGGAATATCGCATGCTAAAGACCTTCCCTTGAGCGTCCATATAGGCCACGGATTGAACAACTTCGATGCGCTTGATTTTAATTTCGGCCTTTATCCAAGATTCCCGCACGGCGCCTTTCAGCTCGAAGGACTTCTCGTCGGAGTAGTCATTTAAGAGGTCCCAATAGGTAGCATCTAGGACAATTTCAGAAAGGACTTCGGACGGCAGCCCGCCAAAATCAATTCTCTGTCCTCTCGAAAACTGCAATTTACAGGTGAGCTGTGCCTGGTCGTACTTGATGCGTAAAATCTCAGCGACAGATTTTCCTTCCAGTGAAACCGGAGAATTTTCTTCGCGGTTTGTCGGCGCACGGCTGATTGGAGCTTCTTTTTCGCAACTCGCTAAAATGGTTACAGTGCAAATACTCACCAAAATTCGTCGTACTGGTCCCATGGGCCCGCCTCCGTAAGTTTACGCGACGCAACATACTGGGTTGTTGATTATATTACAATTAAATTAACGACATGGACCACTGTCAGACTCGAGGTTGACATGAAATGGCAATAATGCCGCTGACTCAGGTTATACTTGCAATCTTTAAGACAGATCAGACTCGGCAACTGAACGGGGTTCAAACCTGTTCCGTTTGGTTCTTCGGAGTGCCCGGAGGCAGTCAACGAGCCGGATAATTCTCGGCTTTTTCGGGGCACGAATTGTGCTGTGCGGGGCGAAGGGGAGAACGAATCATGAAAATTTCGATACTGTTTCTTGTGTTCGCTTTATCTACGTCCGCGCTTGCGAGTTCGCGTGTTTCGGTCCTGCGATTTAGTCAGGAAGTCGATAATGTTCTCGAGAATTGCCGCGGATGGGTTTTCACCAGTCAAAATCAGTTGCACACGATGCTCGAAAGCGAGTTGGCCAAACGCGGGCTTAAAGTTTTGGAACGTAGGGGAATTCGACAGGTCTATTCGGACGAGTTCACGATGGAGAATTTGGACACAACCACGCGGCCTAAAAAGAACAAATTTCTCTCGGCCCAATATGTCGTGACTGGCGGAATCACGGAATTGGGATTGTGCGAAGAGGGTTCCGATTCAGGACTCCAATTGGGAGGGTTGGTTGGGCTCTTGGGCGGGCCCGCAGATATGGATTTCGAAGTAGGCACCAAGAAGTCCGTCTCGAAGATAAAACTGGTCGCCAATATCGTTTCAACTGAAACCGGCGAAATTCTACGCACTTTTTCTGCCGAGGCTAAGATCGTCGAGTCCGGAGCCACCCTATCGGCCGGAGCATCTGGAATTCATGGCCGACATGCCACGCAGTCCGTTCCTGCAATTGAGCAGGCATCAAACAAAGCAATCATTGAAATCGCGTCCCAGATCGCGAACTATTTAGGCTGAAACCCCCCTCGGGAGGGTCCGCTCCGAGCTATTGGGAGCGGCCCCCCGCAATTGGGTCAACCAGCGCGCTTTTTCTTTTCACGCTCGTCTTCGACGTGGACCTCTTCCTTGCGGGTCATTCCAGAAACCGGCTGTTGTTCAGTTCGCTGCTCCTTGCTTACGTGAATCTCTTCTTTCACAACCGGTCGTTTTGTTACCTCTACGCGTTCTTCAGTAAGCGGGATCGAAATTTCCTCTTCCTTGAACGTTCCTGCCTGTTCTCCCGTGCGTCCTTCCGTCCCACCCGGCGTCCGCTCGATTCGGATCTCTTCTTTTGTCACCGGAACGGTGAAGTGCTTGTACTCGGTGTGCACGATCTTTTTTAGCTTAACTTTCCCGGCCTCGTGGACGGTTTTTCTGGCCTCGAGTTCCTCCTCAGAAACCGGAATCGAATAGCGGTCTTTATACTCATCTCTCGGCTCAGCTCTCAGCTTGCCGCGGTTGATTTCTTCAATATTCGACCAACCGGCATAAGAGGGGCTGGTCCATTCCCGCAAATCCTCCTTTCGGAGATTCAAATACACGATACCGTCTCTCAGTTCCTTCACATCATCATATCGAACCGCAAAATCCCTCGGAAAAAAGAAGCCTTTCTCGATAACGAACAGATCATCCTGAAGTTCCTGCACGGAACCGAGATTTTCGTCGTCACTGCTTCTTACTTTCTGACCTTGCGAGAATTCCGGATATCTGGATAGGAATTCCTTCAATCTCATTTCAAATGCCATAATTATATCCTCCTATTTTCTGATTCATGAAATGTTGCAAGGCATGAACCGTAGAAAACGGGACCGCTATTGGGACCTGACGACGGCGCTATCTAGCCTCCCGCAATCGGCGGGGAAGGACCCGGCTGCCGTGGCGCGATTGCCCGTGGTGATTCCAATATATTTGGTGAAGTACGAGCGAGTGGTACGCCCGGGCTTGCAGTCGGGCTTGGGGCAATCGGGTTAAGTTGAGCTATTGTGATGTGCAACCCATCTTCGATCAACTTAAGGCTTCGATCTGCTTTTCCCGGACGACTTTCGTCGAGGGAGCGCAGTGCGGAGTTTAGGTTCCGGCGGGTTTGATCAACCGGGACTTTGATTTCAGTATAGATGACTGACGTTCCGCTCTTTTTGACCTCCTCTTGGGCGGCTCTTATGTTTCCGTTCCTTAAGTCCTCAGTAGCGCGCTGGAGATGTTGTGTCGCTCTCTCCGTCTGTGAAAACCCTTCGGCATAGGCCAGGTTCGAGTAGACGGTGATGAAGTTCGACGTACGGTATTCGTTCACTTGCGCGCGAGCTCGATTTAATTCAGCTCGGGCGTCCTTGAACTTTCGCTTTTTGAGCGCAGCCCGTGCCTTCGTGACATGTTCGATGACCGTGAGGCGATCTGCCGACGAGAGCGTCGGAGGCCGTGGAGAAATGGGGGCGAGAGACGACGGAACACTGGGTGCGGGACTGAGCAGCGGTGACGGTACCGGGTCCAGCGGAGTCGCCGGTTCAGCGGGATCTCTCGCGAGAAGGCTGAAAAATACTGTGCTCACCGCGACAGCGGCGAACAGCTTCGCTTTTGTCATTTACCAGCTCCTTTTGTGCGCGCTGCTGGGCCGATCGACTGCAAGTCCCATGAAATCAGCGGGTGTCCGCGCTGGTGTTTCGATTGCAAGTACAGAGCGGAAACTCATAGCTGAATGGAGGAAACGTGAATTTTAAAAGATTTGGACTGAGCGATAAAACGACTCGCGTAGCCGAGATCGGAACAAAGCTAAGCGAGCGTCCTCACGAAGGCGCGCTTACGCGAGTGGTCGAGATGCAAACGGGCAAAGTGCCTTCGATAGCATATCTCAATGCCGCAGTCGCAAGCATGCTGCTGTCCGCTGGGTTTGCTGTTTTCAGCAAACGGAAGGAATTCGCAACTTTCATAGGACTGTGGGCGCCATCAATTCTGCTGATCGGCGTTTACAATAAGCTTGTCAAAATTGAGCAGAGTGACAAAGGCGCGCTGTTCCGGCGAAAAGCGGCCTGAAGATTCAATAAAAAGGCTGGTCCGAACGGACCAGCCTTTCTTTTTTTTTCCAATCCCCTTTTTTTGGTCAGGCAGCCCGAGCTCGTCTGACGCCTTCGACATCAGAGTCACTGAGTGGCCGTTTCAGATTGAAGGCGGCACCCACTCCGCCGCCCAGGTATCCGGCAAGCGTTCCGAGCACCAGCGACAGGAAGATAACCAGGCCAGCCGCTGTCGCGGCTTTTGCCGTGCTGTTCGCCACGTTTGTCAGCGTCGATTTCATGTTCGCTTTGACGGTTTTTAAACGCTGATCCGCTTGCTTCGAGGTAATGCCCGCCTGCTGCGCGAGGTAATTCTTGGCTGCTTCATCATCTCCCCGTACGAGTCGCGTCGCCAAACCCTGCAGGACTTGGTCTGGCGGGGATTTCAAATTAAGACCCGCCGTAGCTTGTTGAACCGTATCTTGAACCTGTGGGTTCTTGGCCAGATCTCCCGATGTGGAGGCAATCGCGCCGATTGTGGATCCGAGGCCTTTTCCTACAAGGGAAACGGCCGTTGCCACCTGGGACAGCATGAAACCGAAAAAGAGGGCTGCTATCACCATGCCCTGCACTTTTCCGATTCTCGCCGGCAGCCTGCCGGCAATTCTTCCAGCCAGATATGACCCGAAAAACAGTGAAATAAGGACGCTCGCGATCATCCAGATGGCCGAACCAATGCCGATCCCTTGTCCGCCCGAGCCGCTTTCAATCGCTGACCGGATGGACGCGCCTCCGACAGCCAGACCCAGCGCCATGAGAATCGAATAAAAGAGCAGCGACAGGAATGCCCCGGCGAATATCGCTCTCCAGCTGATCGATGCGCGTTCGACGGCGGTCATATCTGCAGCGGGCGGAATGTCCCGGGCCCTGATGGGGGGAGTTTCTCGAATTTCCGTTGCCATAAAAATTTCTCCTTTTTAGGGAGATAGAGGAAGCAAGTGCTGTGCTGGCAACTTGAGTGGTAAGACGGCCGTCCAGTGGATCTGCTTACTATCCGGAAAGCAGCCTCTTCTTCTCAGTTTGGAATTCCTCCTCGGAGATTGCACCCCGTTCTCTGAGTGCCTGCAGGCGTTCGAGCTGCGCGAGTTTGTCTTGAGGGCTGGTTTTCGTTGCATGAAAGAGTTCACGAACCGAGTTGGACCATGCGGCCATCGGATCGTATTCAGAATGGCCGTGTACCACGACAGTATCGGCAAGCAGATCATGGACGGCTTGCCGCTTATCGGTGAACAGGGCCACGAGGTGCCCGATAAAGAAGAGCATGGAAGAAAAGGCTTTAACGATGTTTCGAATAATCGCCGTTCGTAGCGTAATGCGTCGCCCCTCGAGGTCTTTCACCTGAAGCCCCATCCAGTGCTTGCCAAGTGTCGCTTGAAGCTCGGAGGACTCGAAGATGGGCGCATAGAAAAAGAGAACTGCCAGACCGCCGAGAAGCGGAATCGCGTGGTTCAAAATGGCGAACGGAATGGCGATGACGAGGCCATCCAGCAACATCGCTATGAATCTTTGGCCGATTGATGCGAATTGATTGTTGTCGTTCATCGAATCTCCTTTTTCTTTCTCACTTTATCGTTCACGATCCCTGCTTCCAAGGGAAAATGACGAGTCGGCCGCCGACTCGCTTTGAAGGCATTTTGCCTCGAAATCGGCATCGCGTTTAAGCTAGAGTGGCGCCGTGAGGGTTGTTGAAACGTTATACCCGGGTAGGTGGTGGAAAAAGGCCAAAGACGGCCGGTTTCAGTGCGGCTTGTGTCCGCGGCAGTGTTCGTTGAGGCCAGGCCAAAAAGGATTCTGCTTCGTGCGGGAGGCCTCAGACACGGGGATATGGCTTTCAGTCTATGGCCGGGCCAGCGGATTTTGCGTGGACCCGGTTGAAAAGAAACCTCTTTATCACTTTTTGCCAGGAACGACGGCACTCTCGTTTGGAACCACTGGTTGCAACCTCGGCTGCAAGTTCTGTCAAAACTGGCGGATCAGCAGGTCACGTGAGGGCGGCGCGCGTGCATTCAGTTCAATCTTGCCGGCAGGTCCGGAAGCAATTGCATGGACGGCTCAAGCTGAAGGCTGCGCGAGTGTGGCCTTCACGTATAACGACCCGGTTGTTTTTGCTGAGTACGCCATCGACACCGCACGCGAGTGTCGGAAACGCGGAATTCGTACGATCGCGGTTACCGCGGGATACATATCAGACGAAGCGCGGCCCGAGTTCTTTTCTCTAATGGACGCGGCAAACGTGGATCTGAAGGGGTTCAGCGAGGCCTTCTACCGCCGATATTCCCTGGGAGAAATGAAACCGGTTCTCGAGACCTTGGTATACCTGGCTCAAGAAACGGATGTTTGGCTGGAGATAACGAATTTGCTGATTCCCGGGTTGAATGACACCAAGAAGGAGCTCGAGGATATGACGGTCTGGATTGCCAGTAACTTGGGACCGCATGTACCAGTTCACTTTTCCGCCTTCCATCCCGAGTACAAAATGTGGGAGTACCCCGCCACTTCGGCGGCCACTCTGTCACGTGCCCGGGAAATCGCGATTGGAAACGGTTTGAAATACGTTTACACCGGTAACGTCGCGGACCCGGTTGGATCGGCCACTTTCTGTCCGAATTGCCTGGAACCGGTGATTAAACGAGACGGTTTCAGAATCGGATCGCTGAAACTGAATGGTGGCAATTGTACCGGTTGCGGTCAGCGGATTGCTGGGCATTTTACAGGAGGTCACGAGCTTTTCGTCCCGGGACCGAAAAATAGTCGGTCTTAAGAAGCGTGAGAACTTCATCTTTTGGAATCCCCAGCTTCAGGAGGTATTGCCCCAATCTGCTCAGGCGTTCCTCGAGTGAGAGATGATGGGTCTTCTGAACCACGGAGTGGAGCCAATCCGAGAAGCAAAGAAAAGACCGGAATAAGCCGCCTTGCGCGGAACTCGCCCGCATGAAGGCGGCCATCGAGGCATTCAGCTGACCACGGTTATAAAAAAGCTCCCAATATCTGGCGAACGTCTTGAGACGATCCATTGTTCGCCGATCGAGCAGTTTGGTCTGCATAATTTCGTAAGGAGGTGCTTTGGAATACTCCATGCCCCACGCTTCGTCGTGGCGAGCCAAACTTGTTCCCTTGAGTTTCTTTAGAATTCCGACCTGAAGTTCGTGCGGGCCGATGGTCATCAGCTGATCGAAGCCGTCAGCGATGCTTTTGGTATCCTCGCCAGGCAAACCGAAAATCAGATCAGCGTGAAGAAGAACCTGGGAGGTTTTCCGTAAAAGCTCAATATTTTTGATCGCGCTTCTGTGGTCCTGCTTTCGTCCGATGCGGTCTGCGACTTCGGAATTCAGGGTCTGCACACCTACTTCAAATTGAAGGGTTCCATGGGGAAACTTCGCGACCAAAGAGATGAGATCTTCAGACACGCGGTCGGGAACTATTTCGAAATGAGAAAAGATCCCGAGATGAGCGTACTCGAGCAAGAACCCGAGGATCGAGGCAGTCGTTTTCGGGTTCAAGTTGAATGTCCGATCGACAAATTTGAATCTGCGCGCGCCGCGTGCGAGAAGACTTCTCATTTCAGAAAGAAATGACTCCAGCGCAAATGCGCGAACCTTGGAGTCGCGCGACGAAAGGCAAAACTCGCACCCGAACGGGCAGCCACGCGAGGCCTCAACGTAAACGAGCCGGTTCTTAAGATCGTCGTCCGTATAAAGCTCGTAAGGGAATTTCAGGTTTTCGAGATCGGGGGTGGACGGCAGAAACACCTTGGGCAGTCCCTGGGAAGAATGGTCGGCGCGCAGAATCTGGTCGCAGAGCTCACCGAACTTCAGGTCGGCTTCGCCGCAGATCAGATGGTCGGCTATCTTGAATAGTTCGGTATGCTCGAATTCATAGCTGACCTCTGGGCCCCCGATAATGATCTTCAATGTGGGGTCCTGATTCTTGAGTAAACTCATGAGTTCGAGTGTTTTCGATGCATTCCAAATATAGACGCCGAGGCCGACTATTTTGGGGTGCTCCGCGAGTATCCGCGAGGCGATCTCAGAACTTGGGGTCGAGAGCGTGAATTCCAAAAGCCGTGTCCGTTCGCGAAGCGAACCCATGTTGGCGAGCAAATATCGCAGGCCAAGGGAGGGGTGAACATATTTCGCGGTGATCGTGCCCAGGACTATTTCGGCCATTCAGCGGTTATACTTTCCTGCCGAGCAGGTCCCGACAATCCTCCGAAGCTGGCGAAGTGGCTGGCCGGCCACCGCGGTCAAGGTCCAGGTCCCGTTTTTGGGGTCGTAGTGCGTCGTCAAGCTGACCTTATTCCCCAACGCTTCGATCGTGCGTCCGTCGGGAGAATACGAAGGGCCGGCGAGAATAGTTCCCGCGGAGCTGACGGAATGGGAGCCGGTCGCGGTCGTTCGGAGACTGAACTCTGCGCGCTCGTCCAGCGCGGGAATCGTACAGGACTCCGGTATCCAGGCATTTTGGGAAAGAAGAAGTTTCCCATTTTTACACAGAATCCCCGTGGTCCCCGGTTTGAGCGGCACGCGAAGTCCCTCCCAGGTGCACGGCTCGGTTTCCTCGAGTCTGGAAAGCCGTTGGGAGTCTTTGGGCGTGCCCGCCGCGGAGATGCTTACGAGCGGGAATTCAGGCAGCGGCGGGAATCCGAGCGCGGCGATGAGAATGATCAGAGTGATCATGATGATGACCAGGTTATCCTGTCCCGGCCAGCGACACAATTCGATCGCAGTAGGAGTTACTGAGTTTATCCACGTAAGCTCTTGCTCCGTTTGGCGGCGGCAAGCACCGCTTTGATGAGGGTGACACGGAGTTTGCCTTCTTCAAGGGCCATGAGCCCGTCGATCGTGCATCCTGCCGGAGTCGTGACCTCGTCCTTGAGGGCGGCGGGATGCGCGGCGCGGTCCAGAACCATTTTGGAGGCTCCAAGCAGGGTTTGCGCGGCGAGGAGGGTCGCTGTTTTTCTCGGCAATCCAACTTTAACGCCGGCCTCACTGAGTGCTTCGATGATCAGATAGATGTAAGCCGGACCGCATCCGCTCAACCCGGTCGCGCCATCCATCAGGGATTCTTCGATCACGGCTGTTTTGCCGACTGTCTCGAAAATCTGTTTTGCCTTCGCCACATGGTTTTGCTCCGCCCCCGGGCCCGCACAGAGGACAGTCATTCCCTCGCCAATGAGGCACGGGGTGTTCGGCATTGTCCGAATGATTGCTGCGGGCGTTTTCCCCGACCACTCATGGAGTTGTTCGGTGGTAATCGAAGCCACAATTGAGATGAGAAGTTTCCTTGAATTCAGTTGCTCGGAAATCGATCTGAGGACCTTTTCCGCTTGATGCGGCTTTACGCAGAGCAAGATGATATCGGATGCCGTCGCGAGTTTCTGGTTGTCGGTGTGGCATTCGATATCGAGTCGCTTGGAAGCTTCGGCAGCGCTTTCCGCTGATCGTGTCGTTCCAGCAAGCGAGAGCGCATGCGCGTCTGGCGAGCGTCTCAAGCCCTGTACAATGGTTTCGCCCATCTTTCCGAGTCCAATAATCCCGATCTTCATGATCCGTCCTTTTATTTGCGATGTTGAGTCTCTCAGCATATCACGCGTCTGGCCGGCTGATAGGAGCCTTTTTCGCTCGGGAAACCCCCGGCTTGACTTGTGGCGTTATGCGGACCAAAAGAGTTCGCGGAAAGCTTGAAAAGTGGGCTTTATGGGGTAAGCTGTCTGGACTTCTACGCAAAATTTCAGGGGAAAAAGGCTTCAAAGTTGTGAACCAACTTTCTAGCCGAACTTCTGGCCGAACTTCTGGAGGGTTCAAAATGGCAAAAAAGAAAATCATCATCTGCGGGGCAGCGGGACGCGATTTCCATAATTTCAATACGGTCTATCGCAATAATTCGGAGTACGAAGTCGTGGCTTTCACGGCAACCCAGATCCCGGACATCGACGGCCGTGTTTATCCCTCCGAACTTGCCGGGCCGGGCTACCCCCACGGCATTCCGATTGTCGACGAGTCACGCCTTGCCTCGTTGATTAAAGAGAAGAACGTGGATGAAGTGGTTTTCGCTTATTCCGACGTCACGCACGGACATGTCATGCAGCTCGGATCGATTGCGCTTGCGGCGGGCGCGAGCTATTCCATGCTTTCTCCGACGAAAACGATGATCCAGTCCAAAAAGCCCGTCATTTCGATCTGTGCCGTCCGGACAGGATGCGGAAAATCGCAAACGACGCTTGCCGTCGCTAACGTTCTGAGCGGAATGGGAAAACGGGTCGTTTCAATCCGGCATCCCATGCCTTACGGCAATCTCGTTGAGCAAAAGTGCCAGCGGTTCGGTTCGAAGGCCGATCTCGATCGTTACAAGTGCACGATCGAAGAGATGGAGGAGTATGAGCCTCATGTTGACGCCGGACGCGTGATTTATGCCGGTGTTGATTACGAGGAAATCGTCCGTCAGGCCGAAAAGGAAGCCGACGTAATCCTCTGGGACGGCGGAAATAACGATACGCCATTCTACAAGTCGGATCTCGAAATCGTGGTTGTCGATCCTCATCGCCCGAATCACGAGCTTCTGTATCATCCGGGAATGACGAATTTCCTGCGCGCGAATGTGATCGTCATCAACAAAGTGGACAGCGCTGATCCGAAAAACGTCGAAATTATCGAAAACAATGCCCGCAAGTACAATCCGAACGCGACGATCATCCGGGCGAACTCCAGGATCGACCTCGATAAACCCGAAATGGTCAAAGGAAAGCGAGTGCTGGTCGTGGAGGACGGTCCGACCCTGACCCATGGTGAAATGAAATATGGAGCGGGGGTCGTGGCGGCAAAACGCTTCGGCGCCTCGAGTCTTGTGGATCCAAGAAAATGGACGGTTCGTTCAATCACGAAGACCTTCGAGAAGTACCCCGAAATCGGGACACTTCTTCCGGCAATGGGTTACGGCAAGCAGCAGATCACCGATCTCGAGGAAACGATCAACCGCGTTGAATGCGATGTCGTCATTTGCGCCACTCCGATCGACCTCACTCGTATCGTGAAGATCTCGAAACCGACCGTCAGGGTTCGTTATGCCCTCGATGAGATTTCGAAACCCAGCCTGAAGGACATCATCACGAAAAAGTTCTAGACACAAAGACCG
>DATDSK010000073.1:0-6294 GCA_035291325.1 Bdellovibrionota bacterium | reverse complement strand
CCATATCGCATTCAGGTTATCGGGTCCGAAGGCGTTCTTGAGGACCATTCTGGATCGCCGTGAAGATCCGATCCGGGTCAATCTGGCGGGGGCGAAACCTGGTCTGGTCACCTATCGCTTCTTCTCCGACAACATCCGGGTCCCGATCGGAGTCAAAGTATTGCAGATTATCCCCGCGTCCATCCCGATCCGGATCGAGATGGTGAAGCGACGGGATGTTCCCGTCCGGGTGGAAATCCGTGGAGCTCCGCCTGAAGGGTATCGCTTGGTTAAAACCGAGGTTAAGCCAGAGGTTGCACGGATCAAAGGCCCTGAATCGCGGGTGGACGGTATCACCGAGCTTCGAACGATGCCGGTGGATGTTTCGAACCTGAAGCAGACCCTCGATCGCGAGGTCGCCATCGATCTCTCGCGGCACAATGTTCAGCTGGACGGGCCACTGCCCCGGGTTCTGGTCGAAATCGAACCCGTTTCTGCTAATTTCCGCATCAAGAACGTGGACATCCGTGTCCTCTCTCCATATAAAGTACGTGTTGAAGAAAAGGGCGTTACAGTCCTGGTCCGGGCCGATCTGAAAGACCTCAAACTGCTGGACCGGAGTAATGTTTACGCTGTCGTGGATCTCACCGGGAAGCCGAAGGGAAAGTACACTGTCGTTCCCAAGGTGACACTCCCCGGCGGGGTCGGTTTGGTGAAAATCATTCCGGATCACGTCAAGGTTACCCTGTATTGACGCGTGGTGACCGCGACATTTGGGATTTCAATCGCCGAACGGTATCCGCCAGGCGGGACTTTCTTTTATGAAAGTACTCGGGCGGAGTTGAAATTTAAGGGAGAGTCCTCATGTCTCAAAAACCTCAAAAGCTGTTTGGAACGGATGGTATCCGCGGCGTTGCGAATGAATTTCCGATGACCGGTGAAATCGCGATGGCGGTCGGTCGGGCCGTCGGCCACGTTCTGAGGAGCCAGGCCGTGCCGCTCGTGAAGAGCTCCGTCCCGGTTGGATTGAAACCACTTGAATCAAATCGTCCGGTGAGGCGGGCAAAAATTGTCGTCGGCAAGGATACGCGACTTTCAGGCTATATGCTGGAGCAGGCGATCGCTTCCGGAATTTGCTCAATGGGCGCGGACGTGATTCTGATCGGTCCGCTCTCGACGCCGGGGGTGGCCTTTGTCACTCAAAGCATGCGGGCGGACGCGGGCGTCATGATTTCCGCTTCGCATAATCCGTATTACGATAACGGAATCAAAATTTTCTCGGCTGACGGGTACAAGCTTCCTGACGAGCTCGAGGCCGAAATCGAGAGGCTCGTCTATTCCAAGGAGATCGACCGCTTCAGACCCACGGCGGACATGGTCGGCAAAGCTTACCGAATTGACGACGTCCACGGGCGTTATCTCGTATTCCTGAAAAGCCTCTTCCCCAAGGATCTGGATCTTCTCGGCGTCCGGATCGCGCTCGATTGCGCGAATGGAGCAGCATACAAAGTCGCGCCCCTTGTATTCGAGGAACTCGGCGCGGAGGTGATCAAAAAGGGCGTTTCTCCGAATGGCTTGAACATCAACGACAAGTGCGGCGCGCTCCACCCCGAACTCGTCGCGAGCGCGGCGGTCGAGTACCGGGCCGACATCGGGATTTCGCTGGATGGGGATGGCGACCGGTGCATTCTTTCCGATGAAAACGGCGAAATCGTGGATGGCGATCAAATTATCGGGCTCTGCGCGCTTCAGATGGCCGAAGAGGGGACTCTGCGGCGGAACACGGTCGTAACGACTCCGATGTCCAACATCGGTTTGGAACTGAGCCTCAGGGAACGCGGGATTTCGATGGTTCGCGCCCAGGTGGGAGATCGCTACGTTGTCGATGCGATGAGAAAGAACGGCTACTGTCTCGGAGGCGAGCAATCCGGGCATGTCGTATTCCTGGATCAGTCGACGACCGGTGACGGGATTGTTGCCGCGCTGAAGGTCCTCGAAGCGATGCGGCGGACGGGTAAGAAACTTTCGGAGCTGAAGAAATCCATCAGGCTTTTCCCGCAAGTTCGGGAGGACGTTCGCGTTTCGCGCCGTGAACCCTTCGAGAGCCAACCCGACATCGCCCATGCGATTTCGGTCGGCGAGAGCAAGCTGAATCAGCGGGGGCGGGTTTTTGTCCGCTACTCCGGGACTGAACCGCTCGCGCGGGTGATGGTCGAGGGCGAGGATTTGCCACAGGTACAGGAGATCGCGCGCAACATCGCGGCAAGTATTCAGCGGGTTTTGGGATAAGTTATGAACACGGAGAAACCGGGCAATTTGGCCACCCTGGGCGTGAATATTGATCACGTCGCGACCTTAAGGCAGCTCAGGGGAACTCCGTACCCTGATGTTCTTGAAGCCGCACGGCTCGTCGAAGCGGCCGGTGCTCATCAGATCACGGTCCACCTCCGGGAAGATCGCCGTCACATCCGGGACGAAGACGTCAAACGACTTCGGGCTGAGCTTCGTGTTCCGCTCAATCTTGAGATGGCGGCGACCGACGAGGTCGTCCGGATCGCCGTCAGGACCGGGCCGGATTGGGCGTGTCTCGTTCCCGAAAAACGCCGCGAAGTCACGACAGAGGGCGGCCTTGATCTTCTCAAAAACAAGAAGCGCGTGGGTCATGCGATCGAGAGGTTGAAGAAAGCCCGGATCAAAGTGAGCTGCTTTATTGAACCGAGCGTGGAATCAGTCCGCGCCAGCAAATCGCTCGGCGCGGATGCTGTCGAATTTCACACCGGGAGATACTGCCTTGCCGCGCAAGGCGCCTTCGGTGCCCGTTCGGCCGCGACGACGAAGTCGGAACTCGAACGCCTGCGCAAAGCAGCTCTTATGGCCAGAAAACTCGGCCTCGGCGTTCACGCGGGCCATGGATTTGATTATGAGAACGTGCGGCCCGTTGCCGCGCTTGAAGTTCCCGATGAGCCTGGCGCCGAGCCGAGCCATCTCCCGCTGATTGAAGAATATAATATCGGACACTCGATTATCTGCCGCGCTGTTCTCGTGGGCATGGAAAGAGCGGTCCGGGAAATGTTGTCGTCCATCTGGGCCCCCTGAGGCTCGAAAAGAGGCTAATTATGTTGATCCCCGCGCCCCTTAGAATCTGCAGTGCGAGTGAAATGAAGGAACTCGACGAGGTCGCCGATCGTGATTACGGCCTGGATGCGAGCATTTTGATGGAGAATGCCGGACGAGCCGCGGCGCAGGCGATTATTGACCGCTTTCCCAATGCCGGAAAAGTTTCCGAGATCCTCGTCTTTGCCGGAACCGGGAATAACGCCGGCGATGCCTTCGTCGTCGCAAGAAGGCTCCTCTGTTTTGAGAGGCGGGTCAGGATATTCCACCTCGAGAATGAAGCGGGTTATAAGGGAGCGTCACTCAAGAATTTTCAAATCCTGAAGAAGATGCGCGCGAAAATGACTTATCTCGAAGCGTCTTCGGATTTGGAGGCTTTTTTCAGCAGTTCGCCGGGCCCTTTCACCATCATCGACGGAATTCTCGGAACAGGTCTTCGGGGCAACCTGGAAGGGATTTTTTACGATGTTGTCGAAATGATTAACGCCCTGAAGTGCCACGAAGTCGTTTCACTCGATATTCCGAGCGGTGTGAGCGGCGACACGGGAGCGATCAAGGGGACGTCGATCATGGCCACAATGACCGTGTCTTTCGGGTTCCCGAAGCTCGGCCATTTTCTGCCGCCGGGAGCCCCTCGCCGAGGGGAACTCGTAAATCTCGATATATCGTTGCCGCCGCGATTCAGAAAAGAAGGCGATAAGTTTCTGCTCACCAAAGGGCCGATGGCGGCGCTCCTTACGGAGCGCGACCGCTATGGGCACAAGAACTCGTTCGGCCACACGCTGCTCGTGGGCGGGAGCCCCGGCCGTATCGGCGCGATTACGATGGCCTCGCGGGCCTGCCACAAAATGGGAACGGGGCTGGTTACGGTCGCGACCTGGGCGGATTGTTTTGACACGTTGATCGGGAAGATTCCGGACGAAACCATGGCCGTCAGTCTTGAACTGAACGGGTCCCAAAATGATGCTTACAAGCGCAATTTGCCGACCTATTCGTCGGTCGTGATCGGCCCGGGTCTGGGCCAGAGGCCCGAGGCCAAGTTTCTTGTCGAAGGTCTTCTGACGCATTACGAAGGACCGGTTCTGATGGATGCCGACGCGCTGAACGTCATTTCGACGCATCACATGCACGACCTCCTGATCAAGCGCCGCAACCCCGTTGTGCTCACCCCACATCCGGGTGAGATGTCCCGGCTGCTCGGGATGTCGGTCGAGGCCATTCGGAGCGATCCGGCCAAAGCCGTTCGGGATGCGGTGGCGATGACCCATGCGATCGTCGTTTTGAAAGGAGCCGCGAGTTTGATCGGTTCCGCGGACAACGTGCTTTACCTCAATCATTACCCGAATGACGGGATGGCAACCGCCGGAAGCGGTGACGTCCTCGCCGGAATGATCGGAGGTCTGATCGGCCAGCGCATGGATCCGTTTCAGGGAACGCTCCTTGGGGTTTACCTGCACAGTTTTGCAGGGGACTTCGCGGCAAAACAGTTCGGTCATCGCAGTATGACTGCGCCTGACATTATCGAGAATATTGGAAATGCCTTCAAAGAAATCAAAACAGTCCCCGAACCCACTTCGCCCGTTGAAGGTCGTGCGCGACTGCTCTGAGGCAGTCCTCGTCTCGACCGCCGCGGACTTAGCCCGCGAATTCAAACTCGGTGATCGCGTTATCCTCGAAGGGCCGATGGGTTCGGGCAAGACCACGTTTGCCCGCGCTTTACTTTTGAGTCTCGGGATCAGGCAGCCACCCGAAGGCAGTCCCTCGTTCGCGATCGCGCATGAGTACGACGCGCCTGTCGGAGGCGTCGTTCACATTGATTTCTACAGGATCAAATCAGGAGCTGAAATCGATGACGCGGGAATTCCATCCTACTACTGGGAGCGGGAGCTCATTGTGATTTCCGAGTGGCTGTCTCTGTGGCCGGAATTTGACGCTCAGGTCAGGAAGTCGGGGCGCGTCTGGCAAATCCGGCTGGAGTTTTCGGCGACGGGAGCAGCGGATCAGCGGGATCTCGAAATCGCGGTTCAGGAAGATTCGCTTTAGGCGCTTCAGGCGGTTCAGGACATTTGAACCGAAGCGGTCAGATGCGGCAAGGCGAGCGAAAGAACGGGAATCAGGCTCTTCTTTGAAACCAGTGCGAGAATGCCGCGGCAGACATGCGAGGGCCCGATCCGAACCAGAAGAAGCCACTCGTCTTGTGTGATTCCGAAAGCGGCGCGAGCGATATTCCGGTTACTTTTCATGTCGGTCGTGGTGCCGGGCGGTGCGTATTCGATATAGCCAACTTTGATGAATTGATTCCACATCTCGACGGCCACGGTCGGATCCCATTTCATTCCTGTCCAGATTTCTTTCTTTTTTTGCGGCAAAACGGCTGCAGAAGCCTTGAAATGCGGAACCGGTGATCCCGTTCCGGACGGAGCGATGGATAAAAATAGCGCGTTCATTGCTCCTCGATCGAGGAGAATGGAAAGACCTTTTCCGAGAGGATCGGGGCCTTGCTTCAGTTCATTGGGCTGCCAAATGATCAGCTTCTGCACGGGAGCGCGTCGCTTTGCATGACGTGCGATCGGGCGGGATCCGGAAGGCTGTTCATCGCGAAATAACGGTGGAGGTGGAGAGTGTTCCTGTCCAATAGGCGCGGTTTGGTCCTGCGGTACTGTTTGCCCCGTTGCCGTTTGTCCGGTGGCAGTGCTGTCAGCAGAGGTTTGTGTTTGCGTCTGGCCCGGAGTTTCTTCGGCAGGCGGGAGTTCGAGTTTGAGGGCGGGGGGCGCGGGAGCAGGTAGGGAAGTCGTCGTAGTTTCAAGTCTTTTTCGATTAAGCAGTTTGGTAATCGAGGGCATGGTTGCGACTTCAACTGCCGCAACGTCCACCGTGAACGTCGGCTGTTCCTGATTCCCAGATTTATCGCTCGGTCGCTTTTTGTCGCTCATTCTTGATTCTTTTTAATATATCAGGATTCCTGGAGAGCCTTTCTCTTTACTTTTCGACTATCTCAGGTAAAACTCCAGAAGTTTTCAAAAAGAACGACCAAATGTCTTGGGAATAGTAGTTGACGTTTACGATATGGCATGATACGCCCTATCTAAGCATTAGACATGTATCCAGGAATTGGACACATGAGAGGGGAAGGGAGATAAGAAGATGCGTTTAACATCAAAAGGACGGTATGCAGTCCGCGCAATTTTGGATTTAACTTTT
>DATDSK010000072.1:0-2896 GCA_035291325.1 Bdellovibrionota bacterium | reverse complement strand
AGCTTCGCGTCGGCGACGAATCGAATTTCCACTTGATCCGGGCTGATCATCCGTTCGCGTTCCGCCGGAATCGCGCTTTGAGGTGAAAGTCTGAGTAACTCCTGCTCACAATCGCGACGGGACTTCCCCGCGAGAGTTTGCGTGACTTCCGCTTTCCGTTCCGCGGAATATTCTTTTCCGGCCTTTTCTTCTCGTTGAAAGAAATGGTGCGCCTGGCTCGCGGCACTGAGACTCAGCGTCCCAGTCTCGATCGCTTCTATCACGCCCGGAACGGATTTGGAAAGGCGCATGGCACTCAGTCTTCGATCCGCGGCTCCTTCACTATAACTGTAATGCTTCGTCAGAAACTCGAACATGCTTCCAAAACCAAGCTCGAGATGAAGGCGCCTGGCTTCGATCTCGCATAAATGTCGGATCAATTCGGCCGTGACCTCCCGTTCCTTTTTGACGAGCAGATCGGTTTGAGAAATGAGTTCTTCCTGGTTCAGGCTTTTCAGGTATTTCATGCTTTGGCAATATCACGGGTTTCGAGACCCTCTAATCAGCGCGAGAATGGGTTATAAGTCTCACGAAAAAACCATCATCGAGAAACCGGACGCGCGCCCTTTGCCATGCGATTGGAGCGGAACTATACGCCTCTCTTGAGCCAAAATCAGCCGATTTTCAGGGCGAAACTGAAAACCGCGAAAACCGTGTCAACAAAAATTTCCATCAAAATATTTATTCATCGTTCTTTGTTTAAAAGATCTTCTAGGCAACAGCGCCGAAGCCGGGGAGAACTTATGGCGGAGTTCAAGCGGTCTTTAACGCTTTACGACTTTGGCGCTCCATAGCAGTGATGTAGATCGGTTTTTGGCCACCGCCGACCTGATGTGACATATTTCGTCGGGTTCGCGGCGAAATAACTGAGCGAGGGTGGCCGAAAATCCCATGCTACTCGCTTCAGATTTGCGCTAAACTGAAAAAATGAAATATCTCACGACTATCTGGATTCTTGCACTCGCGTTCGGCTCCCATGTTGTCTTTGGAGAGGACGCTGTCAGGCAAGCTGTCGACGAATCCCACGCACTTCAGACATCAGTAGCGTCGATTGACACGAAAACAGTTTGCGACGTCTCGCAAGCGCGCCAGATCATAGCGACGCCCGAGGAGTACCTGAAGGTGCTGCGTTGCCCGGAAAAAGCGGGCAAAATTCAGATCAAAGGGTTAGTCGGCAGAGTATTGAAGGGCAAGGCTGCGAGTGAATTTGATACCCTCAGTAATGATCCCACTCGAAAACTGATTTTTTTAATGGGAAGCGATGGACTCGAAGGACTCGTGGGCATGAACAATGATCAGATTTTTACAAAGATCGGGTACACATCAGACTACATAAAACGATTAAAGAACGAAGGCTATAAGTTCAAGTTAGTTGTGTTCAAGAGCCAAGGTGATGATGGAAAGCTAGCGACCTGGAATAATGTCGGGCAACTGGTTGCAAAGCTATACCCTGGTGTTGCTTCAAAAATAAAGACGGCTATGCCCCGACTAAAGAACACAAGTTTTTCCAGAATCGAACAGCAAGCGCCTTCCAAGTTTTCAGCGGTAGACAAGGTTGGCAAGTCTCACCCGGATTATGTTGATGAAGTGCGACTTGAAAAATCTGAAGGAAAGCTTTGGGAGGTTCGAGGATTTCTATTTTATAAGGCGCGGCTGATGGATTTGTACGCTGGCGACGGATTTACGCGAGACGTAAAGGGTAACAAAGGTCTAAAGGAATACATCGTATCCAATAAGCCGGTGAAAGAACTTCCTTCCGCTGCGCTGACAGACCTTTGATGCCGGGCGAGCCGTGTCTGCCTCCCAGCCTTCTTCCCCTTCTATTCCCGATCCCTCTCCGCCAACGGGATGAACCGATAAACCTGCGCGCTTCGCGCGGGGAGATGAAGTGAGAGTTTGTAGCCGGTAGGGGAGCAGGGATCTCCGAAGGAGACGAGATCCAATTTCTCGGGAACTCGCGAGAAGCCTCCGAACTTCGGCGCGTCGGTGTCCAGCGCGAGTGAGTAGGTTCCTGGCCGGCAAACCACCGCGTAATCGACAAAGGTGCGTCCGGGGTCGAAATTGAAAACGAACAGATGATCACCGCGTTCGAAACCCAAGACATGATCGTCACAATGGATCACGCGAACTTGCGGGTCGTTCGCGACCAGAAGGTGGTGGGTTTTGACCAGACGGATCATCTCCCGGTCAAAGTCGCCGAGAAAGTGGTAGGTGAGCGAGGGGTCGTCCTGGAGATTCCATTGTCTTCGGGCGTAGTGATAAGACCAGCCGTTTCCCTCGCGCGGGAAATCAATCCATTCTGGATGTCCGAACTCATTGCCCATGAAATTCAGGTAGCCACCCGGGGCGGTTCCAATGGTCACCAGACGCATCATTTTGTGAAGCGCGAGACCGCGGTCCACCTTCAGGCTTCGTTGGTCTTTTCTCATGCGCGAGTACATGTCCCTGCCAATCATCCTGAAAATCGTCGTTTGGTCGCCGACGATGGCCTGATCATGGGATTCGACGTAAGAAATGACTTTCTCGTCTTTTCTTCTTTGAGTGAGTTCCCGGAAAAGATGACCCATGTTCCAGTTTTCATCAGGCACTTCTTTGAGAAGCTTGGTCCAAAGATCGGGGATCCCCATCGCGAGCCGGAAGTCAAAGCCCACGCCGCCGTCCTCCAAGGGCGCCGCCATTCCCGGAAGCCCGCTCATGTCCTCGGCGACGGTGAGGGTCGCCGGATTGATCTGATGAATCAGAAGATTGGCGAGACAGAGATAATTGACCGCGTCTTCATCGAGGTCACTGCTGAAGTAATCATCGTAAGAAACGAAATTTTTGCCGAGGCCGTGGTGCCGGTAGAGCATGCTGGTGA
>DATDSK010000071.1:0-9959 GCA_035291325.1 Bdellovibrionota bacterium | reverse complement strand
AGCGTTTTGCCGCCCATCTCGCAAGATACACGATGAATCATAAGACCCTCCTCGGGCTGTGATCAAAATAAGATTGAAAATAAACGGACTCGAAACAACAGGGGCTTACTTCCTGAGTTCGAGTGACTGAATGAGCTGTGTATAGCGGCTCGGATCGCTCTTTTTCAGGTACGTCAGAAGGCGACGACGCTGACCCACCATTTTCAACAAGCCACGACGAGAGTGGTGGTCTTTGGGAAAAGAGGTGAAGTGACCGTTGAGTTCATTGATCCGATTGGTAAGGAGGGCGACTTGCACTTCGGGAAGTCCCGTATTGGTGCTGTTGTGAGCATACTTTTTTACGATTTCCAGTTTCTTTGCTTTGATTGCGGTTTTGCCTGCCATGTTCTTTCTCTTTGATACTGACTTGAAAGGATCTCAAGTGATTATATGTATTTATATTTCGGTCAGGAACTAGCATGATGCCTGGGCCGCTGTAAAGGAAGTTTTTTCGGCTGCTAGAGGGTTTGTTTTAGAAATTCGCGGAGCTTATCGATGACCCGAACTTCGATCTGACGGGCTCGCTCGCGGGTGAGACCATATTTATTTGCAACTTCTTGTAATGTTTTAGGTTCTTCGGATAAAAGCCGCTCTTTTAAAATCGAAAGTTCTTTCTCGTTCAGGAGGGTTTGAAATTCAGGAAGTTTGGAGCGAAGCATCGCCAGGAGCTGTTCTCGTTCCAGAACCCCATCAGCCGACTCTTGGGTATCGGCGAGGAGTTCAAGGTGCGAATGGCTGCCGCCTTCTGAGTCGATCGGAGTGTCCAAAGACATCTCGGTTCCTCGTCCCGAGAGACGCTGTTCCATCTCGATCACGTCTTTTTCGCGGACATTCAGTTTTTCGGCGAGAAGTTTGGGACCACTGAGGAGGCCCTGTGCCTCGAGCCGCTCCTTTTCTCTCATCAGGTGATAAAAGAGTTTTTTCTGTGCTTGCGTTGTCCCGATTTTCACCAGTCGAAAGTTATCCAGCAGGTACTTGAGAATGTAGGAACGAATCCACCAAGAGGCATAGTATCCGAGCCGCGCACCCTTCGTGGGATCGAACTTTGAAACAGCTTTCATCAGCCCGATATTTCCTTCTTGGATAAGGTCCAGCAGGTTCGAGTAGTACGTCCGGTATTCGAGCGCGATTTTGACGACGAGCCTGAGATTAGCTGATACGAGAATGCGAGCAGCCTGCATATCGCCCTCGCCTCGTAACTTCATCGCAAGTCGGAATTCTTCTTCGGGATCCAGCAGGGGATAGCGACGGATTTCTTCCAGATAACGCCGCACCGGGTCATTAACGGAGCTGGATACAAGCTCCCGTTCCACAATAATTTCGGTCGACGGTAAGGTTGAAGCGCTCTCGGCGATCTCGGTCTCGGAGGGCTCCACGTCCTCGTGCAGTTCGGAAGGTGTATCGGTTTCTTCATCGTTCTCCAGCTCCGCCTCCCGCTCCGTTTCCGGGTGATTTGGGTCCAGTCGCTCGGCGGGGAGTACTTCGGGGTCGTGTGGAGTCCGGGGCGACGAATCTTTGACGCGTTTCTTGTCCCGAATGGTTCGCCTTGGCGAGGAGCCTCGCTTTTCAGTTGAACTGGGTTTGTGCTTCATCGAATTTCGTCACCTATGATTAAAACTATCCGGTCTGTATTAAATTTTCTATAATAGATGAACGATGGACTCAAGTGACACCGATTTTTCAATCAGCGGGATTGGAGTCGCAATGGGTGAAACCCGCGAGATTTATCTGAAAGTCTCTGAGTCCTATCTCGCATCTTCCATTCAGATACCCGTGACAGTGATTCGCGGTCGAGCCCCCGGGCCCACGGCCTTCGTTTTGGCGGCGATTCACGGTGATGAGATCAACGGAGCTGATATCGTACGGCGGCTTATGTTCGACATCGATCACGAAAAACTTTCGGGCACCCTGATCGCAATTCCTGTCGTGAATATTCCCGGTTTTCTGGCCCAATCACGGTACCTTCCGTATCACCGGGATCTGAACCGTTTTTTTCCGGGCAAGCGCAGAGGCAATAATGCCGAGCGGATTGCTGCACGCCTTTTCAACGAAATTATTCTGAAAAGCGACTTTGGAATCGACTTGCACACCGCCGCCGATGGAAGGGTCAATCTCCCCCATATCCGAGGCGATATGACCCATCCCCGCGTTCGGCACCTTGCGCGCGCCTTTGGGGCGACAGTTCTTGTGAACCAGGCAGGTATGCCCGGGTCCCTGCGTCGAGAAGCCACGGAAGCGGGTATACCGACGATTCTGTTCGAGGCTGGCGAAACACGGCGATTCTCGAACCGCATTTCGACCGCCGGGCTTCGTGGCGTGTTGAACGTGCTTTCGGAATTCGGGATGTGGCCCGCTCACGAGCAGGAACGGCCGCCCTTTCAGGTGATCGTCAAAGCGAGCGAGTGGATTCGCGCCGAAAAAGGCGGAATTTTGGACCTGAACGTCCGGCCCGGCGATCTGATTTACAAAGGGGACGTGATCGGGGCGATTCTTAACCCTTTCGGAAAAACCGTGACTCAGCTCAGAGCACCGACAACCGGTATTGTCATCGGGGTCACGACCGCGCCCTTGACGGTTCCCGGTACCGGGATCATCCACGTCGCCCGTTTGAAAAAGACGCTGCCCCTCGTCGAGCGGTCGTTAAAAAAGCGTGGAAAGAAGGCGAGGAGGCGCTTATGAGGCGAGGCCCCGCGTTTACCCGGCTGTTGTGGCTCTTTTTGACGCCTCTTTTGTGCGCCTGTTCCACGATGACAACCCCCGTACTGAGGCATGAAACGGGAGAAACGCTGGGCGCGAAACGGATCAAAGTCGCGGCAAAATATGAGAGCAGCCGTATTTACACCTTTGTGCCGTCTGGTTCCCCCGTGAACGGAATCCCGCAAGAAGGACAGATTTTTCAAGGCAGCCTTTTCGGATTACAGGGAACGGTCGGGGTCATGCAGAAGATTGACTTTCAGCTCGGCTGGTTTCTGTCTTACCACGGAGCCGGGTGGCGCGTTGGAGGCAAGTACCAGATCCTGCGCAAGAACCGGCTGGCCGTCGCCGGGATGCTCGGATACGGCGCGTACTCGAGTTCAGGAACGGTTTCCTATTTCACGGCGATGCAGCCGCTGGAAATAGATCAGACTCTCTCGGCGAACACCGTGGATCTTTCGGTTCCGGTCAGTTACCGCCTGACCCCGGGGGTGGCGGCCTACAGCGGGCTGATGCTGTTCCGTTCAGGTATTACGGGAACAGCGGGAGGAGTTTCGGTTTCCGGCCTCACCTTTGACGTGGGATCCAATCTGGGGTTTCGTTTGAATCTTGATCAGTATGAAGCCGATATCGAAGCGGCGTTTCTCCGGATTTACGACCCTTTCGTCGATGGTTATCGGATTGTCCCTTATGTCGGAGTCTCGGTCGGGATCATCTTCTGATCCTGCTAGTCATGAAAGGTTTGGCTGAAAAATGCGATCGAAACCCAGGTTTCAGAAAACCGTATTCGGGAACAAGTTAACCCTCGTCACCGAACGTCATCCCTTTCAGAGTCTATCGATCGGAATCTGGGTCAAAACCGGAACCCGATTCGAACGACCCCGAGAGGCGGGGTTGTCGCATTTTCTTGAACACATGCTGTTCAAAGGAACGGAAAGCCGTTCCGCTTTGGACATCGCCCGCGAAGTTGATCAGGTCGGGGGTGATTTCAATGCATTTACCGCTCGTGAGTATACCTGCTTTCATCTGCTTCTTTTGAACCGTGATCTTGAACTGGGGCTCGATATTCTGAGCGATGTCCTGCTCAACTCGACGTTCGACTCCGATGAGCTCGAACGGGAGCGCAAGGTCATTCTCCAGGAAATCAAGATGGGCGAAGAATCTCCAGAGGAGATGGTGCACGACCTCTTTTTTGAGCTGGTCTATGGTCGTCACGGGCTTGGACGGCCGATACTCGGAACCGAGGCGAGTGTTCGCCGGATGCGCCGCTCGGATGTCCTTCGTTTTTTCAGAAAGCACTATTGCCCGGAAAGGATGATCGTGTCGGTGGCCGGAGATGTTTCCCATAACTTGGTAAAACGCCGCCTGCGGTCACTCATCAAGACGAGCTGGCCGGGGCGTCCGGGGCATCGTCAATCACGCGGGGAACTCGGCTTCGAGCCGGCACCTCGTTCGCTCAAAGAGGGCCGATGGTGGGTTGAACGGCCGATGGAACAGGTGCACATGGTATGGGGTATCGAGGGACCTACGTATGCTTCGCGTGACCGGTTCGCCGCGTATCTGCTGAATGTGTATTTGGGCGGAGGGATGAGTTCGTCTCTGTTCCAGGAAATCAGGGAGAAAAAGGGGCTCGCCTACACGGTTTACTCCAGCTTGTCTCCGTTTATGGATTCGGGCGTGTTTTCGATTTATGCCGCAATCGGTCCCCACCAGGTCCCTGTGTGTCTTCGCCTGATCGAGGAATGTGTTGAGCGGATGAAGCGCAATCTTCTTTCCGACGAGGAACTCAGGACCGTGAAGGATAACATCAAGGGCACTGTTCTTCTTTCGTCCGACAGCGTTGAATCGAGGATGTCGAGTATCGCGATGAATGAGATCTTCTTCGGCAAACACGCGTCGGTCGATGAGGTCTGTGCTCAAATCGACGCGGTTAGACCCGATGATGTCCGTCGCCTCGCGCGCAAGCTTCTGCGCGGAGAACGGCGAAGTCTTCTTTTCGTGGGGCCCAGGCCGACACGCCAGATGCTTTCGAAGCTTCAAGCTTCGCGGCTGAATCGTTAGCGGCGTCCGTCGAGAAATTCCGGCCCGCGGTTCATCCGGTCTGTTTTTTGCGCCAGATCAGGTAACCGACGGCCGCTCCCCCGATCAGAATCGGGAGTAGCGGGAGTGATTTCTTGCGGACCGGCTTCTGGTCAGAGCCGCCCTGAATCTGTGAATTCGGGAATACCGTTGTTTCCGACATCGTGACGGGAACCTTCGTGGCGTCAAACAGGTTCGAGTTCTGTGGGTTGGCGTTCAGGCCCATCCCGGGCTTTCTGAATACCTTGAGCGTTTTGACCATATTGTCAAAGTCCTCAAGGTACTGCTGGTATTTACTTTTGTTGATGGAATACGTGACAAGAACGCCGATATCGCTTTTCACGGTGGCCAGATATCGCGTGTAGAAGCCGGGGATTTCGGATTCCAAGTGGAGTGAATCGACCCAGGCGTGGTTATTGATGTTCACGTTCTTTGCGTACTTCATCACGGACTTAACCGGTCTGCCCGTGACGCTTGTGTAACTTTTGTCGGCCTTCAGGTAGGCGAGGTACTGATCCAGGCTGTCCTGATCGCCTTTCAATTTGGCCGCAAGCACGATGATCGCGTCCCGTTTCTTCGCTTCATTGCTGCTCTGGCATACCCATTCCGCTCCTTCGAGATTGCATTGCCACTGGGGCGGAAGTTCAAATTCAGTGAACTGATTCGCGAATTTCACGGCATAGCTTGGAGTCGGAAGAAACATGCTGACCGCGATAGCCATCCCCCAAAGCCAGCTTATTTGTTTTTTCATCTTCTATTCTCCTCGCTTTATTGAACGGGTTGTCTGGCGACGAATCCTTCTTCTATCCAGACCTCTCTGAAGTACTCCGTTATAGTCAGAACCGCTTCCTCGGATTTTACGCTCGAAACGCGGCCACGGGCTATGGCTTCTTCGGGAGAACTGCGACCGGAACTTTGTCCACCGGGTCCGCCACCGGCTGTGCCGCCTTGCTTTAAACTAAAGATATCAAAAATTTGACCGACTGCCAGCCCGTCCTTGGAACCTTTGTTGATCTTGACCAGGTTCAGACGGTCATTCGCGCGCAGAACCCGCGCCTCGGGAACCGAACTGTTGTAATATACAAGGCCCTGATTGGAATGCCCGTATTCCATGGGAGTCATCTTGACGGGATTCTCGGGATGCCTGCCCGCTGCCTTTTTCCCGAGCTGGAATTGAAATCCGAGCCCGAACAGGAATCCTTGTGGCGCATTCTGCCCTGAAATGCTTTTCGCCCCCATGAACGTGAGTTTCGCGGGTCCCGACAGTTGATAGCCGACTTGGCCGCGAAGGCTTGCCACGGAAGGGTTCACCGCATTCGTGACGTAGCTGCCCGCCGTCCCAAGGCTGGCGGCCGCGCTTCCAACTCCCGGGTCTGTCTGAAGTGAGTAAACCCCGATGAGTCCTGCGGCGCCGAGAAAACGTTCGCCGTTGAAACGAACGTCCATGGTCCAAGGAATTGCCGAGGAGAAGTTGTTCGTTCGGCTCGTGAACCCGACTCCGGACCTGAGTTCGATCGGGTAACGTGCTTCGGAAGAAAGAGGCAGGCGCAAAAAACCACCAGCCGTTATATCCGTTGAACCGTCTCCCATGAATGGAGCGAAATTGAGTGCGGAAAGTGAATTGTTGTAGGCCGGTATCGCGACTTCCACTTGGAGATCTATGGAAATTTTTTTGTCGATCAATCGATAATTGGCGCCCACGGTCTGATCAGAAAATCCGAAGGAGCTGCCACTCAGGAGTTCGTGATCGACCTGAATTCGTGCCCAGCTGATGGTTCCGTAAAGCGTGAATTTCTGGGACAGTCCGGCTCCGACGTGAAGATCGGCGCTCTGTCGAGAGTAGTTCCGGAATCCTGGCGGCGAAAAGGCGCTTCCGTACGCGTCATAGTTTTTGTCCGTTGAATAACTGGTGAGTTGGGTCTCGAGGCCCAGGATTCGTTCCGGTTGGTGCCGACTCTGCCATTCGCGACGATAGAACTCCGCGCTACCGGTACGCGGAATGGCGAGAAGCAGCAGGAGGGCGAAAGGAAGATTCAGATTTGACCGCTGATTCGGAAAGAGGCGCTGCATTCCTTTAAAGATTGCCACAGCTTGTAAGGTGCGCCCAGTATTTTTTAGTTTTCGTGCTTGCGGGTCAAATGCTAGCGTTACGCTATGACGATTTACGACGATTCCCTTGAATTTCATTCTCGCGGACGAAAAGGCAAAATCGAAGTGGTTCCTTCGAAACCTGTTTCGACTCAACAGGATCTCTCTCTGGCTTATTCGCCGGGAGTGGCGGGCCCTTGCCGGGAAATCCACGCCAAACCTGACCAGGTTTACGAGTATACGGCCAAAGGAAATCTTGTGGCCGTTGTTTCAAACGGAACGGCCGTCCTTGGTTTGGGGGATATCGGCCCACTTGCCGGAAAGCCCGTTATGGAAGGCAAGGGGATCCTGTTCAAGAAGTTCGCCGACATTGATGTTTTCGACATTGAGTTGGATGCGAAGAACCCGGACGACATCATTCGAGCTTGCGAAATGCTGGAACCTACGTTCGGCGGGATCAACCTCGAGGACATTAAAGCTCCCGAATGTTTTTATATTGAAGAAAAGCTCAAGAGTAAGCTGAATATCCCGGTTTTTCATGATGATCAGCACGGAACGGCGGTGATCAGCGGAGCGGCTTTCTTGAACGCCCTCGAAATCGTGGGCAAGGACATTTCGAAGGTGCGAGTCGTGTTCTGCGGAGGGGGCGCTGCGGCTATCGCCTGCGCCAATCTTTACGTCAACCTCGGGGTCAGGATCGAGAACATCCTCATGGCCGATTCCAAGGGCGTCATTTACAAAGGCCGGAAAGAAGGGATGAACCCATATAAGGAAAAGTTCGCGGCCGAGACGGACAAGCGAACGATCGCCGAAGCGCTGGATGGCGCCGATGCTTTCGTCGGAGTCTCGGTCAAAAACGGCATTTCACCCGATATGCTAAAGAAGATGAACAAAGACCCGATCGTCTTCGCGATGGCGAACCCGGATCCCGAGGTATTGCCGGAGGATGCTTACCGGGTGAGGCCGGATGTCATCATGGCGACCGGCCGGTCGGACTATCCGAATCAGGTCAATAACGTCCTCGGATTTCCGTTCATCTTCAGAGGCGCCCTCGATACCCGCGCCAAGGCGATCAATGAGGAGATGAAGATGGCCGCGGTGCGTGCGCTCGCGCAGCTCGCGAAGGCTGGCGTGCCGGATGCGGTTTCGCGTGCCTACGGCGGACAGCAATTCAAGTTTGGAAGAGAGTATCTCATTCCGAAACCTTTCGACCAGCGTGTGCTGCTTTGGGTCGCGCCCGCCGTGGCTGAAGCCGCCATGAAATCAGGGGTCGCGCGTTGCACTCTCGACCTTTCCCATTATCGCGAGCGGCTTGAAGGATTGCTCGGGGCCACCTACACCGTTATGCGCGGAATAAAGAAGCGCGTCAGTACCAGCCATGTGGAGGGCCGTCGCGTCACGATCGTGCTTCCGGAAGGCGAGCATCCCAAGATTCTCCGCGCGGCGCAGACAATTCGCGACGAAGCGATCGCAGAGCCGATTCTTCTTGGTAACGCGGAGAAGATCGAACGGAAGATCAGAGAACTCGAGGTTGAAGATGGCCTGAAGGGTGTTCGGATCGTTGACCCGAGCGGTTCTGATAAGCTTGATCTTTACGCGCGTCATTTCTTCGAAAAACGGCAGCGTAAAGGCGCGACACTGGGGCTGGCCCGCCGGATCGTCGAGCAGAATAATTATTTCGGGGCCATGATGGTCGAAATGGGAGATGCCGACGGCCTGCTGAACGGAATCGCGCAAAGCTATCCCGAAACGATCCGCCCGGCCATTCATTGTATCGGAGTGAAACCCGGATTCCAGCTTGCCGGAATTTACATGATGGTCTTCAAGCGCCGGATACTCTGGTTCGCGGACACCACGGTCAACATCGAGCCCACAGCCGAGGATCTCGCGCAGATTGCAGCTCAGACAGCGGATTTCGTTAAGGGGTTCACGATCGAGGAGCCGCGGGTCGCGATGCTGTCATTTTCCAATTTCGGCTCGAACAACCATCCGTTCGCGCAGAAGATGGCAAAAGCGACCGAGCTTGTTCGGGCACGAATGCCTCAACTGATCGTGGACGGAGAAATGCAGGCGGATACGGCCGTTTTTCCTGATATCTCGAAGGCGAGCTTCCCATTCAACCGGGTCCCCGGGGATGCCAACATCCTTGTATTCCCGGACCTCCAGTCTGGAAACGTCAGTTACAAGCTTTTGGCCCGCATGGGGGCGGCCGAGGCGGTCGGACCGATTCTGATCGGGATGAAAAAGCCCGTGTCTGTGCTGCAACAGAATTCTGATGTGAATGACGTGGTAAATATGGCGGCCATTACGGCCATGGAAGTTCATCTGAGCAGAAATCAAAACAAGGAGGGGTAGTATGTCCGGGCGAAATCGTGAAAAGGAAGTGATCCTGACCTCGTTAGCACCGCAGCCGATCGGGCCGTACAGCCAGGCGATCAAGGCAAACGGATTTATTTTTTGTTCGGGGCAGATCGGACTCGATCCTCGCACCGGGCAGGTGGCCGGTCCCGATGTCGAGACTCAGGCAAGACGGGCTATGGAGAATCTGAAGGCTGTCCTGGAGGAAGCAGGGGTTGGTTTTGATTCGGTTGTGAAGACCACTATTTTCCTCAAGTCGATGAGTGATTTCCCGCGTGTTAATGAAATATACGGATCATACTTCGGGGACTCCGCGCCGGCGCGTTCTACCGTGGAAGTCGCACGACTCCCCAAGGATCTTCTTTTTGAAGTGGAAGCGATCGCGATCGAATAATTTCGCTTAGGCCGATTTCGTTTCGGCTTTATAGGTGCGCTTGAGCGGGCGAACGACAAGTCCCGCGCGGATACAACGCGTGCAGACGCGAACAGTCTGGGTAGTACCCCGGACAACCGCTTTCATGCGCCTCAGGTTGGGGAGCCAACGCGTTTTTGTCTTGATATTCGAGTGAGAAACCTTGTGTCCGGTTGTGGGACCTTTTCCGCAATAATCACAAACACGTGCCATGGCTCTATCCAATTCCTTTCGGTGAAGGGACCCTACCCTAGTGGAATCCCTTGTTTTTTGCAAGAGTGAAAAGCGG
>DATDSK010000070.1:0-20818 GCA_035291325.1 Bdellovibrionota bacterium | reverse complement strand
TCGCCCGAGTCGTTTTTCATACTCTCTGATTGGATTTTCTAGTTGGCTTAAAATGGTCGGGGTGGCGGGATTTGAACCCACGACCTCTTCGTCCCGAACGAAGCGCGCTAGCCAAGCTGCGCTACACCCCGACATGGATATTTCAATGAAATAGGCGAAACCGCTCCCCAAGTCAATCTATTGTAGGGTTGCTCGGGTCAAAAAGAGGCCTGAGGCGGCTCGGATGTGGGGGACTCGTCTTTATCAACCTGGTCGTGAACCGGGGAGTGAACCCGGTCGTGCACGTGGATCTGGTCGAGAGAAGGAACGGGTTCGCGAACGAGCCGTAATTTAAGCTGGTTCCATAGGGACTTCTTCCCATTTTCCAGCTCGGCACGAGCCGAGAGGCGTTCCTGCTGGCTCTCGCCGAGCTGGTCGATCGGTCTTTTCAGCCGCTCAAGTTCGGTACTGGTCTCGGTATACGCCGTTTTGAGATCGTGTAGCTCGTTCCAGAGGGCATGACGGGCCTTTTCGCTTTTATTCGCCTGGGCTTTGGCCTCGCCGAGTGCACCCTTAAGACGTTGAATCTCCTGTCGCGAACGGAATTCCTTTTTCTCCAGGGATTCAAACTCGTTCTGCAGCTGTTTGGACTGTTTTTGGAGTCCTGAAAGCTCCTTTTTGAGGCGGGTGACTTCGAGTTCGCTGTCGACATGGGCTTTGGCGAGTTCGGCCCGCTGATCCGTCACTTGCGTCAGCAGGGATACTGCCTCATTCAGACCCGCCTGGAGTTCATCAATTTTACTCCGGGCTTGGGTTTCTCGTTCCATGAGGGCGGAATAGTCCGCCTGTGAGCGTTCGAGGTGAACACTTTTCTCATCGGTTTGTTGTCGCAGCTTGCCGAGCTCAAGTTCCGCGGCGGTCTGTGCTTTGAGCAGGGATTCGCGTTCTTTCTTCAAAATCAAGGATTCGCGGTAGGCTTCGCTCAGCTCTCCATTGAGGCGATCGATCTGCTGCCGGGCGCGGAATTCGCGGCTCGCGAGCTCCTCGCGTTCCGCTTCCGTGGCCCGGGCGTGTTTCTGGAGCGATTCCAGTTCCTGCTTGAGCCTGCCGATCTCCAGCTGGAATTGCATCTCGCGCTTGAGCAGCTCCGAGCGTTCCTGGGTGAGGGGGGCGAGCGCGCTTTGTGACTCTTCCAGCCCGAATTTCAGGCGATCAATTTCCTTCGTCCTCTCCGATTCCTCGACCGCGAGCGCGAGAGCCTGGGTTTCGAGAGCTCTTAACCGCGACGTGGTCATCGCAAGTTCTTTTTTGAGCTGGTCGGCCTCAAGTTCCGCCTTTGAATGTTCCTGCTTCAGGGTTGAAGAGAGCTTATTCGCCTCCTGGAGCGCTGTTCGGAGTTGATCAAGCTCAACACCCTGGCGTGCTTCGAGTTTCGCGAGCCGGGTCTTTTCTTCCTGGGTGAGGGCAAGACGCGCGGAGGCTTCGTCGAAATCCTTTTTCAGGAATTCAACCTGTGCCCTGAATTGGTCGAGTTCATGGGAGAGCCGGAAGTTCGTATCCTTCGCGTCGGAGAGAGCCGATTTGCCGTGGTCCACCTGGTCGATAAGCTCGGTTTCGCGCTGCGCGAACGAGCTGTGCGCGACTTCGAGCTCGGCCAGCCGCTTGCGGGCAAGGTCGAGCTCGCCTTGGAGGAGGTGCGAGCTGCGCTCCGAAGCGCCGAGTGCCTGTTCGAGTTGCAGGCGGCGTTCCTCACTTTGAGCGAGAACCTGCTTGAGGTGCTCTGTTTCATCAGAGAGGTGGGACTCGCGCCGCGCGAGAGTGGCGCGTTCGGACTCAAGCGCCTGCGAGCGGGAAACCGCCTGGGTGAGCTCCTGGGTGATCCGCTCACAGACTGAATTGAGTCTCTCGATTTCACGGGTTGCCTCGCCCTTATATTCCGCCGAAGAGCGCTCCGCGTTCACGAACTCACCCCAGAGCGTCTTTCGGGCGTTTTCGCCTGCTTCGGCGGCGGCCCGCGCATCGGCGAGAGTTGCTTTGAGTTGCCGGATTTCCTCTTCAGCAACCGTGTGCTTTTCGAAAACCGTTCGTAGCTCGTCGCGGGTTCCCCGGAGTTCCTCGCGGAGCTGTTCGAGGGAACTTGTTTGATCCTTGATCTCGTGTTGGGCCTGCGCAAGCTGTTCTTTCGCGTGGACGGAAGACTGAACGGCCGCATTCAAGGAGGAGTGGAGGCGCTCGATTTCTTCCCGGTTCTCGTAGAGCTTTTCGTCCAGTACGGATCTTTCCTTGCTCAAGGATGATTCGAGCTCCTCGGAACGCGCCTTACTGCCTGAAAGCTCGGCGGCGAGATCCGCGATCCGGTTATGCAGTGACTTGACTTCTTGAACCAGCCGGTCGATCTCGGCCCGCGATTGCTGGCCCGATCGTGCCAGCTCGTCACGTTCCGCGGTGAGTTGGAAGGTGGTCTCATAAGCCTGATTCAGGGCGGTTTTGATCCGATCGATCTCCTGGGCCGATTCGGCTTCCTTTCGTAGAAGAGCGACCCGGGCTGCCTCGAGTTCCTTTCCGAGTTGTTCGATTTCAGTCCGTGACTGATTGTTCAGGCGGGCGAGGTGATCGCGTTCCTGCGTGAGCTGGAATGAAATTTCGTAAGCCTGGCTGAGGGCGCTCTTCATGTCGCCCATCTGTTGGGTGGCCTCGGCTTGTTTCTTCGAGAGGATGGTGCAGGTTTCTTCGACTTCAGTGAGCCGCTTACGTGCGTTTTCGGCTTCTTCCTTGAGGAGTGCGTTGTGCCGTTGTGAATCCGAGAGCTCCTGGTCAAGGCGGAACGCGCGCTGCTCCGACGCGTCCAGAACCTGTTTCAGCCTTTCGAGATCCTGCTGAAGGTGTGCCTCACGGCGGGCGAGGGTGTCTCGTTCGCTCTTCAGGTTTTGCGCGAGTAAAACCGCTTTATTGAGGTCCTGCTCGGCAACCTGAATGGATTTCCGGAGCTGGGTGATTTCGCGATTCGATTCGTCGTTGAGACGTTCCGATCTCGCCAGTTCGTCCCAGAGCGCCGTTCGGGCACTGTCGTTCTTGGCCGCTTCTGACAGTGCTTCGTTCAGCGCTGCCGTAAGACGGGCCACCTCGCGGGCCGCCTGGCCCTGTTTTTCGGCAAGTTCGCGGCGGTCCTGCTCCAGGGAGGAAAACGCCTCGCGTGCTTTCGCGAGTTCGTCCCTGTGCTGGGTGAGCTGATACTGTGCCCTGACGTATTCTTCCTTTGAGGCGAGAGCAGATCTGTTGGCCTCCTCAAGTGCTGACTGGGCCTTCGTGATTTCCGCTTCTGACTGGGCCGCGAGGGTTTTCGCCGAAGACAATTCCGTCTGCGCGTGTTTCAGTTCATATTGCGTTGAAAGAAGCGATTCCTTGAGCCGCGTGGAGGATTGGCTGGCGACGTCGAGAGCTGACCGGAGTCGTTCGAGCTCCTTCTCACGGGCGAAGTCCTTTTCCCTGAACTGGTTGCGTTCCTGCTCGAGCCGCTCGGCGCGTTCCCTTGCATGCGCGAGCTCTTCGCGGGTTTTGCCGATTTCGGCTTGGGCGCGCGCGATGATCCCGCGGTTTTCGAGTTCGAGATTCTCGATTCGGACACGAGCCTGATGGAGTTCCGTTTCAAGAGTCCTGGTGCGGGCCGTCGCGCCCGCGAGCTGCTCCTGAAGGTGCCTCAGCTCGTATTGCGTCTGAATGAGCTTTTCCTTGAGCTGCCGGGCAGACTGGTTGGCCGATTCCAGGGCGGAATGAGTGGACTGGATGCTTTTTTCCTGCTCCGAAAGTTTCGCCACGAGGGACTGTCGCTCCTGCTCGAGCCTTTCGGAGCGCGATTGCGATTCGGCGAGTGCCTGCCGGGTTTTCACCAGGTCGTCGTGAGTTTCGGCCGAATCATCGTGAGTTCGCCTTTCGAGCGCCTGGATTTCAAGTTTGAGTTGCGTCGTTCGGGTGCTCTCGTCTTCCAGATGCTGTTTCGTGCTTTCGAGTTCTTCCCGGAGCCGCGCGGTCTCCCGTTCGAGAACTGATTTTGCCTGTTTGAGCTGCAACGCCTGGCTTTCAGTTTCGGCGAGTGCCTGGTTGAGTCTCTCTGAATTTTTAACGAGCTCGTCGTTGCGTTTGAGCAGCGAATCGCGTTCCTTCTCGAACTCGAGTGCCTGTTCGAATTTCTGTTTCAGTTCGGTTTCGAGGCGGCTCACGGTGGCCCGGAGTGTCTGGATCTGCTGATTGGCCTGGTCGTTCGTCCGCTCGGCCTTGACAAGCTCGTCCCACAGCGCGCTTCGGGCGCTGTCGTTCTTCGCGGCCTGCGCGGCCGCTTCCTCGAGCGCGTTTTTGAGACGGTTGAGTTCCTGAGCGCCTTCAGGAAGCGTTCGAGGGTCCGTTCGAAGGCGTTTCAGTTCTTCGTCGAGTCTCTTTATTTCGTATTGCGCGCGAAGCCGGTCTTCCTTGAGCTGGATCGAAATCAGGCCGGCATCCTCGAGCGCGGCCCGAAGCTGCGGCACTTCCTCGAGGGCTTTGGACTTTTCCTGAATGAGCTTTTCAGCGGTTTCCAGGGAGGTCTTCAGCTCCTTGATTTGTTGAAGAGATTGCTCCTGCCGCGCGAGAAGAGCTTGATGTGCTTCGCTGAGAGCCGCTTTCTCGGAAAGATTCCTCTTGTCGGAATCCCGGGCTTCGGCAAGTTCGTCGGAAATCGCTTCAATCGCTTTTTGATGCTCACGTTCCTTTGCCGCGAGGGATTCGGTGAGGCGGGTGATCTCGGAGAGGTGAGCGCGGTCTTTTTCAGAAAGCGTTTCGCGGGTCTTGTGAAGACTGTCCGTCAAAGCTTTATATTGTTTGAGCTGATCGAGCGCTTTGGAATAACGGAGGCGAATTTCAGAGACCATCGCCTGGATTTCTTTATCGCGTTCGGCCACCGCGGTGCGATCGGAGGCCAAAAGGCTTTTGAATTCCTCCTGAAGTCTGGCGTTCTTGGTTTTCAGGGATTCGATCACCTCACGAAGCATGCGGTCGTGAGCTTGGAAATTCGCCCGCGCGGCCTCGTGGCGCCGGATCGATTCCGTGAGTGCTCGCAGTCTTGTTTGCGAGGCGGCGAGCTCGGTTTCCGTTTTTTGCAATCGGGATTGGAGTTCCGCGCCCCGCGCTTTCTGGTCGATGGCTGTTTTTTCCAGCTGCTCTTTCTGGCTGAGAAGCTTGCGCTTTTCTTCCTCGACGACCCAGATGTGACGGAGCAATTCTTCCTGATCGAGGCGCTCGGCTTTCAATTCTGCTTCGAGCGTGGTGATTCTATGTCGGGCGGATTCAAGAGCCTGTTTGGCCGCGCCCAGATCGGTTTCGAGCGCGCGCGAACGTAGAACTTCATGAAGTTCTACTTCTTCGGCGAGGCGGAAGGCGTACGGGGATTGTCGATCGGGTTGTTTGGCGGGTGGTCCCATTCCTTTGGGATTCATCGAACGTGTCCCCTCCCTGGGAAGCTAGCTTCCACTATTATGGAGGGGGACGACCGGGTATGTCAATTCAGAGACCGGGGTGTCGAGCTTTAATTGATTAATTCAATCTGCTGAGACGGGTTTTCCATCGTCTTCTTCAGAACTTTCGGGTCGAAGGGAACTATCTCGAATCGATGCGGTCCGACGCCGGGTCCGTCCAGCTTGTTGATGATTTGCCACGTATACGCATGACGAAGCGGGAGCCGGACCTTCGCGAATTTCTCAGCTTTGACATTGATCCGCGCGACTTCCTTTTGCGCTTCGTTCCTGACCGTCAAAATTCCGTCAATCGGCTCGGGCCAGGAGAAGCTCACGGCGGTCTCGGACTTGCCGCCCGAAACGAAAAATATCGTGTTCGGTCGCGGGTAGAGCTGGTTATCGATGACGGGCTCGGGTGAAGGATTCTCGACCGGCATGGGCAGCACGTCCCCAAGCCCACCCGAAGGTTGCGGTTCAGGTGAATGCTTGCCGACTCCCTTTTGTTTTTCGTCGATTTCGAGCACGGATGTATGATTCGTGCTCTTCACGCGAACTTCGCCCGTGAAAACCTGGATCGGCTTCTCAATGCCGCCTTGCTTTCGAAGAACAAGGAAGGTTTTTTCGAGAATTTTTAATTCAGTCCCGTCTTCAAACAGAATGTCCGCGGATTTTCCTTCTCCGACCCAGATCGAATCGCGATTGAACAAAGGGGCACCCTTCGAGACCTCGATGAAGCTCACCATGCCGGATCTTTTGCGTTCGAGAGAGCCAGACTGCACCTGCGCTATCGGGAGGCCACCCTCGGCGCTGGTGCGGGCAGAGATCGAGTTGCGAATGAAAAGCCCGAAGCAAAGGGAGGCTAATACGAAAAGCAGGATGTCGGTGCCGACCCTCAGGATGAGCGGTTTCTTTTGAGCGGTCATGCCTGGCCTCCGCTGTTTGCCGGATCAGCGGTCTTTTTGGGCGGTGAGCGGAGGCAGACGACGGCCGTTACGTCGTCTTCCTGGGGAATGGCACCGATCATCGATCGCCTGGTCCGGATGATTTCCTGAACCAGGGCGTCGCCCTTGAGATGGGCGTGCTTGGTGAGCAAGTGAACGAGGCTCCTGCGGGAGAAAAGTTCCTTGCCATCGAACAAGCAGTCAATCAGGCCATCCGTGTAGAGGAACAACTGATCATTTTCTTCCCACGGAAAAGTCTCGATTTCATCGAACGGTTCATCCGGCTTTTCGCCGAGCACGGAGCTTGCCGTTCCGACCGGTTTAATCTGCGCCGGCGTTGCCGGCTGACCGGGGACGTCTTTGCGTGGTTTCACGAGATAAGGTTTATTGTGGCCCGCATTCGCGACCCGCATTTCCTTCGCATCGGCGTCGAGGACCGCGACGAAGAAGGACATGTGGATCTCGCCACCGGAGGTCCGGAAGATGACCTGATTCAGAATGCGGAGAATCATCCGGGGATCCCGCGCCAAATCCGGATTCTCCTTCGTCCAGTCTTTCAGGACCGCGAGGGCCCCCTGGGTCGCGGCAGTCAGAAGAGCCGAGGAAATCCCGTGTCCCGCGGCATCTCCGATCATGAGGAGGACGAGGGGCGCACCTTGCCCGTTAGGGAGTTCGATGTATCCCCACCAATCACCTCCACATTTCGTGGCCATCTGCATGTGCGCGAACATCTGGTGACCGGTGACTTGGGTGCCCTGTTTCGGGAAAAACCATTGTTGCACCTTGGAAGCGATGGCCATATCCGCGGCCATGGCGGCGCTTGCTTTCGTGTCCTGAAGAAGTTTGACGATACGATCCGCCATTGAGTTGAAGGTTCCCTGAACGACAGAGATCTCGTCATTTCCCTCAACTTGTATCCGGGAGGTGAGATTCCCGGCACCGAACGCTTCGGAGGTTTCGCGGAGCTGGTTCAGGGGGGCCGAAAGCCTCGCCGCCGCGAATTTTCCGGCCAGCAGGTAAATAAAGAGCGAACCGAGAGCCAGAAGAATCGATTGCGTGAGCACGAACCGAACCGGCGCGAGCGCTTCGCTTTCGGAAGCCATGGAGAAGAGGACCCAGCCCGGCGCGATCGGCGCATAGGCGACAATCTTGTCTTTTCCTATCCGGGTGATTGAAGGAATTCCCGAAGAGGTGGCAAGCTCGGCGAATTTCGCGATCTCCGAGAATATGGGCTTCGCTTTGCTCAAATCTCCGGCGCATCCGTCGTTCCAGAGGAAGTTCCCCTTGCGATCGGTGATGAAGTACCGGTTCTGCCCGGACGAACCGCCCAGTCCGTCCATGGAGATGGTCAAAAGCCGGTCGGAAGGCGCTCGCTTCGTAAGAACCTGAATGTATGGAATCGGAAGTTCCGGATCATCTTCGAGAAAAAGAGGGGTTTCGGGCAGGTTCCCTTTCAAAGTCCGGCAAGTCTCGACGAGACCTTTCGCCTTTCTCCAATCTTCGGGCTGCAGTTTCAGGCGCTCGAGGGTTTTCTCGTAGTACGCTGAAACGACACCGCTCGAGAACTCCGATGACGTTTTCGTCAGCATCGGGTTGTTTTGGGGGCCGAAAATACGCGGCGGAGCGGGTCTGAAAGCGCGGCAAGGGTCATCCATGAGCAGAATGAAATCCTTGGATTCACGTACCCGATCGACTTCAAGCGTCTTTGAAATGGCGAGGAGGTACTCGAGCCGGTTGGCCGCCTGGAGCGTGTTGGTCAACTCGTTTTCAAACAGCGCCGCAAGCTTTTCACCTTTGTAGAGCAGGAGAAAGAACGTGGTTGATCCGGCGAGAGGCGCAATGCTCAGGATAAAAAATAGCGCCGTCAGCTTCTTTCGATAGGTCCACTTAAAAGTCCATTTTCGCATGGCGAGTACCGGTATCTTGACTTTACCTGAATATTTGGTCCCATGCCCAATCCTTTTTGTTAGCTTATGTTGATCATAGCCGCACTGGGCAGTATCATTTAAACGAAAGGGATCTCCGTATGAATATTTCCGCCCCGCTCGGGTTTCTCGTGGGCATCGCCGTTGTCTTTTATTCCCTCACGGTCGGGATGAAAAACAACTCCGTGTTCTTTAACTCGCACGCCGCCATCATCGTGGTCGGTGGGACGCTCGCTGCAGCGCTGATCTGCTTCCCGATCGGTCATTTCATGACTCTCCTGAAGGTTTACATGCGCGCCCTCATGGGACGCACGAAACAGGAGACCCTGAACACGATCAATGAGGTCGTGAATATTTCGAAATCGCTCAATCAGGGCCAGAATCTCGCTGCTCTGCTGGGAGCCGTCAAGAACCCGTTCCTCAAGGAATCGCTCGAACTTCTTGAGCAAGGCGGACTTTCGGATGAGGAGCTTTCCGAGGTTCTCGATAAACGTATCGAGATGCAGAACGAGAAATATAAGCGGGAAGGCGCGACTTACAAGGTGATCGGAAAATTCCCGCCGGCCTTCGGACTGGTCGGTACTTCGCTCGGTATGATCGCGTTGCTCCAGGGACTCGGAGAGCCGGACGCTTTCGAGCGGCTCGGTCCGTCGATGTCGATCGCCCTGGTCGCGACTTTTTACGGGCTGATCATGGCCAACCTTTTCATTATCCCCATGGGCGAACACCTCGTTACGGTTTCGGAAGACGATCTCATTATGAGGCGGGTCGTTGTTGACGGGGTCATGCTGATCAAGGAGCAGAAGCATCCACTGCTCGTCGAGGAGTACCTGAAGAGTTATATTCCGCCATCTGACCGAAACAAGATGGCAAAAGGCGGGTGAGTCTGAGTCATGGCTGACTTTGACCGGAAGAACGATTCGAAGCGCTCCATGCCGGGGACTCGGGACTCGAAGGCCAAAGCGGGCGGCCCGGATGGAAAAGATCCGCTCAAAGAGCCGGCGAAGCGGCCCGGACGGGTTCGGACGAAAACGATCCTGGTGCAAAATGACGACGGCGAAGGGAACTGGCTCGTCTCCTATGCCGATATGATGACCCTGCTGATGGGGTTTTTCGTCATGGTTTCCGCGTTCTCGACGCCTGACGCCGCGAAATTCGAAGCCATGAAACAACAGACCGCGAAGGCGATGGGTGGAAAGTACACCAAGCCGTTCAAGGAGCTCTCAAGCAGTCTGCGGGACATTCTGAAAGAATTCAAACTCGATAAGGATGTCACGGTCGAAGAAACCTTGAATGGAGTGACGATCACTTCCAAGGGAACGCTGTTCTTCGAATCCGGTTCGGCTGATTTGAAGCCGCAGGCCGCGCAGGTCATGGCCCAACTTTCGGATATTCTCATGGTGCGCGCCAAGGGTTTTCGCGTCGTTGTCGAGGGTCATACGGATGATGTTCCGGTCCTCAGCAAGCAATTCCCGAGCAACTGGGAGCTTTCGTCGTCGCGCGCGGGAACCGTGGTCCGATTGCTTGAGTCAAAGGGGTTTCCACGTGCGGATGTGCGCCCGATGGGGCTTGCCGATACGGAACCTCTCCTCCCGAATCGCACGCCATCCGGCGACTCGATTCCATCGAATCAGGCCGAGAATCGCCGAATCGTCATTCACATTCAGAAGCAGCTGCCCAAGCGCATGGGCAAGAAAATGTAAGGCTAACCGATTCCGCGGATGGTCATGACCGTCCAGAACCACATCACGATCAGCAGAACGCAAGCCAGGATCCAGATTTTGAAAAAGGCCTTGTTGGGTGGGAGGATCGAGTACCATGAACGAAAAATCTGGTTGGCGTTCGCCCCTTCCCAAACGGCTCGAAGCTTCGGAAAAATTTCATCGACCGTACCGGTGAGGATCTCCTGACCGGCTTCAGCACTTGCGTCGGCGGGGCTTCCCCAGTACCCGGCGACATTTCGGCGCACGCGATTCCAGGCGCGAGTCCAGAAGAACGCCTCTCTCCTTCTTGGAATCAGATTCGCATAACCTTGATCGACTTGTTGCGGGACGAGCCGCAGGGCCACGGAAGTGTCGCGGGAACCTCCGTGTTCCGTTTCGTCCGGCCAGAAGGGGGAGCTTCGGACGCGGTCTTTCGAAATCGCGGCGGAAGACGCCGACACGAGTGTCGCCTGTCCCGGGCTCCGGAAGGGAACCAGTCCCCAGCCGCGAATCAGCATTTTTCCGGCTTCTTCGATGGCGGTCAGTTGCTTCGGGCCGAGGTGTCCCGAGAAGCACGCGAAATGTATAAAGCCCGCCCGCTTCAACGAGCGGCAGGCATCGAGCAGCCAGTCCCTGAGGACGTGGGCCCGGACCGTGATTGCGAGCTGTTTCGTATTGGACTCCACTCCGAGCGGGGCATCCGGCATGATCACGCCGACCCAGCCGGGCATCTCTTTTTCAAGGCGCTCGGCGGCGCGCAGGCATAGGGCGCGAGCTTCGGCGAGATCGAGACCGACGGGAAGATGGGGGCCATGATCTTCGACCGGGGCCACCGGGAAAAAGAATACCGTTTGGCGCGGCGGAAGCGCGTGAATGCGTGGAGCTGATAGTTCGACAAATTGGACCGGCATGGCGCTCGACCTCAAGTCTTGGTGAGGAGTTTAATCGCGTTCTCTCCAAGAATAAGCTTCGACTGCTCGGCATTCAACGTTCCCGAGTCGATACAGTCCCGGATTCGGGCAAGCCCCACTTCGAGATTACCGCCGATGAACGGCCAATCACTCCCAAAAAGAATGCGGTCAGCCCCAAGTCGTCGCGCCGATTCGCCTATGACCTCGGCGGGTTGCCATGAAGTATCCATGTAAAGGTTGAGGTGCTCTTCGGCCAGGTCAAAGGCGATGTGCGGTTGATGAAAGTTCATGTGAGCGAGGATAAAACGCGTTTGCGCGTACTCCTTGAACCATGGCGTGAAGAGTTCGGCATAGGCGAATTCCGGTGTTTTATAAAGCAGATGGCTGTGGATGCAGCCCGTATGAATGATGACAGGGATTCCCAAGTCAGAAGCGGTTTTGAGAAGCTTCTTGTAAAAGGGCGATTCCGGAGGGAGTCCGTCGGCCGCGGGATGGATCTTCAGGAGTTTTGCGCCATGCTTCACGAACGACTTGAGCTGTGTTGCCGGTCTCGGCGTATTCTTTGGAATATTCACGACAGGATGGAGGCGGGGATTGCGCTCGCAAACCGCCATCACGAACTCGTTCGAAATCAGCGGCGGGTGCGCGATGACCCACGCGGAATCGACTCCCGCCCGGTCCATTGCCTGCACCAGATCCGAGGCTGTTGATTCGAGGAAGAGACCGAAGATCGGGGCGAGTCCGCTCAGTTCGTCGAGCTTCTGGCGAGCCGACTCGGGAAGGTGGCGAAGAACGGTTTGCGAGTAATGCATCGAACTGGAAAGCGGCGTCCAGAGTTCCCGCGCTTTCGCTCTCAAACGGCCGAGGGGCCCCGCGATCGGGAGTTTCCCGATCAGATCCGGCCTGATCAGGTTCGGAAAGACGTGAACATGCGAGTCGACTATTTTAGGGTTTTGCGAGGACGATTCCATGATTCTTAATCTGCTCAACGAGCCGGTGGAGAGCCTGCGCCCTGTGGGAGATCGCGTTCTTTTCCTGATCGGTCATTTCAGCCAGCGTTCGATTCGAATCTTTCGGGACGAAGATGGGGTCGTACCCGAAGCCCTGGCTTCCCCTGGGGTCCGAGATCAGGGTCCCCTCGAGAATTCCCGTGGAATGGAGTTCGATTCCTTCGACGATGAAAGCCAGAGTACAAACAAACCGGGCCGCGCGAGAGCTTGCCTTCTTGAGCTGGCTGAGAAGATACGCCGTATTCGCCTGATCCTGGGTGAGGCCCTCGACGGGCGGCGCGAAGCGCTGGCTCCGCACGCCCGGTTTCCCGCCCAGGGCTTCGACTTCGAGCCCGGAATCGTCGGCAAGACTCGGATAGTGAGTGGCCCAGTTCACATGCCGGGCTTTGGAGAGCGCGTTCGCGAGATAGTTGTCGTGGTTTTCAACGTGTTTAAGCTTATCCGCGTTGCGAAGAAGCGGAGCCGCCGGAAGAAGTTCATATTCAGGGTAGGCGGACAGGATCGCCGTGAATTCGTCGAATTTATGCCGATTGAGGGTCGCGAGAACGATTCTATGAGTGAGCCGCATGAGTTCCCTTCTATTCGTAGGTCACTTCATAGCCCATGTTCTCGACGAAAAGAATATCTTCCGCTGTCATCACCGTGGCATGAATATAGGGTTCGAATTTGTCCTTCATTTCCTTCTGGTATGCCGCGCTACAATCGGGCGATTCATTGTAGCAATCGAACATCGCCTGCCGAAGGTCAGGGCACCCGGGTCCCTTGAATTCAATGTTAACGCGATAGAAAATCGAAAGCCGCCCTCGCGCATTCATTGAACTCCCAGCTACGGTGATCGGATATTCCGGCATCTTCGTCAGCTTGCCGCCGTTCGGCGCATCGAGCCAGAGGCTTTCGATACAATCGAAGTTGTGATCCAGCCAGTCGTGTTTGGCAGAGTCCTGGGGGAAGGTCAGCTTGAGTTCGCTGTCGATCGATACCCCATATCCGATATCTTCGACGGCGGCGGCGATGATCGCGTCGGTTTTGTTTTTTGTGACTTGGAAACGAACGGGGTTCGTCATGATGAGATTGAGCTTGGTGATATCGGCCGGGATCAGATTCGTCGCGGCTTCGACCGTTTTCGTGCTTCCTTGCGCAAGGTGCACCGTAAATTCGAGCTTCTGGGGCTGCGTTTCATAAAAGCCCGAGATCGTGTCCGGTGCGCTTTTTTCAGTATAATTGCCGAAGCGGCAGCCCGTAACGGCCCAAGAGAGGATGACCGCGGCCATGCCGCAGACGAGATATTGAGGTAGAGATGTCATGCCTGGAGCCTCCTTGCTCCCTTCTTCATTTCGGAAAGAAGGAGGTTCTCCTCGATGGGCAATATTTTCCGGGTTGAACGGTTCTTACCGGAGCGGTGGAGAGGTCCCTTCGGCCCCGTACGCGCGGCCAACCAACAACGTGCCACCGACAACGGCAAGCGGGATCGAAAGCGAAGAAACAATGGGAATCGCGAACAGGAACGCCGTGACCAGACCGAAGCCAAGACACGCATAAAAATACTTCCAGATGAAGCGAAGCCCGGCCTGGAGTCCTTCGCCCCGGCGCGTTTGGGGATAGCTGACGAATTGAAAGCTGACCAGGAGAAGTGCCAGGATGACCGCGATCAGGTTCACGACGGGCACCCATGAGAAAATCATCGCCGCCAGACCTGCCACACCGCCGGCAACGGTTTTCAAAAGATCGATCACGATCAGGCGCATTTTCGCCCGGAAAGGTTGGGACGGGACAGCAGGCAAAGGCGGGGTGGTCCATTGTTCGGCTGACTCCGCGAGGAAGTCGTTAAACGGGGCAGAAGCGACGCTCGCGACCAGCGAAAACGTCATGGCGCCGACAAGGACGAGCAGCACTTTCACGAGAATAATCAAAGTACCCGCTATCCAGCTGTTTGGGTCCCATCCCGCTGAGACGAATGCCTGGAGCAGATAAGCCTTGGTGCTGTCCTGCAGGTTTCGAATCAACCAGACGTAAAGTCCCAGCGTGATCGCGACCGGAAGGATACTCCAGAAGAGGAGGGTAGGATGTCTGAAGATCAATCGGAATGCCTGAATGGGAAGACCTAGCCCGTAGTAGAAAGACTGAATCCGAATAAAAATCCATGAATTTATTGACATTTGTAAGTTCAAAACTGGCTCAAAAGGAGGATGCAGGCAAGAAAATTTGACCAAAACCCCTTCGCGAGATAGACCAAGGCCCGGCTTTTATAAGGAGGGACCACATGGGACATTTCACGATCGGATTACTTGCATTCCTGCTCTCGGCATCAGCTTCCGCGGGCGACATTTATGATCGACTGACGCAAGCTCAGCAGGCGGCCATTCAAAAAGGTCAGCAAGTTGTCATGGTCGAGGATGTTCCCGGAGTGGCCTGGCCCAAGGTGACAGTCGTACAGCGCGTTTCATCCACGCCTGAAGAGGCTGCCGCTGTTTTTGCCGATTATGAGCTTCAGCCGGACTATCTGGATTCGATGGCGGATGTCAGGATTCAGAAATGGACGGACCGGGTCACTGCCGTCGTCGATTATACGATGTCCCTTTTTATCCTGACGGTCCGGTACACGCTCCAAAATCGCCTGAGTACTTACGAAAAGGGGAAGAGCTACCGAGTCGACTGGAAAATGGTACGTGGCGAGTCGGTCAAAGACATTCAGGGGAATGTCCGATTCGAGACCCTTGGAACGGGTACGATCATGTCTTATTTCAGTTTCATCAACCCGAACACGAATGGCTTTCGTGAGAAGGCGATCAGCATGACCCGAGACGGTGCGGCATCGATCGTCCGGCAGATCGAATTCGAACGAATTCAGGATCAGGATCTTCTTCAAAGGCAGATCCAGAGGCTTCGATCGGCGCTTGCCGCGGCTTGCCGCTGAGAAGCGTCCGATCCGGTTCGGCGTCAATTCAATCGGGCCAGTTCTTCGACCGATTTACACTGAAAGCAAGGGCTCGTTCTGATTTCAGTGCTGAGCAGCGCCGTGCAAGCCGTCGCATAATGGTGTCCCGGTAGAATAACGATCGATTTCGATTCCGCGTCAAGCTGCGCGATTTTTCTAAGCGAATGAAACATGTCCTCGTTGTTTCCGGTGTCGAGATCGGTCCGCCCGCAATCCTGTATGAAGACGGTGTCTCCGGTCAGAAGAAAGCTCGGGCCGCCTGCGCGTCGCAGGAAGTAGGAACATGCACCGGCGCTGTGTCCCGGGGTGTGCAGGGTCTCGAGGCGCAGCTCGCCGATCTCGATGATGCTTCCGTCGTTGAGGGGTTTAAATGACGGAATGTTGAATTTGCGCAGGCGTTTTCGTTCGGCTGCATGCGCGAATACCGGGAGCCCGGGGAAGCTTTCGAGAAGCTCGGGAACACCCGCCGTATGATCCGAATGCGAGTGCGTCAGCAGAATCGCCGTCAGCGTGAACCCGTGTGTTTTCAAGGCGCCGAGAGGAACCGTAAGATCCTTCTGCGGGTCGACGATCGCGGCTTTCAGCGTATTCCAGTCAAGAACGAGATAGACGAAATTACGCTCCGTGCCGAGCTCGAATTGCGCGATAGGTTCATTGAGCTGGACCCCGGATGACATTTCGAACTCAAAGGAAATGCTCAGTCCTTACTCTTCAACTGTGACTCATTCGCGTCGATGAAAGCGCGAATCTCGTCGGTCATATCGAGGAGTTTACGCCACTGTTCCTTGTAGAGCGTGACGGGAAATCTTCCCAGGCCGTAAACCGAAACGGCGCCTTTTTCGCTTACTTTTAAAGAGAGTCCGCGTGGCGACTTCTTTTTTAACGCCTCGTTCTCCGCGCGCAGGCGCTCCAGCTCGGCTTTTATGTTTTCGGGGCTTTCTTGATCAGTGCACATGTTCACCTCGTTCGTGATTGTGTCATATTATTGCGACCAGTCCAGCATCCTTTGCAGCGGTACAAGAGCCTGCCGGCGAAGGTCGTCCGTGAGCCTGATTTCGGGTTCCTCATTTTCAAGGGCGGCGAGCAGTTTTTCAAGCGTGTTCAACTTCATGAACGGACACTCGTTGCAGCTGCATTCGTGGTTCGGCGGAGCCGGAATCAGGTTCTTTCCGGGCGCTTTCTTTCGCATCTGATGGAGGATGCCCCCCTCCGTCGCGACGATGAACGTCCGGGTCGGACTCTCCACGACATGCTTGAGCAGTCCTGAAGTACTCGCGACGAAGCGCGCGCGCGCAAGAAGCGACGGCTCGCATTCAGGGTGGGCGATCAATTCCGCATCCGGATGTTTGACCTGAAGCTCGATAATTTTTCGTTCGGAGAAGGTTTCGTGGACGATGCACGACCCCTGCCAAAGGAGCATCTCTCTTCCGGATTGCTTTTGAATGAACGCGCCAAGATTCCTGTCCGGGGCGAAGATGATGGGACGATTTTTCGGAATTCGCTGAACCACCCGCAGCGCGTTCGAACTCGTGCAGATGACGTCGCTTTGGGCTTTGATTTCGGCGGAACAGTTGATGTAACTGACGACAAAATGATCCGGATGCTTCGCGCGAAACCGGGCGAACGCGTCCGGCGGGCAGCTATCGGAAAGTGAACAGCCGGCGCGGAGATCGGGAAGCACGACCTTGCGCGAGGGATTCAGGATCTTAGCCCCCTCAGCCATGAAATGAACGCCGGCGAAGACGATCAGCTCCGCCTTGGTGCTCTGGGCTGCTCGCGCGAGTTCAAGACTGTCGCCGACGAAATCGGCGATATCCTGGATGTCCGGTTCCTGGTAATAATGGGCCAGAATCACGGCATTCTTCTTCTTTTTCAGCGCGCTGATTTCTTCGAAAATATCCGTCATGCCGGTCCCTTTTTAGCTTTTCCTGTTTATCCTAGCAACATGATACCAAGTTGATTATAGCTTTGCGTGCGCGACTTGGTATGGCAGACGGCTCAAAGCGGGATGCTCGGTTGGCACATCGCCGCGATTCGACACAGAAATCGCGACAGAGCCGCGTAAATGTGAGATGATGAAGCGGTACCGAAAAAGCGCTGGCCGCGCAGAGCGTGATGGAAGTTATGAATCGATTTATCAATCAAATAAAATGTCTGGTGGGATTCCGAAGCGATACCCTGGCGACTGAGGGAGGATCTGACGTGAAGATTCTGAAAAAAGGACCGGCGATGCGGATTATTTTTTTCTATCCCGGTGAGGAGGGTACCTACGTGGAGAACGCGTACGTTACCTTGTTCGAGAATGGAATTGTTCACATCAAATCCCATCAGGAAGAGACAACGACTCATCTTCAGAATTGCGAAATCCTCTGGAACTTTGAAGTCGATTCCGAAGATCGCGCCAATAAAGTTCGCCTGATCAAACCCAAGGCTGAGTCCCGAACGCTTACGCTTGATGATGGTGAGCGCGACCCCGGAGTCGTCGTGAAGACGCCAGGGATCCCCGAAGTACCCGAAATCCAGTGATTGCGCGGCCTCGCGGTGCCGCAGCTGCGTTCACGGCCGAATTCGTACTGAGCTGTGCCGCATTTTTCCTGATTCCACTCTTCATCGTTCCGGTACTCGCGGGCTCGTTGGAGTCGGAGCCTGACCTCACGATTTATACCTACGATACGTTCGCCGCCCAGGGGGGGCTTGGGCCGGAGGTCTTACCGCTTTTTGAAAAGAAATGCGCTTGCCGGGTGCGTGCCGTCGCGGCCGGCGACGCCGGTCAACTTCTCACCAGGATACAACTCGATGCTGAACGCCGCGATATTCGGGCACAGCTTGTTATCGGAATAGACCAGCAGATCTGGAGCCGGGCGAAGCCGTGGCTGGAGCCTTGGGGTAAATGGATTCCCCGGGGTTACGTGGCAATTCCCGAAAAGCTCCGGGTCGAAAGCGGGTTTCTTCCGATCGATTACGGTGTCATTACTCTTATGGCTGATATGAAGCAGTTTCGGGAGATGAAAGCTGAGCCGCCGGCCAGCGTGCGGGATCTCCTGAAGCCCGCGTTCACGCGCAATATTCTGCTTCAGGACCCCCGGACCTCGACGCCCGGGCTCGGTTTTCTTCTCTTCACGAAGGCGGTGCTCGGGAAAGATCTCGCGGAGTTCTGGAAAACTTTCCGCAAGCAGTGGCTCACGCTGACTCCGGGATGGGATGGGGCGTATGCGTTGTTCTTGAAAGGAGAGGCTCCGTTGGTCTGGAGTTACACCACGAGCCAGGCCTATCACGAGGAGCACGGGGATTCCGGCGATTCTGAAAACCGCCGCTATCGCGCGCTTCTCTTCCGTGAGGGGCAGCCCTATCAGATCGAAGGCGCCGCGATCGTCAGGAACTCGATCAGGTCGGAGCGGCAGCGTGGCATCGCGCGCGCATTCCTTGAATTCCTTATTTCGCGTGAAGTCCAGGCCCGCGTTCCCCTGAAGAACTGGATGCTCCCGGTGCTCCCGTCGGTCACGATTCCAGAAAGTTTCAAGCGCCTTCCCGAAGCAAAAAAGCTGGTCCAAACCCCCGTTGATCCGGTAGAGATCAAAGAGGTCCTGTCCGAATGGGGCAGGGTCATTTCAACGCAATGGTCAACGGGAGGAACGCGATAAATGAAACTTCGGCCAGGGTGGCTCCTGGTCGGCCTTGCCGCGAGTTTTTGGGTTTTTCTGGTCGCTTATCCCCTTGCTGCTCTCGCCCTCCGGATGGGCAGTATCGGTAGCCTGGCCGCGTTTTTCGACCCTGAGATTCTCGGCATTGCCGCGATGACCCTTGAACAGGCGGTCTGGAGCACCGTGATCTCAGGCCTGATCGGACTTCCTCTTGGGCTCTGGATCGGCGCTGTCGCGTCCTGCGATAGCGGAGGCCGCGTCGCGCGTGTTTCATTCACCTTACTGAGCTTGCCTTATGGCGTTCCGACGGTTGTCGCGGCGACGGTCTGGGTGGCGGTTCTCGGGCGTTCGGGACTGGTTCAGCAGCTTTCGATTTCGCTTCTCGGCTTTTCACCGGAATGGACCCGATCTTTCTCTTACAGTTTGAAAGCGGTTGTTCTCGCGCATGTTTTTTACAATGTTCCCTGGATCGCCCTGCTGGTCGCTCAGGCGCGGTGGGGTGTTCCGCCCGCACAATTAGCCGCCGCCGAGACGCTTGGCGCGGGCCTCTGCTCCAGAACGAGGTTCATTATCTGGCCCCAGGTCAGGTGGGCCTTCGCGAGCGCCGCCGCGCAGGTGATGGCTCTTTGCGTGATGAGCTTCGCGCTTGTATTGATCCTGGGAGGAGGACCTCCTGTTCAAACGCTTGAGACCGCGCTCTACGCGCGCATTCGTTACGGCGCTTTGGATGTGAACGGCGCTGTCGTATGCGCCTTTTGGGAGCTGCTCATCACGACCCTCCCCTGGTTATTGATCCTCGTCGCGCAATCGCGTCTGGCGAATTATTCTGGATCTTCGCCAGAGCCGGGACGGGGCCCGGGGCGGGGACCGGGGCAGGTGAGGATCAGCGGAGCGTTGGGCGCTGCGGCTGCATTTTTCTTCCTGATCCCATATTTCTCGATTTTCGAAATCGATACCTTGAAGACGCTGTTCAACTTCGAAGTGCTCTCACGAATCTCGCGGCCTTTGCAGCTTTCCATGTTGATTGCGGTTCTGACGAGCCTGGGTGCCGTGCTACTGGGAGTCCTTTGCGTCGCCGCAGCCGGTTTTCTGCGGTTCAAGCCGCTTTTCAGTGCCGCGTTTTCCGTTTTGGCCGCGCTCCCGAGCGGGCTCTCGATCCTTGTTCTGGGCCTCGGTTTCTGGGTGGGGTACGCGCGTTGGCTCGATCCCTTTGCCGGAAGCCTCGCGGCGATGGTTTTCCTTCAGATTGCCGTTTTTTATCCAGTCGCATTCCGCATTCTCTGGCCGGTGATGGAGCGGCGTCCGCTCGATCTTCTTGATGCGGCTTACACGATGGGAGCATCACGCCTTCGCGCATTCTGGAGCGTGGAATGGCCGCTTTGGCGCGGTCCTTTAGCGAGCGCGATCGGAATCGTGGCCGGAGCATCATTGGGAGAGGTGGCCGCGGTGAGTCTTTTTTACAGTGAGCGGCTCGTTCCGCTTCCGCTGGTGATTTCGCGGTGGATGTCTCAGTATCAGTTTGCCGAGGCCGAAGCGGTTTCGGCACTTCTCCTTTTGTTGTCGACCGGAATTATCGGTTGCGTCTCTTATTGGGGGCAGGGGGGTTCGAGTGTTGTCCGTGCGAGATAATGAATCGTTTCAGCGTTTTCCGAAAAGTCCGCTCAAAGTCGCGGCGCTTCGAAAGCGGATCGAGGATTTTACGCTCGACGCTGATTTCGAATTGGCGGTAGGTGAACGAGCGGCGCTTGTCGGACGAAGCGGAAGCGGCAAGACGAGCCTGCTCCGGATTCTGGCGGGCCTCGAAGCTCCGGACTCGGGAACTGTTCACTTGGGTGACGAAAATATCACGTTTCTTTCGCCCCAGCGAAGGGGCGTCGGAATCATTTTTCAGGAGCAGGCGCTTTTTCCCGCCCTCAATGTGCTCGATAATGTCACCTTCGGATTCCGGATGCGGGGAATGCAGGGCATTGGACGTGACGAATACGAAACGGAAGCCATGCTTTGGCTTGAACGCGTCGGAATGAAAAAATTCGCGCGTTCCGCGGTGGGCAACTTGTCGGGAGGGGAACGCCAGCGGATCGCCTTCATCCGTGCGTTGATCTGGAAACCCCGCTTGATGCTCTTGGACGAACCTTTTTCAGCTCTGGACCGCGAACTCCGGACCAATTTGTGCAACGAGCTAGTCGAATTGCACCGGCTCTGGCCGGTGCCGATGCTTTTGGTAACGCATGATGAACTCGACGTGGCGGCGGTCGCCACCTCGCGACTTCATCTGTGCGTGGCTGGGGAC
>DATDSK010000069.1:0-17038 GCA_035291325.1 Bdellovibrionota bacterium | reverse complement strand
CTTTTTCACAGGTTTGGGGGTGTCTATGGCGGCGAGGTTACACCTGATCCCATCTCGAACTCAGAAGTTAAGCCCGCCCGCGGCGAAACTAGTACCGAGGTAGCTCGGCGCTAAAATAGCTCGATGCCCCCATCTTTTTTTACTTCTCGATTTTTCCTCTTCCATAAAAATCAGGCATTTTTGAGTCGGATCTTGTATCGTGCTGACAAATGCATCCAGAATCCGTCCAAAGTTCAGAATTGCCAAAACGGCTGGTGATTCGCCTGAGCAGCTTAGGCGACGTCATCCTGTCTTCGGCTGTTCTCGAATCCTCGCAGTTGATGAGTGGCGTTGATTGGCTCGTTGCTCGTGAGTACGCCGATGTCTTGCGCGGTCATCCCCGGATTCGGAGACTTTGGGAATTTGATCGAAAGTCAGGCCTCGCGGCATTCATCCGTTTAGGGAGAATGCTTTGGAATGAGCGTTATGAAGAAGTCATCGATCTACACGGCACGCTGAGGGCAAAGGTGCTCAGGAGCCTTTTTTGGTTCTGGGGTATGTTGGACGTCGCGCAAACTTTGAGAAAGCCTCCGCGCTGGACACGGTCATCCAAACAGCCTCTTCCGTTGTTTGGATTTATTTTGTTCAAGAAACTTTGGCCCAGACGTCTTCTTTCAAGGCCTCAAACTGAGGTTTTCGCGCGAACCGGAGGCGGCTCGGGAGCCGAACGGCCGAATCTGAAACATCTCCTGGACACAGGGGCGGGAGATGAAATCCGCCTGCCGTCAAAGCCGTATCTCTGTGTTATGCCCAGCTCCAGCAAGCCGGGTAAGACCTGGCCAGCGGCGCAATATTTTTCGGTATTGAAGGGTATTCCCCATCTTTTTCCTGTTATCCTCGGGCAGAGTTCTGATCCTGAAAGCAAAGAGCTCGTTGAGTTATTACAGAGAGCTGAAGTTCCCCATCTGAGCGGTGTTGGAGCCTGGAATCTGACGCAAGTCGCGCGTGTTCTTGGTCGGGCAGCCGGATATCTCGGAAGCGATACGGGGCTGGCGCATCTCGCTGAGGCGGTCGGGACAGAAATTATCGTCGTTTATGGTCCCACCGCGCCCGGTCTCGGGTTTGAACCCTGGCGTCCAGGCAGTCGGATGGTGGGCGCGCCGCTTTGGTGCCGGCCGTGCGGAAAGATTGGGCAACTTTGCTTTCGGCCGATCAGAAAATTCCATTGTCTTAAAATACTTCAGACCCAAGCGGTTTTGGACGTCGTCCGATGCCGTTATCCGAATGACCGGAACGAGTCGGGGACTCTGCGATGAGCGTGCGGTTCACATTTTACTCGCGGGCTGTGAGATCCCTCAGCCGGATTGCGTTATCACGGCTCGCTTCGCAGCAGCGGGTGAACGAGGGGGATCGGGATTTTCGGCTTCTTCTCGATTTAAAGAACCGTGAGCTGGCTGAGCGTGCGTGGTTTCACGCGGCAAGTGTCGGTGAATTGGAATCGCTTTGGCCGGTGATCACGGCGTGGGCCGCTGGCGAGGGTTCGTCGTCGAACGCATCGGGCTCGAAACGGCGTGAGCTTGTGGTTTCCATTCTGAGCGAGTCGGCGCGAGGCCACATCCTGAGACTGCGCGAAGCTCTGAAGGCGTCTCCGGCGGAGCTTCTCTATGCTGGATATTGCCCCGCTGAAGGCCATTGGGGTCGCGCGCTCGATTGCGTCCGTCCAGGCATTTTTATTACGGCAAAATATGAAGCCTGGCCCGATCTCTGGGGCCACTTGGCGCGAGCTGAAATTCCGCTCGTCATCGTCGGGGCAAAGGCGCGGCGTTCGCTCCGTTTAGTCAAACTGGCTTGCCGCGCGCTTGGCTCAGCCCTGCCGAAACTTACCTTGATCACAGCTTTGACAAGTGACAGTTCGGCGTTGAAAGAGCTCTTCCCGACGGCTGATGTGAAACTATGTGGTGAGCCGAGATGGGATCGGGTTTATCAACGCTCACAAGCCGGGAGTGATCGGGCACGTAGACTCATTGCGGTTTTTGAGAATGGACGTCGTCCTTGGGGGGTGCTCGGAAGTGTCTGGAGCGAAGATATGGAAGTCTTCCGAGGATGCCTCTCGGTTCCGAAAGGAACGCTCTGGGTGGTTCCACATCGAAATGATCCTGCGAGTATTGCCGAGATGGAGACGTTCTTACGAGAAGAAGGTCTGGATCCGCTGAAAACGTCCGAGCTTCAATCGGCCTCCGAGAACAGGTCGTGCATTCTCGTTGATGAGATGGGCTTCCTTTCTGAACTTTATTCGGCTGCCGATTGGGCCTTCGTGGGCGGAGGTTTCGGAGACGGTATCCACAGCACGATAGAGCCGGCTATTCATGGCATTCCGATAGCTGGAGGACCGAACGGAGCGGAGAAATTCGCCGAAATAGCCGAACTGAGGGAGTCCGGGCAGCTTCGGATTGTCCGGAACCATGCTGAGCTGAAATCGTGGGTCGAATCGAGAAGCGGAGTGCTCGATTCAGATCAGAAAAGAGACCGTGATCGCTGGAAGAGCGAGGCGGAAACGAGACGTGGAGCGAGCCTTAGGGTGGCCGAGGTCATCGGCTTGATATTAGACGCAGTTTCCGGCCCGTGCTAAGCTGGTCGGGAAATCACAAATTTATTAATTTCTCTGGGAGTGAGGATGACGAATCACGGATCAGATATTTTGCCCGAAGTGAAGCTGCGGTTAAGAATGAGCGCCCATGACGGACATTATGCCGGAGCCTTGGTTGACGGCGCGCGAATGTTGCAACTCTTTGGCGACGTCGCGACTGAATTGCTGATCCGGTATGATGGTGATGAAGGACTTTTTCGGGCATACGAGTCGGTCGAATTTCTAGCTCCGGTTTATGCGGGCGACTATATCGAAGCATCAGGAAGAATTCTTCGGGTGGGAAAAACCTCGCGAACCATGGAATTTGAAGCACGAAAGGTAATCCGGCCTCTCCCCGCCAGCGCGGGGGGCGCAGTTTCGGCAGCCGAGGTACTTGAGCAGCCGATCGTTGTCTGCCGAGCGAAAGGGACATGCGTTACGCCGGTTGAACTTCAGCGGATTCGTCACTAGTCTAGTTAATGATGGGTGAGGCTGATGCTGCGCTTTAGAGATCATTACAACTGGGTCGTGCTTGGTGATCATCCCGGGGCGTTACTCAGCGCGAGCCTCGCGGCTCGGCTCGGTCTGTCCGTCCTCGTCTTGCCGCTTGCCGCGGGAATGCGCGCGAGACTGTCCGATTCCGGTCAGTGCTTTGATCCTGAATCCAATTATCTCATCGGTCTTCGAGGACTCGTCCATTCAAACGGGCTGCTTTCCGAATGCCTTCAACATGCCGGGGTCTTGAGTTCCGAGGAACAGTTCATCCGAAAAGACGGAGTTTTGCCTCAAGTCATCACGCCCAGCTCGCGGGTACTGTTTGCATTGAATGATCAGGACCTCGCGATCGAGTACAACCGGGAATTCGGGAAGAAGACCGTGGAGCGCTCCGGTTTTCTGGAAGCTTTGAAAGAGGCTGAATCGGAGTTTTTGAAATATTGGCTGTCTCTTCCGGCGCGTCTGACGTGGGATTCCGCAACCGCTGGTAAGAACATCAAAAAAGGCTCACCTCAGGCTTTCGGGAGTCTTTTGAAAAAGATCCAAATGGAATCGCATCTGAATGGAAAGCTCAAGAAGAGCTGGTTCTTTCGGAGAAATACTCTGTCGGATTTGGCTCAATTGACGGGGCGACCTGACTTTAATGAGCTTTTTCGCGGCTTATGGTTCGGTGCGGCCAGTAATACCTGCGCCGACCCGCTCTTGGCCGATTTGGTTCATCTCCTTTCGATTGCCCGGACGGGGGCATCGTTCAAGGGCGGCATGACCGCCTATCGGGAATTCCTGGGACGAGTTGCCAAAAGACTGGGTGTTCATCTACCCGAAAAAGTCGAATGCAGCCGGCTGTTCATTCAAAAAGGACAATTCATCGGGGTACAGGTCAGCAGCCATGGAACTATGATCAGCGTGGATGGCGGAGTCCTCGGCTGCAGGTTGGACCAGGCTCGCGAAAAAATGACTTCGAGTGGACAAAGTTGGCTGAGAAAACTGAAGCGTTCGCCGCGACCGGCCGGCTGGAAATTTTCGGTGGCTTTGACTGTTCATGCCGAAGCCATTCCTCCGGGGATGTCCTCCAGGGTTGTCTGGCAGGAAAAGGACGCGCCCGCTCTCGAAATTGAAGTCGCTGACCCCTTGGATTACGGAATCAAAGAGGCTGATTCACGGATGATTCACCTCCGCACAATCCTGCCGTTCAAACCCGAGACCTTGGACGTCGCTTATCAACGGCTGATCGCGACACGAATGCTGCGGCAGCTTATGGAGATCATCCCATTTTTGGAATACCACGTTACCAGAATTTACCCGGATTTCCGGTCTGTCGAATCTTCCCGTATCGCGCCTGCCGCCGTCGCCTCGAAATCGGAATGTGAGCTATCTTCGGTTTATCGCTTTAAGCAGTTGCAGGATCTGCCCGGGAACCTGTTTTGCTTCAACGAAAAAGGGATTTGTTCTCAATCCGGTATTGAAGGGCTTTTTGTCGCATCGGATGAGTCTTATCCCGAACTTGGAAGTCTGGGGCCGACGGTCGCGGCTCTCGAATCCGTGGCGTGGCTCGCGCATCGTTCAGGACTTCCGGGACCGCTCAGTTGATCCAGGGTAGAAGCTCGCCGCTATCGCCCAGGGTTCTCGGTTCCTGCCCGTTCAAACATGACAAGCTGCCATCGTTCAGAATCTGTTCGTAATACTCGAGGTATTTCGTCGCCATATGGTGATGCGTGAAACGATCTAGAACGGTCTTACGGCATGTTTCCGGTGAAAATTGACGATTCAGGAGTGCGCGGACGTGTTCCCGGCTATCGGCACTGAGAAATCCGATCTCGGGCGTGATCAGCTCGGGCAATGATCCGTAAGGCGTACCGAATACGGGACATCCGCTTGCGAGCGCCTCGATCGGGGCTAACCCGAACGGTTCATTCCACCTGACTGGAAACAAGAGGGCTTTCGCTTCGCTCAGGACTGCTCGTTTTTCATCGTCTCCGCACATTCCGCGGTAATGAATGCCGCGAATCGTCGGGCGAATCCGGTGCAGTTGGAATGGCCAGTCCCGACTTCCCATAATTTCCAGGCGCTGTCTCGATTCACGGGCAATACGGATTGCGCCCTTCAGGTTTTTGACTTTCCAAGACGCTTTGGCAAGGAAAACCAGGGCGTCACCGCGCTTCGGCTTGCACTGGTAATCGTCAGGGTCGATGCCATTGTAGACAAAGTGCGTGCTGTTGTGGATTTCGGCGTGCTTGCGGGAGAGGAAAACGGTGTTGGGATGGAACTGTTCTCCAGGCTGGCCGTTGCCGTGAATGGTGACCAAAAAGGGTTTTTTCGGCACCTTTCCGGGCGTACTCTGTAAATGGATGATATCCGCGGCGTTCGGTACCAAATCCTGCCATCGGCTTTCATTTCGAGCGATTGGAATGACTTCGACACCGTATTTCGGGGGGATCGCGCTTCCTTCCTGGGCAATAAGCGAGACCCGATGGCCTTTCTTGACCAGCGCTTTTGCGAGCCAGTAAAGGACCCGTTCGGTTCCGCCATACTTCGGGGGAGGGATGACCGCGTGATGGTATAAGACAATGTGCATAGCTTTTGGTCCGGTGTATTGCGGAGGAGCGGCGAAAGCAACTCTTGATTCAGCTTTGCTGCGTTTGCCGGGCAGATTAGAATTGTTGCAGGCATGATCAGCAGACGAAAGGAAACGACATGATCCCTCGGTACTCCCGTCCGGAAATGATGCAAATCTGGGATGATCGGCATCGTTACGCCGTCTGGCTGCAGGTCGAAATGGCTGTATGTCAGGAACTTGTGGCTGAAAGGAAAATCCCAAGACGAGAATGGCGCGCCCTCAAACAGGGGGTCGACGCGCTTGCAAAACGAGGGGGCATTGATCCAGCAAAAGTGGAGCGCCATGAGGCGGTAACAAAGCACGACGTAATCGCGTTTACGACGACGCTTGCCGAGGAGATTGGCCCGGTTTCACGTTACGTTCATTTCGGTCTGACTTCTTCGGATGTGGTTGATACCTCATTGTCCCTGCTCATCAATGAGGCCGGAGAGATTCTTATCGGAGATATCGAAAAGCTCATGGTCACCCTGAAGGGGCTCGCGAAGCGGCACCAACGGCTCCCCACGATCGGTCGTTCCCACGGAATGTTCGCTGAACCGACGAGTTTCGGGCTCAAATTCCTTGGTTGGTACGCCGAGTGGGCACGTAATCTCGACAGATTGAGGCGGGCACTTGAACGAATGCGCTTCGGGAAGCTGTCGGGAGCCGTTGGCGTTAATGCGCATTGGTCGCCTCGTTTCGAAGAGCGGGTTCTGGCCCGTCTCGGGCTTTTTCGGGAACCCGTCAGCACGCAGGTAGTTCCGCGTGACCGGCACGCGGAGTTCCTTCAGACGCTGGCTGTTTGCGGCGCATCGCTCGAAAGAATGGCGGTGGAACTCAGGCACCTTCAGCGGTCCGAGGTGGCTGAAGTTCGTGAAGGGTTTGCGAAGGGGCAAAAAGGTTCAAGCGCGATGCCTCATAAAAGGAACCCGATTTCCTCCGAAAACGTGACGGGAGCGGCGCGGCTGCTCAGGGCCTACGCCCAGGCTTCGCTGGAGAATGTGGCTCTTTGGCACGAACGTGATATCAGCCACTCCTCGGTCGAGCGGGTCGTTATTCCCGATTCCACATTACTGCTGGATTATGCGATTCATCGGATGAGCGGGGTCCTTGCTCATCTTGTTGTCGACGCTGAGCGGGTCAGGACGAATCTCGAAAACGCCGGGCCGTTGGTCTATTCAGGGCATTATTTGCTTGCGTTGGTCGAAGCGGGGGCAACCCGCGAAGAAGCATATTCCTGGGTCCAGGAATGCGCGCTATCTCCGGAGGGCGATTTCGTGTCTCTGGTGGCGGCACATCCTGAAATCTCGAAACGGCTTTCGAGAACCCGCATTCGCGAACTGAGTTCCCTGAAGTACGAGCTGAGAAACGTGCCGGAGATTTACAAACGTGTTTTGGGCAGGACTTCAACCGGGAGAAAGGTGAATCCGGGGCGCCGATCAAGATGAGGAGAACAGGTTTCTGCCGTAATCTGATTCGCGAAGAAGGGGGACAGGCTACGACAGAGTACATTCTCCTTCTCGCGACAATGGTGGCGCTTGCCGTTTACGCTCTGAACACCGTCCTTAAACCACTGTTTGGCCGGTTGCAGGGAACGGTGTCTCAAGAATTTCAAAGGCTGCTATTTGGAGGGGATCTGCATTCATTCCCCGTCAGAGGGCGCCGTTAGAGTTTTATTAAAAGTTATGTGAGTTGTAAGGGGAACAAACGGATTGGCTAACTAAGGGGGGTAAAAGGGGGAGCTAGGGGGCTAGCCGCTAACCAATCCGTTTGTTACTGACGAGTAAAGCAAGTGCGATGCCATGGTGCGTAATGCTTCCATTTTGTGTGAAATCAGGTGGTTACCGTTGCCCGAGGTGTCTAATCTCTGGTCGCCCATCTAATCTCATCACACCTCTGCTCTCGAAAAAAACCTGACGGTTTTTGTCTGAAAACAGGATTGGCCAAGTAAATTTTTCAAAAGTTCAGTGGTGGGCGGAAATGCACCGGCTTCGCCGCAGTGCAGCATATCCACCGTGGTAACTCGTCCAAATAATTCGGCTATCGAACGGGGCGTTCACTCACGTTTTAGAGCCATTCTGGCTTCAATAGAGTGGTGCGACATTTTATGTCAGTGCCGTCTTGCCAAGACGATTGAGCACGTCCCAGAACGTCCTCTCGCACTGGCCAAGATAACACGTTGAAAATCATCTATATGCGAAGCATTAGACCCAGCGAGTCAAAGAGGCACACTGCTTGCTATAACGCGCACGGTTGAAATAACTGCGTTGATCCATTCTGTGGATCCCTGATGAAAGGGCTTGAGGGCTCTGTTTGCACGAAGGAGTAAGGCAATGAAGGTTTTTGGAAAAAGGAATTTAGGGGTGGCGCTGGGGGCAGGGGTTCTCGCGACTTTCGTTATGCTTCCTTTAGCTCGAGGAGAGCTGGTTTTTGAGGATGATCCAAGAGTTGGCGCCGCAACAGGACAGGCCGCCGCTAGGGTGGAAGAGCGTGATTTAACACGTCAAACTTTAAACTCTGCGGAGCGCGCGCGGGTCTCTAATCAAAATTACGAGCCAGTTTCGCAAGTACAACCTCAGGCGATTGTCGCTCCGGTTCAGCAGGTCATGATGCAACCGCAGGTCCCTGCCGTTGAAAGCGCGGCCTTGCCAGTTCCGGCCGTTGATCCCGGTTTTGAAGTCCAGAACCTTTCGAAATCGGAATTAATGCGGCGTGAGCGCGTGCGCGCGGAGCTCAGGAACGAAGATGTTCTTCAGGAAAGACTCGAGGAATTACGTCTTCGTGATGAACGACGACGGAGCGATCAACTTCTGGCGCAGCCGGGAGAAACGCTCCAAGAGCCGGTTGCTGTTTCGCCGATGAAAACTGAAGCCGTGATTTCACCCATCACTGAGCGTCCGGGATCAGCTAACGCGATGATCGCGTCGGCAGGTACTCCGGTCGTTCAGACTCCGTTTGTTCAGCAGGAAATGATGGCAGCCGCCCAGCCTGCTGGCATGACCGTGAGCAGCGGCTTTATTGGAAACAGTTCTGATGAGGATAAGGTTTCTGTTTATGTTCAGCCTCGAGCAGGGGTTGCAACGATGAACCCGAGTGTCAATTATTACGACTTTCGGCCTCATTTTTCGGTTGGAATGGGTTTGGGAGTCGGTGTTTCGGATAACCTCAGTTTCGAGCTGGGATATTCGTTCAGTGAATTCGGCGTCGCGTATAATGCCGGATATCAATTCGCCGGCTATCCGGGAATGGCTTATGCCCCCGGCATGACGAACGAGACTTTCTCGGTGAAGCAAAATGTGGCGGATGTCGGAATGAAGCTTCATTTCCTGGGCCCCGATGCGCGGCTTCGGCCTTTTGTCGGCGGCGGTGGAGCATATTCCAAGAACTTCATCAACTACGACCAGAACATCTTGGCGCAGATGAATCCCGCTTACCTCCAGGTGGTTGGTCAGGATTACGATTTCTCGCAATTTCTTGGTTTCCTTTCGACAGGGTTTGACGTTCGCGTGAATAAATCGGTGTCGGTTGGCGCAACGTTTAAATACTTCTCAGTTCTGTCGGCGCGGCATGAACAGAAGTTTTTTGCGGGTTATCCTGGGGGCTACGCGATGGAGGACCCGAATAAGCAGCCTGTCGGCAACGCCATTCTCAAAGCAGCTTTTTACTCGATCACAGGCGGGGTCAGTTTCGTTTTCTGATTCTTCCCTGATCTGATGCGTTAGGTTGTCTACTCCTGGATGGGCTTTCGACGAGCATGGTCGAAGGCCCATCTTTTTTTGTACATTGAGAGCTGTCTCAAGCATTGCTATGATAGCGCAAGAGTTCGAAATTACGGAGGATGGGGGCTCCCTCGGGTCATGGCACAAACAAATGAAAACGATCGCGGATCAATCTTCAAACTCGAAGATCGGGGCGACCAGCTGTGGAGACTTGTTTTTGATCTTCCTCATGAGAAGGTAAACAAGCTGAACCGCCGAGTAATGGATGAATTCTCTGAGATGCTTTCTTCTCTGGGGCGGATGGCGAAAGAAGGCAAAATCGAGGCCCTCGTGCTCGTCTCAGGCAAACCCGGTAATTTCATTGCCGGAGCCGATATTGAAATGATTCGAGCAGTTCAGACGATTCAGGAGGCCGAAAATCTTTCTAAGGCCGGGCAGAAGCTTGCGGACGGATGGGAAGATCTTCCTTTCGTCACGGTCGCGGCGATCGAAGGGGCTGCACTCGGCGGCGGATGTGAATTAGCGCTGGCAAGTTCGGCGATCGTCATGTCCGATGATCCGGCCGCAAAAATCGGACTTCCGGAAGTGATGCTCGGTATCATCCCGGGAATGGGCGGCTGTATCCGGCTGCCTAGAAAGGTCGGAATTGCGACTGCTTTGGATATGATTTTGACCGGCAAGACCTTGAACGCCGAACGCGCCTATCGCGCAGGTCTCATCGAGCAGTGGCTTCCCAAACAGGATTTCGAAAATTCGGTCTTCCGTTGGGTGAAAGCGAACTTGAATACGCTGAAGGCCGGTCGACGGATCGCCAAAGAGCCGAAGCTCGGAGGAATGGGCGGGCCCGTCGGTGCATTGATGGAAAAAACTCCGGTGGGCAGAAACGTTATTTTCAAGAAAGCTCGGGAAGGGGTTCTGTCCAAGACGAAAGGACAGTATCCAGCTCCGCTCGAGGCACTGGATGTCGTTCAGGTCACGGGAGGAAGCTACGGGCAGAAGATCCGGGGTTCGGCACGGGATAAGGCCATGGCGCGTGAGGCGGCCGGATTCGGAAAGGTCGCTGTCACTGATGTATCGAAGAATTTGATTCGGCTATTTTTCCTCACGGAGGGTGTCAAGAAATCCAACGGGCTGCCTCTGCAGCGAACGGCAACCGCGCATCCCGTTCGGAATGCCGCGGTCCTGGGGGCCGGAGTCATGGGCGGCGGGATTGCGCAGTTGTTCGCGGCAAAGGGGATTGCGACGAGGATGAAGGATTTGAACACCCAGGCGCTCGCGGCAGGCATTCAGGCTGCTTCAAGAATTTTCCAGAAGGAGCAGCAGAAAAAGAAGATTACAAAAAGGCAATTCCTCCAAAAGCTCAACCTGATCGCGCCGGTGCTGGATTATTCCGGATTCGGCATGGTCGATGGGGTCGTTGAAGCGGTCGTTGAAAACATGTCAGTCAAGCAGAAGGTTTTTCAGGAACTCGAAGAGCACATCAAAGATGACTGCATTGTCGCGACGAACACCTCGTCATTGTCCGTGACGACGATGCAGAGTGTGATGAAAAAACCGGAACGCTTCGTCGGAATGCATTTCTTCAACCCCGTCCATCGCATGCCGCTAATCGAAGTGATTCGTGGCGAGAAGACTTCGGACGAGGCAGTGGTTTCGATTTTTCAGTTCAGCAAAGCCCTTGGCAAGACGCCTATCGTCGTCAAGGATGCTCCGGGCTTTCTCGTTAACCGGCTTCTTCTCCCTTATCTCAATGAGGCGACGTATTGTCTGGCCGATGGCGCCCCTATTCCCGAGATCGATCAGGTACTGCTCGATTTTGGAATGCCAATGGGGCCTCTTGAGTTGCTGGACGAAGTGGGGATCGATGTTGCCGAAAAAGTTGCGCACATTCTTCACGATGCATTCGGTGACCGAGCTACCCCCAGCGAACTGAATGCAAAAGCCCTTAAAGCCGCGAGACTCGGGAGAAAGAACGGCAAGGGTTACTATGCCTATAACGGCAGGAAAAAGGAATTCGAGCTCAAGATTTACGACATCATAGGAATCAAGCCGAAGCCAGGTGTTCTGTCTCGCTCCGAAATCCTTGAACGTTGCGTTCTGCCGATGATTAACGAAGCGTCACGCTGCCTCGAAGAGGGGATCGTTTCGTCGGCGGCTGAGGTCGATCTCGGAATGATCATGGGGACGGGATTTCCTCCATTCAGGGGGGGCTTGCTGAGGTACGCTGATACTATTGGTCCGAAAAACATCGTCGAACAACTCAGGAAGTACCAGGTCAGGTTCGGGGCACGATTCGAACCTGCGGCGGCTTTGATCGCGCGAGCTGACAAGAATGAAAAATTCCACGCCAACTGAAACCCCTAAGCGGGACGTCGGCGCCGTTCGTCATCTTTGGGCGAGTCCTTGGACCGGGTGGGTCGGGATTCGTTATCTCAAGTCGAAAAAGAACTCGCGTTTTCTGAGCTTTATCACTCTCCTTTCGATTGCGGGCGTCGCGCTCGGGGTCACCGCCATGATCGTCGTTCTCTCGGTCATGGATGGGTTCGAGTTTGAACTGAAAAAGCGGTTGACCGCTTCTGACCTGCACATCCTGGTTACCCCGACTCGGGACGCCCCGGGATTTGTGGGGGGCTTCGTACCCAAGAGTTCCGTCAATCCTACCGAGCTCGTTTCCCAGATGAAGACAGGCGGGGAGATCCTCAGCTTTTGGCCGATTGTTTCAACGGAAGCGATTCTTCGAACAGGCCGCAAGGTCACCGGTATCGTGCTGAAAGGCGTGACGGAACAGAGGATGGAACGGCTGCAGGCGCAAATTGTCGAGACCGCGGAGCCGCAGATGCTCGTGCAACGGGACGGGCCCGGGATGGTTCGGCTGCCCGGGATTTTCGTCGGCCAGGAACTCGGCTATGAAATGGGCCTTATTCCCGGCGACCAGGTTTCACTCATTTCGCCCACCGAAACGGAAGGTCCCCTGCAGGCTGTTCCGAGGCTGAAGAGATACGTCATTGAGGGGATTTACCGGTCCGGTCTTCCCGAACAGGAACTTCACACCGTCTTCGCGAGTGATCAGGCGGTCCGATCGTTTCTGAGAAGAGCTGATACCCTGAGCCAGTGGGAAATCAGCGTCCGAAATTTTGATCGCGCACCTGCCGTGGCCTCGGAACTCTCGGCGCTGCTGCCGCAATTCAAGGTTCAGGATTGGAATCAACTGAATGCGCATCTTTTCGCTTCTCTTCGTCTTGAGCGCGTCGCGATGTCCGTGATTCTGGCGTTCATCGTCGTTGTAGCTTCTTTCAACATTGTGACGACGCTGACCTTGATGGTTCTCGAAAAGAAGCGAGAGATCGCCATACTCAAAGCAATGGGCGCCCGCCAGGGGCAGGTTGCGGCAGTATTTCTGGCCGAAGGCCTTCTTATCGGTACTCTGGGAATTTTCACGGGGGCAGGCTTGGGCTTTGTTCTGTGTTCGATTCTGCGGCGTTATGAGTTTATCAGGCTGCCGGAGGTATACTACGATCGGACCTTGCCGGTCACTTTCGACTACCGGTACTATTTGGGGGTTTCGATTTGTGCGCTCCTGATAGTGCTGGCTGCTTGTCTATATCCGAGCAGGCGTGCCGCGCGCCTGAACCCGCTTGACGGGATCCGTTTCGGGGCCTGAAGTTACGCCGCCGGTTTTTGCGCTTTTTCGCTTTTCGGGAAGATCTCTCGGAACTCTTCCGGCAGCTGGGCTTTCACATGCTCGAGCTGACCTGGGTCCAATATTTGTCCGAGTGCCGACAACACGCGCAGCAGTACGGAATACGCCATGGGTTCGTCCATTTGAAAGCGAATCATCGTTTCATTCACGAGACTTGAAACGGTGATGCTGCGATCTGGTCCAGGGGGTAACGAGAACAGGTCTTCTTGAAGTCGTCTCGGCAGCTGAGCCATGAGATGCGCGGCTCCGGAATAGTGAATTCTTTGTACCAGGCAGCCAAGCACAAACCGGGTGATCTGGGTGCAGAGTTCTTTTTCGAGGCTCGTCTTCTCGGCCATCGCGTTCATGAAGTGATGATAAGACTGGTCCATGTGGGCGGCTGAACGGCTCCAGACCGCTTCGATGCCTCTTCGTTCAACCATTCTTAAACCGCGACGAACGAGCTGCTTTCGCACAATCCTGCCCAGGCTCGATATGTCGACCATTTCGGAGGCGATCAGGTCGTCGAGCGTGATCAGGCCGACGCATTTTTGGCGTCCGCCTCGCATGTTCCTGATGACCGGAATTCTTCGGATCCCTTCGCGATCCATGATGCGGATGACCTGCTCGAGATCTGCTGATTCATCGGCGGTAATAAGCGTTCTCGTCATGATTTCGCCTATCGGGACGTCGAGATCTCCGGGATTCGCAAGAAGGTTACAGGTGAGGTCGCGGTCCGTAAGTATTCCGGAAATTTCACCTTCATTGTCGGCCACCACTACGCAACCGATTGCGCGCTCGCACATCACGCGGGCGGCTTGCTGTGCCGATGTTTCCGAACGCAATACCACGATCTTTGTATGGATGAACGGTTCGATCGAAGTGCTCATGCCTTCGATGCTGCGAAGGCGATGCCAGGGTCCGTAACGGCTATTTGGTTTTTGCTTTTCGCTGGCGTGGCCAGACTTTCGTTCCATGGAGGAGCACGCGCGAGACCATGCCTTTATCGAGCGTGACTTTCAGCTCTCGTTGGGCCGGCAATAGCTCGTCGGGCAAGAGGTCTTTAACGCGCCAAAACACGAGGCGCTCGTTTTCGAGGCCCTCGAAGCTCATTCCTCCGAGTCCGATTCGGGCTGCACCGTTTGTCTCCTCTCCCAGGATGATCTGATCGGTTGGAATGGATATTCTATGACCATCGGAAAACTCGATCCAGGTTGTGACTTCGTCCGCAGGGGCGGCCGACGAGGCCGGATGGATACGGCTCCCTTTGATGAATTCGATTGTGACAGGCGGCAAAGGATTTGGGTGAGACATCCTCGAACTGCAACACAGGAAGCGGCTGATGTCAAATTCCCGGATGGTATGTCGTTTGCTGATCCGGAAGGCATGATCCTTATCACTGGTGCGAACGGAAATGTCGGAACGGAACTTGTTCGCAGGCTTCATAGTTTGCGGATCGATTTTAGGGCGGCTTATCATTCAGCCGAAAGAGCCGCTCGCGCTCGTGCCGCCGGGATTGACAGCACGGTCATTGATTACGCGGATTCCGGCTCTCTTGATGATGCAATGCGCGGAATTGAGAAGCTGTTCCTCGTTTGTCCGGCGGGACCGGAGCTGCCGGCTTATGAGGCGAACGCGGTCAATGCCGCGATCAGGGCGGGCGGGATCAGACAGATCGTGAAATGCTCGGTGTGGGATGCCGAAACGGAGGCTTTCACGCTGGCCAGAATCCACCGGCAATCGGAAAAGACGATCGAGTACTCTGGAATTCCTTTTACGCACTTGCGGCCGAATAGCTATATGCAGAACTTCGTGAACTATTTTGCGGACCCGATCAGATCCCATGGTGTTTTTCAGATTCCTGGGAGGGATTCGCGATGCAGCTTTGTCGATGTTCGAGACGTCGCACGTGTTGCTGCGACAGTTCTGCTCAGTACTGATGGTTTCGATCGAGCCTATTCTCTGAGTGGGCCCGAGGCCTTGACCTACGGACAGGTTGCCTTGAAGTTTTCAAATGTCCTTGGGAGAAAGATCTCGTACAGGGATATTCCGGATGAGGAATTTAGGCGGGTCACCATCTCTCACGGCGGTTCGAGCTGGCTCGCCGAGGCAATGATCGAGCTTTATCATTACGCGATCGCAGGGCACGGCGCTGACCTCACATCCAGTGTTCAAGAAATGCTCGGGCAACCGCCCACGTCGTTTGATCAGTTCGCGCGGGATTACATCGACGCCTTTCGCGCTACGAAGCTCCGGGTTTCGGCGTGAGTGGATGGGGTAATTTGTAGTCGATTCGATATCTGGATTTCCCTGTAAAATTTACAAACTCAACCTCCAGAATCGGGTATCTTTCGCCCCAGGGCCGGTCTAGCTCGTCTTCGAAGAACCTTACAAAGAAAAAACTCTTTAATATCAACGAATTGATAGCAGTTTGGTTCCGGTTTTGGGGCGGCGGGTTGGTATGCGAAATGCTTTACATGCAGCGCCGTGTGGTTAACGCATCGTGTCACATACGAGAAAATTGGGGGTACCGAATGAAATTTCCATCTTTAGTTCTCTTCGCTTCGGGGCTGATCCTGGCAAGTATCTCTGGGTGTTCTCGATCGGAGCCATCCGATCCGGCAAAAATGCAATCGCCACAAGGACCCGTGATCTCGGCTGGAGACATTAAAGATGGAGACGCCGAAGTCGTTCTTCTGAGTAACGGTGCCGAGATCGTCATCAAGAATTTGGGCGGAGAAAACTACTTTCAAGTTGAAGCGACTTTTTCGGATCAGGCATTTTCGCGAATGCTGTCGGAGTCATCGTCGTTTCGCACCGCCGAACGGCAAGCCTTTTTGAACCGGGAGCTGGATAAAGTTTTTGGCAAGCTCAAGACGGTTCGGGCAATCGAGTTGAGCCGGGTTCCTGATATCGGCTACTTCAAATTCATGATTCCTTATCGATCGGATTTGATGGCGCCCCTTCGCGCGCTCAGGCTTGAAGGGCTTTCGATGAATCCTGTCGTTCACGATCGGCAAGCCTTTGAAAACGTCAAAGCCATGAAACCGTCGGAAGAAGGGCTCGTGCGTGTCGCAGATTCTCGCCGCGATACCCGCGATTTCAGCGGCCTTCACCGGATCCACGAGCCGGAGTTCGTGAAGCTTGCCGAAGCTGCGATTGGCGATGGAACTAAAGTAGACGGAAGTTCGGTCAACCTCGGCATCACGGATACCGGGATCACGTTCAATCACCGCACCTTCTTGTCCGCTGACGAAACCCGGAATCGGATTACTTACATGCGCGATTACACCCGTGAGGGGCGCGTGTATTTCCATCCTGAGGCGAAGTTTGAGGTTTCGGTGCCGGAAAACGGCGGCGAGGAGGATCTTCTGCTGAATGCGCAGGTGATCGCAACGCCTCCGCTTCCGAATTTGCCGGCGGGCGACGCGCTTTCCGATGTCAAAAATCTCAGAATCAAGGTCTCGTTTCTGCTGCGCTCAATTTTGATGAAGCCGGGCAGTGGTGCGAAGCTCGGCGTTCTTCTTGAGGAGTCCCTGCAGAATTTCAGCACCGGCGAGCTTGTGGACATCAATGCGAATCAAAAGCTGGATGACAAGATTTTCATGATCCTGGTTCCGGGGGCTTCTCCGGCCGAGGATCTTCTTTTTGTCGATCCGAGCGGGACAGCCGATTTCAGAACCGCGCAGCCGATCGGGGACTTTAACAAAACACGCGCGGTGGTCACATCCTTTGCCGAGGATTTTGGGTTCGAATTGAAGGCCGATGACCTGCCCAAGTCGGATGGTTCAGGGAAGGTGACCGTCAGGAGCGCTTCGATCGTCGGCTTTGACCCGGGAAATCACGGGTCGCATGTGGCCGGAATCGCGGCGGGCGTAAAAACAATCGCAAATGATCCAAACGACACCCTGGCGAGGGGGGTTGCTCCTGCCGCAAACATTCTG
>DATDSK010000068.1:0-5685 GCA_035291325.1 Bdellovibrionota bacterium | reverse complement strand
CATCGACGATCGCGGCATGCAGCAGCTGCTCAAGGAGGTCGACAACTCGAAGCTCGTCATTGCCCTCAAGACGGCGCCCGAAGAGATCAAGGACAAGATCTTCAGGAATATCTCGAAGCGCGCCGCCGATCTGCTCCGCGAAGACCTCGAGGCGCTCGGGCCGGTGCGGCTGTCGGATGTCGAAACCGCGCAGCAGGAGATCGTGAATGTCGCGAAACGGCTCGAAGCGGAAGGCAAGATCATCATCAGCCGCGGCGGCGAAGCCGACGCATTGGTGTAAACGATGTCAACCCTGAAGCCCGGTCAGTTCGAGATCAAGACGGAGTTCGACAAGGCGGAACAGCCGGTCAAAGGGGATTCCGTTCGCGTCGTGAAGCTCAATACCTTGACGGAGCCTTCCGTGAAGAAGTTCGAGCTCTCGAAGCTGAATCAGGAACAGAAGGGCAGCTATGCGGCCGTGAAGAAGAAATACGGCGCCCTCGCCGTTACGGATCCGGAGCGGGCTTCACGATCCAAACAAGACAGCCGGTTCAGCTTGAACCCGCTTCTTCGCGATCCTCTTTCGGTCGAGGAGGAGGAGCGACGCGTGATCGAGGAAAGAGTGCGCGTACGGGTCGAGGCGCTCTCCGAGGAAGTGAAGAAAAAGTCCGAGGCAGTTGGATACGAAGCGGGCCTGAAGAAAGGGCATACCGAGGCTTATTCGAAATTTCTCGAAGAGGGGGCCGGACGGCTACAGCGTTTTGATACTGTTTTGACGGAGATCGAATCCGCGAAGGAACAGATTTTCCGGGCAAATGAACGCTTCCTTGTCGAGGTCGTATTCAGGATTGCGAAGATGCTCCTTCTGAAGGAACTCGCGGCGGACAAGGAGTATGTCCTGAGGCTCGCGCGAGAGCTGATCGAGCGCGTTGGAGTTCGCGAGAATATCACGATCCGGATCAGCCCGGAGGATGCGCAAACAGCGAACCTCTTCAAAGAGGGGTTGGAGAAAAGCCTCGGAACCCTCAAGAACGTCGATATCCAGATTTCGAACCAGGTTAAGGGCGGCGGTTGCATGATCGAGACGGAATGGAACGCGATCGACGCGAGCGTTGAAACGCAGCTTCAGGGCATTTACAGCGCTCTGGTGGGCGTGGAAACGGGCGGACAGACGTGAGCTGGGAAATCGATCCCCCGACTTACGACGATCGCCTGCGGCGCGCGCTTCTCTACCATGAGGCCGGGAAGGTCACTAAATCCCTCGGCCTTCTTTATGAGGCGCATCTGCCGGGGGCGTCGGTCGGGAGTCTTTGCCGGATTTTGAGCTCCGACCAGACCGGGTTGGGCGGCAGCGACGACGGCGTCGATGCCGAGGTGATCGGATTTCGTGATAAAAGAGTCATGCTGATGCCCTTTGAGGATGCACCCGGCGTCAATAACGACAGTCTCGTCGTCCTTCGTAAAAAGAGTTCCACGGTCGCGGTGGGCGATGCCCTTTTGGGCCGGGTGATTGACGGACGCGGGATCCCGATTGATGGGAAGGGGCCGCTGTCCACGCGGACTCAATGGCTGGAGGAGCGCGGTCTTTATCAGCGCCCTTCACATCCCCTTGAGCGGGAAATGATAACGGAACCGCTTGATCTCGGTATTCGCGCCATGAACGGCCTCCTGACCTGCGGAAAAGGGCAGCGCATCGGGATCATGGCCGGTTCGGGAGTTGGAAAATCCGTTCTTCTCGGGATGATGGCCCGGCATACGGCCGCGGATATCAATGTCATCGCGCTCATCGGCGAGCGCGGTCGGGAGGTGCGCGAATTCATCGAACGCGACCTCGGCCCGGAGGCTCTCAAGAGATCGGTTGTCGTGGTGTCGACCTCTGATAAGTCGCCGCTCCTCAGAATGCGGGGAGCGTTTCTCGCCATGACGGTTGCCGAGTATTTTCGCGACCAGGGCAAAGATGTCCTGCTTTTAATGGACTCCGTCACGCGATTTTCGATGGCGCAACGAGAGATCGGTCTTGCGATGGGCGAACCACCGGCATCAAAAGGGTATACGCCAAGCGTGTTCTCGACCCTCCCCAAGTTGCTGGAACGCGCGGGAATGGCGCCAAAGAACGGCAGCATTACCGGTCTTTTCTCGGTGCTCGTCGAAGGTGATGACATGGATGACCCGATTGCCGACGCGGTCCGGTCCATCCTCGATGGACACGTGGTTCTTTCGCGAAAGATCGCGCAGCGCAATCATTTTCCCGCGATCGACATCATGCAGAGTACGAGCCGTGTCATGCGGGCCGTGATCGACAAGGACCACCAGGGGTGGGCGGGGCTGATTCGTGAATTGCTGGCCGCTTACAACCAGGCGGAGGATCTGATCAACATCGGCGCGTATGTCAGGGGCAGTAATCAGCGCATTGACCAGGCGATCTTCGCGATCGACCGGATCAATGCCTTCCTGAGACAGGGGATCGAGGAAGGCGCCACTTTCGCCGACACCAAAGCGGCTATGCACTCGATCATCCGCAGCGTGGAAGCCGCGACACAGGCCGCTCAGCAGGAGAATCAGGCCGTGAAGGCGCAACCGCAAGGCATGCGGATCTGAGTCCGCACCATCCGGGGCCGGTCCCGGCAAAAAGTTCCCCCCTCCTTGGGAGCTATCTTCCGCTAGGAAAAACATTCAGTCTGGTGCCGAAAATATTTTGGGCCCAGAATTAAAGAGAAGATGAAAAAGTTCCGATTCAAGTTTTCTGCGATCCTGAATCTTCGCAAGACCCGCGAAGAGGAAGCGCTCCGCGCGCTCGGCGCGGCCCAACGCGTTTATCAGGCCGCGCTCGCTGACAAAGCGCGATTGCTCGCGGATCTTGAAGTCGCGCTCATTCGCCGCGAAAACCTCGGAAAAGACGCGATCGACATTCTGCCGTTTCAGCTCGAAGAGGAATTCATTAACGGCACCAAGCATCGCATCGTGCATGCCGATCGCTGCATCGTTCGCGCGAGCAGGGGAGTGGAGAAGGCTCTTCGCGTTTACCTGCACGCAAGGCGCCAGACGCGGATGATGGAAACTCTATATGACAAGAACCACGCCGAATTCAGAAAGGCTGAAGGTAAGCGCGAACAGAAGATGATGGACGACCTCTCGATCATGAGGGAACGGCTCAAGGAGAAATTCGCATGAGAAATCTCCCGGCGTGGGCCGCAGTCGTGATGCTGCTTTCGGGAGGCGCCATTCTTGGCGTCGCAGGCGAAGAGCCAACAGCCTCTCCGTCCCCGGCGCCGGCGGCTTCTCCGGAGATTGCCCAAGGACCTGCCGCCAAAGAGGAACGTCTGGACCCGCGCGATGTCGCGTGTCTTGTTGATCCGAGCGCGCTTGAGGATCTGAAAAAGCAGCGGCAGGCCCTGCAGGCCAAAGAAAAGGAAATCGAGGGGCGGGAAGCGGAGCTCAGGGCGCGCGAACAGGCGCTTATCGAGGAACTGAAGAAGATCCAGGAAGTGCGAAACGACATCGGCAAAGTCGATTCCGCCCGAAAACGTGAAAACGACGAAAAGGTCACGAAACTGGTTGAGACATTCGAGACGATGAGCCCGAAAGCCGCGGCTCAGGTTCTCGCAAGTCTCGACGATACGCTCGCGGTCGCCACGATCGCGCGAATGGCGACGCCGCGACTCGCGAAGGTCATGAATGTCATGGAACCTAAGCGGTCGACGCGTTTGACAGAACTTTTGGCTGGAGTGGTCCGGGTCAGGGATATTGCCCCAGGAAAGGCATATTCAACAGCGTCGGATGACGCTGCTGCGGCCACAACCCCCGGGACGGGGATCAGGAAAGGGGGTGAAAAAAACAATGATGAACAAAATAAGTAATCTCAGAACGACGGAAACAGAAATTCCGCAAAAGACGACGAAATCCAAAACGACCGAACCGAACGGGTTTGCCGGACAGCTCGGACAAGTCTTGCAAGCCGGACAACTCGTGGAGACAGCCAGTACTTCGGTGAAAGCCGAACAGGGGCTCCAGGGACAGTCGAAGGAGACGGAGGACAAGAAAGCTCCCAAAGCCATGGAGATATCCGGGCAGATGATGGCGGTCATGCCGCATTCCCAGCTGAACGCTCAAGATGGCACTCGGGGGACCTCAGAGTTCCAGAAGTCCGGCCAGAGTTTCGGATTGAACGCGTCCACAGCGGAGCTGTTGCCGTTAACCCAGAAGATAGCTGTCAGTTCGAATACTGCCACAGCAATTACTGGACTCAAGCCATGGAGCAAGGAATGGGTTTTCGAAGGAAAAGTCGATCCGGCAAAGGCGCAAGTCAAGCCGCTCTTTTCTTCCGATTCCCCCGAAGGGGGAGCTGCCCAGAAGCTTCAAGCGGGAATTCCAACAGCTCAATTGACGAAGACGGCCGAAGGCCTGATGGATGACGCCATTCAGGCCGAAAGCGCCGGTTCCGTCGAGCTGCCGAAGGGGTTCTCCGTGGCGCGGCAAGATTTGGCGCTGGATCGCTTGGGCGATTCCGCGGCTTCGATCCAGCCGAATACGAGGGGTGATGCGGGCGTGGCCGATCTTTCGCGGTCGGCCAGTGCAGCCGATCTTATGGGTTTATCGCAGCTTCAGGAGATGAACGGAACTGTGGAAGGAGATTCAAGACCGCCGGCACCCTCGCCTTTATCAGGGGGTTTGTCAGGAGGCGAGTTCTTGAATACTCTGAATGTCGTGCAAGGAGCGAAGCAGGAGTTTGGGAAGGACGATTCGGGTCAGGAAGGCGGGAAACGTGAGTCCTCGGGTTCGCGTCCTGAACTTCGCGTGCTCGAAGGCGGACGGAAGAACCAGACGTTGAAAGAAGTGCCCGGATTCGGGGAAGCGCTTGGCGTTTCGGCCGGAGTGCAGGGGGCGTCTTCAGAGCGTCCAACTCCACCGACGGTCGAGCTCACGGCTCAAGTTGCCAAAGGAGCGATGTCACAGGACCGGTTGTCTTCGGATGCTCTTCTCGGCATGAGTACCGGGATTAAGAATCTCAGTACCCAGGGAGGAGGGGAGATCCGAGTGAGGCTGAAACCCGAGAACCTCGGAGAATTGCATCTCCGGGTGATTACGCGCGGGAACGATGTCGGAATTCATATTCAGGCAAGTGACGAGCGGGCGAAGAAGGTTCTTGAGGAAAGCATGAGCTTTCTCAAGGAAAGTCTTGCCTCGCAGAATCTCTCGCTGGGCCGGGTTGACCTGACGGTTGCCCAGGCTTTCGGGAACACCGGTGATATGAAGAACGATCAGGGACAACAACACGCTCAGCAGGGTTTCTCGGATATGAGAGACATGATGGGCCAGAATGCGGGCCAGAGCGGCCAGCAGCGGGATGGCGGACTCTCCGGCGGTCGAAGGGAAGCCGAAGCTTTCGGTTCGATCGAGGGACGGGTTCGAGCACCGGCTGCAAGTGGAAGCTTTGCGGCTCAGAGGTCACGACAGGCGGCCATTAATGGACGGTTGGATGTGACGGCGTAGAAGTGAGTACTTAAACAATTCAGCCGAAGGGATCTCAACGATCCCTTCGGCGAATTGAAACGAGGGATGAAGGAATGTTGCAGGGGATCGGAAACAATAATGCGATAGCGGCCCAGACTCAGGGTATGAGTGCGTCTGGAACCGTTTCCGGCCCCGGAGGAGTTATCGGCGCGACTAAGGACGCTGAATCCTCGACCTCACCGAAATTCGGCGAGA
>DATDSK010000067.1:0-15946 GCA_035291325.1 Bdellovibrionota bacterium | reverse complement strand
ACGATTTCTTTAAAGAGGACATTGAATAAATCCGAAAAGCCATTGGGAGATGTTACAATCTCAATGGGAGTTCGGAGTTTGCGCAGTTCCATTTCTTTTTCCCTCGTTCTCCACGCAGCACTTGCGATCGCGTGTTATTGGTTGTCCCAATTCTCGGCCCAGAAGTCGCCAGAGAGGCTGACCTGGATTGAGTTGGAGCCGGTTCCACTCGCGACAGCGAAGAAGAACCTTGCGCGTGAGAACATCAAGAAACGTGAAGATACCAAGCATCAGGTCGTCCAAACCGAAACCGGCCAGAAGGTGGACGATGTCGACAAGAACGCGTTCCTCGGAGAGCAAAATCAGAAAGTCGATCGACAGACCGTCAGCAAGAACAAAACCACGATCATGGGTTCGCCCCGAAAAGAACTGAAGAGACTTGCCCAAAAGGCCCTTGAACTCGAAAAGAGCTTCGCAACGGGTGGCCCGCTCAGCATGCTCGGCCTTCCGATTCTCCCTGAAACGCGCCCGACCGCCGAACCGCGCGAAAAAGAAGCACGTGATGATACTCCACAATGGGCGGAGATGGGATCTTCCCCCCAGGACTATGTCAAAGGGATAGCCGAGTCGGAACGAACCGCCCTCAATACGAGGGAATATGTCTTTTATGGCTATTTTCAGCGAATTCGTGAACGGCTGGATCGTGCCTGGGTCCCGATACTGCGTTCGAAATTGATCACCCACTATAGAACCGGAAGACGTCTTGCGAGCGAAATGGAACACTCGACAAAGGTGCTGGTCACGCTTAACCCGCGAGGTGAAATCACCAGGGTGCAGGTGGTGAACGAGTCCGGGACGAAAGATCTCGATGATGCAGCGATCAGCGCCTTCAATCAGGCTGGGCCTTTTCCGAATCCGCCGAAGGGTATTGTTGATAAGAACGGCGAGATACAGATTCCCTGGGAATTTATTCTAAGAACCTAATTCTTCAAAACCGAAGAAACGCCTTCCTGGTAGAGATAACCACACCAGATTTGATCGACTTTTCGGAAAACCTGGATCACCCGTTCCGTTGCTTCGCGTTCAGAAATACCTTGCTCCGCAGCAAGTTGGCGGGCTGCAACCAAAATCGCCTTAAAGGCGGGGCTTTCGATCAGGCTCAAGAGCTCCGAGGAGGCGTATTTTGATTCGGCGGCCCGCGTCGAAACCAGAGCGGTGTTGAAAACACGAGTTAATTCTTCAAAATTAGCAAGCGTCGAGGTGGTCCGGTGTGACGTTGGCGGTTGGTTTCGACACTGATTTGAGGTGATCGTACTGGCGGGCGCGTATTTCATGTGAAGCGTCTTGTCTCTCGTTCTGTCCGGAATCAAATCCGGGTTTATGCGATCTTCCGGGCGATTTTGTGGGCCACCCTGGCGATCCGGGTGAGCCGGGTCATCGGGGTTATACATTTTGTGTACGTCGCGTATGTCGCTTCTCCCACATGGTTCTAAAAAGGTGACAGCGACCATAACCCCATCGGCGGAACAATCTCAAGAGGTGTAACCAAGAAAAGTGGTCAAGACTTTTTTTGAGGTGAATTGAAGAAAGGCTTGGTAATAAGAATTCATATGGAAAATTTATCGCAATCGTTTGGGTATACGGACTCTTTTGTCGATCGTCACATCGGGCCGAGCGCGGCTGAACGGGATGAGATGCTCAAATTTCTGGGATTTTCTTCCCTGGAGAATCTGGTCAGCGCCACGGTTCCCAAACAGATACGGATGAAAAAGAAACTGGCGCTTCCCGAGGCGCGCGCCGAATTCGAGGCTCTGGCCGAGTTGAAGCGTGTTGCCGCCGAAAACCAGGTTTTTCGCAGTTATATCGGCATGGGATATTCCCCATGCATTACACCGACTGTTATTCAGCGAAATATCCTCGAGAATCCTGGCTGGTACACGCAGTACACGCCCTATCAGGCGGAAATTTCGCAGGGGCGTCTTGAGGCGCTGTTGACTTTTCAGCAGATGGTGATGGACATGACCGGCTTCGCGATTGCGAATGCCTCGCTCCTGGACGAGGGGACCGCGGCCGCCGAAGCAATGATTCTTTGCTTCAACGTGAAAGGCCGTGACACGGGTCGGGCGTTTTTTATCTCCAAGAACACCTTCCCGCAAACCATTGAGGTCGTCAAAACGCGCGCAAAGGCACTCGGGATCAATGTGGTCGTGGGTGACCCGGCGACGTTCGATTTTAAACAGCCGGTTTTTGGCGTCCTGATTCAGTACCCCGCTGCGGATGGATCGGTACCGAATTACCGGGCATTCATCGAGCGGGCCCACCAAGCGGATGCCCTTGCGGTCATGGCCGCGGACATTCTTTCGCTCGCGATCCTTGCTTCCCCCGCCGAGCTCGGCGCGGATGTCGCGGTCGGGAGCACACAACGCTTTGGCCTTCCGGTTGGATTCGGCGGCCCCCATGCGGGCTATTTCGCGACCAAAGATGAATTTAAACGCCAGATGGCTGGCCGCATCGTCGGTGTATCGAAAGACAGCGATGGAAAACCGGCAATTCGCCTTGCCCTCCAAACGCGTGAACAACACATCCGGCGCGACAAGGCGAGCAGCAACATCTGTACGGCCCAAGTACTCCTGGCCATCATGTCGAGCATGTACGCGGTTTATCACGGGCCGAAAGGAATTCGTCGAATCGCCGAGCGCGTTCATCGGATCGCCGCCGCGTTGAAACGAGGGCTCGAACAGCTCGGTTATCAAGTTCCGACTCAAAGCTTCTTTGACACGATCTCCGTCCGCTCCGAGAGCGCAACGGTGATTCAGGCTGCGATGGGCTATGCCCTTCAGGAAAAAATGAATCTCAGGAAGATTGATGCGCAGACCCTGGGCATTTCGGTTGACGAGACGACCTCGCTTCGTGATTTGGAAGATCTTTTCAAGGTCTTTTCCCGGGCATCCGGAAAGCCTATTGGATTCAAAGCCGAAGAGCTTGCCACCAAGCCGGCGCCGATTGATTCAGCGATGGAAAGAAAATCGTCTTACCTCACGCATTCGGTCTTCAACCGCTATCATTGCGAAACCGAAATGCTTCGTTACCTCTTTCAGCTTCAAGCAAAAGATCTTTCGCTGACGGGATCGATGATTCCGCTTGGATCCTGCACAATGAAGCTCAATGCCGCCGCTGAAATGTTTCCAATCAGCTGGCCGGAGTTCTCTCAGGTTCATCCCTTCGCGCCCGCGGAACAGACCAAGGGCTATCAAAAAATGATTCAGCAGCTTGAGGGTATGCTTGCCGAGACCACCGGGTTTTCGAAAGTGACCGTTCAGCCGAACGCGGGTTCGCAAGGCGAGTACACCGGACTTCTTGTCATCAAGAAGTTTCATGAAACCCGGGGAGAGTCGCAGCGGAACATTTGTCTGATCCCGCACTCGGCGCATGGCACGAACCCGGCGAGCGCCGCGCTCGCAGGCCTGCGGGTCGTCGAAGTCGAATGCGATTCGATGGGGAACATAGACGTCGCTGATTTGCGCGCCAAAGCCAAAGAGCACGCGAAGAATCTGGCCGCGCTCATGGTGACTTATCCCTCGACGCATGGAGTTTTCGAAGAGGCGATCATTGAGATCTGCAAAATCGTTCATGACAACGGCGGCCAGGTTTACATGGACGGAGCAAACATGAATGCTCAGATCGGGCTCTGCCAACCCGCGGAAATCGGCGCTGACGTTTGCCACCTAAATCTACATAAGACTTTCGCGATTCCTCATGGCGGCGGGGGGCCGGGCGTCGGCCCGATCGGTGTGAAGCAGCACCTTGTTCCCTTCTTGCCGACCCATCCGGTCGTGCCCACTTCCGGGCCGCATGCAATCGGACCGGTTTCTTCGGGCCCCTGGGGTAGCGCGAGCATTCTTCCGATTTCCTGGATGTATATCTCGATGATGGGCCCCGAAGGACTGACGCGGGCGACGCAAGTGGCGATTCTCAACGCGAACTATATCGCAAAAAGGCTCGAGACTCATTACCCGGTTCTTTACAAGGGGAAGGAAGGCATGGTTGCCCACGAATGTATTTTTGACCTTCGCCCCATCAAGGACGTGACTGGAATCGAGGCTGAGGACGTTTCGAAACGTCTCATGGACTACGGATTTCACGCGCCCACGATGTCATTTCCTGTCCCGGGAACACTCATGGTGGAGCCAACCGAGAGCGAGTCGAAATACGAGCTGGATCGTTTTTGTGAGGCGATGATCGCGATTCGCGAGGAAATTGCCGAAATCGAGAACGGCAAGGCGGATCGTCAAAACAACGTTCTTAAAAATGCACCGCACACGGCCGAACAGATTGCGAAGACGGAATGGGCGCGGCCTTATTCACGCGAAAAGGCCGCTTATCCGGTTCCTTCGGTCCGGAATCACAAGTTTTGGCCGGCGGTTTCGAGAATTAACAACGTTCTTGGTGATCGTCAGCTCATTTGCGGGTGTCAATAAGTTGCATGCGAAAAAATCTGATTTGGCTTGTTCTGGTGGCGTTCCTTACATCCTCGGTTGCCGTGGGGGGAGGGCAGCGCGCGAGGCGTTCTTCTGAAGACGGACAGATCCTCGAGCATGTTTTTGCGCGCTACCAGCGCACGAAAACTTTTAAAAATTGGTTAGCTGAGCTTTCTGAGCAGGATCGGGAGTTCTTTTCGACGGAGCTCGGCACGGGAGTCAATGCCCCCTTGCCTGATTGCGAACTCAAGAATCGGGTTTTTGTTTTGAAAACCGCCCAGGGCAGACAGGAGATCGTTCCGATTGATGTTCAGGCAGGAACGTTCAGGATTTTCGGGAAGGCATATCAACATAAGGCCGGCACGCCCCTCAAGATTGTCTATGAAGAACTTCGACGGGTTCTGGGACCCGCGGAACCTGGTTTTTCCGGGCTTTTCATTCCCGAAGCGCGAGCCTTTGCTCATATCGAAGTTGCGATAATCTGCGGCACAATTTTCCTTATTTCCTCGATCGTGAAGGCGGTAACCATGCGAGGATTGGAACGCCTTGAAAAAGATCTGAACACCTGCATCAAGCGGAAGGAAAGCTTGGAATTGGGACTCAGTTCTGAAAAATCGGAGCAGGTTGCCAGTCAGGTTGTTGCGGAACTTTCAGAACAGACGACAAAAATATTTTCAGAGTGCTTCGATCAAGCCCCACCCCAGGGTTCAGCGGATTCGCCTCTGAAGGAGCGCGAGTGCGCCCTTAGAAAAGCACTTCTCTCGTGTGCGAAAGACCTGAAAGCGATCCTGCGAAATGGTGCCGCTGTCACGGACCAGAAAGGCTTGAAAAAGGACGAGACGACGCACAAGGGTGATCCTGACACCCATGCGGAAAAATCCGCAAGTCCGGCCGGCGCCGGGCCTTAGCAGCAGCTTGGTGCGTTTTAGTGCGGCTCAGTGCAATGAGGCGACGTATTTCGTGTACGCCGCGGAGTCCATCAAGTGGCCGATAGAAGACGGATCCGTTAATTCCACCTTCATCATCCAGGCCTTGCCGTAAGGATCTTTGTTGACCATTCCGGGCTCGTTGACGAGCGCGTTGTTGATTTCTGTGACCCTGCCGGTGACAGGCGAATAAAGATCCGACACAGCCTTGATGCTCTCAACAACACCAAAGGTCTCACCGTGTTTCAGTTCTCGGCCAACCTTCGGAAGTTCGGCGTAAACGATGTCGCCCAAGGAGCTCTGGGCGTGGTCAGTCACACCGACGGTGACTCTATTTCCCTCAATGAGGGCCCACTCGTGATCCTTGGTGTATTTTAGATTTGCTGGAAAGTTGCTCATGATTTCTCCTTAGTAAGGGCGTTTGTAAAATGGAGTCGGGATCACTTCGGCGGCGATTTTCGCGCCGCGAATGTCCACGGTCAGTTTCGTTCCGATTTTAGCATGGTCTTTGTCGACATAGGCAAGACCGATCGCCGCTTTCAGGGAAGGCGATTGGGTGCCGCTTGTGATCTGGCCAAGGCCTTTTTTGCCGTCGGCGCTGAAGACCTCATATCCCTGACGTGGAACGCCACGCTCCAGGAGTTTAAGCCCGACGAGTTGTTTGGGAAGACCTTTTTCCTTCGCCGCCACGATCGGAGCGCGTCCGACAAAGTCTCCTTTGTCGAGTTTCACGACCCAGCCAACGCCTGCTGCAAACGGGTTTGTTTCGTCCGAAAGCTCGTGACCGTAGAGCGGGAATTTCATTTCGAGGCGGAGCGTGTCGCGTGCGCCGAGCCCGACCGGGGTGATCCCGTAAGGCTTTCCGGCTTCCAGGCAGGCGCGCCAGACTTCGGGACCCCTGTCCCAGGGAACGTAGAGCTCAAAGCCGTCTTCGCCAGTGTAGCCCGTTCGCGCGATTACGGCGGGAATGCCGTTCAAGACGGTTCCTTCGTCGAACCAGTAGTATTTGATCGTGGAAAGGTTCGTCTTCGTCATGGTCTGGACGATTTTCTCGGCATGACGTCCTTGAACGGCGATCTGTGTATACTTCGAGCTTTCGTTCGTGATCCGAAGATCGGTGGAAGCCGGGTTCTTCTGTTTGAATTCTTTTTCGATCTTTTGAATGTGGGCGAAGTCCTTGTCAGTGTTGCTCGCGTTCACGACGACGAGGAACCGATCGGCGGAGCGGCGATAGACCAGGAGGTCGTCGACAATTCCGCCCGCGTGGTTGCACATCTCGCTATAGAGCGCTTGTTTGACCGCGAGCTTCGCGACGTTATTGGAAATGAGATAATTCAGGAATGCCTCGGAAGCGGCACCTTCGACATGAATCTCGCCCATGTGGCTGACATCGAAGAGTCCGACTGCATTTCGGCAGCCGAGGTGCTCGTCCATGACCCCCTGATATTGAACCGGAAGTTCCCAGCCGCCAAAATCGATCAAACGGCCGCCCAATTTCTTATGCTCCTCGTACAACGCTGTTCTTTTAAGCATAAAAGGTTTTTACACCCGGCTCCGGTGAGTGTCTAGATTTGCTTTCTTAAAAAAGGCGACCGAAAACGTAGGTTTCAGGGGCCCGGAAGAACGCCAAAGCCTGCACGGCGAACGTTTTTCAGGTCAGCGCCCATCGATTCCGCGACGGCCTGCGCTATGCCGGATTCCCAGAGAAATTCTTGGACGATGTTGAGGGGGCTCGGGATTTTTGCATCAAGTTTCTTAACGGCCTTCACCTGTGCCTCGAGTATTTTCTGCTGAAATGGCGGATTATCAAAAAAAAGCGTGTCATGGGACCAGTCATGGAGGAGCATTTTGAGCTCCTTATTTTTGTCGAGTCGAGTAACCCGTTGGACGCCCTTTGTGATCATCTGCTTATTCAGATACGCTTTGGCGTTATCGGTCAGCGCAGCGAGAACGGATTTTGGGGCTTTTGCGATGAGAGTGTCCGGGTGCCGATTATAACTGAGTTCCGAGACCCGGGACTTCACGTCGCCCCAGGGAAGATGTCCTCGCCACTTTCGGATCTGATCTGCGGAAATCCCGAACTCATTGTTGTTCATCTGCCACTGGATTCCATTGAGCACTTGTTTCACGACGCCTTCGTCGTCCAAGGCGTTGATCATTCGGTATTCCTGCCCCCAGAGGCCCGGTTTGTCGTATTTGTCACTTCCGCGCATGCCGACGAAGGCCATTTTAAGATCATCATCGAGTGCGGGAGTGCGCCCGAGTCCGCGCTCGAGAAAATACTGGGTTGCTTGGTACAGATGGTGATCCGAGAGAATGTCGAATTCATTTATAAACCCAAGGCCCACGGAATCAAAATCCGCGCCGGAAAAGATGCCGAGAATTTCCGAAAGAAGATTTGAGCGGCGATGATAATCAGCGAGGATGGCGGCGTAGAGCTCCGGATTTTCGCTCATCAACTCGAGTGGCAGCCGTGCGGTGATATGAACGTGCTGATGTGTTCTCTCCGTCCCGATACCGTCCTGAAAACGCCAGGCTTGTTCGCTCAGGTCCCCCGAAGGCAGCTTGGCGCGAAAATGAAGTTCGACCGCCGAAAATTTCCTTACGTCCCAGGCGCTGCGGTATTGAACGACGGGCAAAAGAAAGTCGGACGTTTCGATGTCATGAGTTCCAGCCGGATAATCTTTGCCCATGAAAGTGGTCGGTTCAGAAAAATTCATCTGAATGTTGCGGCGAGTGACGAGGCCGTGAAAAGTCCGGTCCTTAAAAAAATCCTGTCTGCGTTGGGCGCTCACGTCCTTCAAGAGCCTGTGTTTTTGCTCATAACCGTCAAGATCATCCCAGTTGAGTTTGCGGACATCTTTTACCTTCGGGTGCTTCTTTGCCGCCCATTTGATCAGCCAGGCCGGCGGCGACTGGTCTTCTAAAAGACTGCCGAGTTTACCGTCTGTTGTTGTCAGAAGCGCCATGACCCCGCGATCAACATTCATTTCCAGTTCGACAGCGGATTCGACGTTCAGGTTTGTCAGGAGCATCCGAAGACTGGTGCATATCCGGACGGTGCGGGCGTGGGCAGAGGAAACGATTGCCGCCAGACAAAAGAGTCCCGCAAACGCCAAAGCGCTAGCGCGAGTAATCCGCCCGGCCTTGAAATTTGAGAGGACCCGCATACACATCTATTTCGGATCATTCTCGAAAATACTTAACAAAATCCTGCTATTTACCCCTGACCTCGGCTGACAACATCGTGTTCTGCAAAAGAACGGCAATCGTCATTGGCCCGACTCCACCCGGGACCGGGGTGATGGCTGAGGTCTTCGGAGCGACTTGTTCAAAAAGCACATCGCCGACGACCTTGCCCGCGCTGTTGCGGTGAATGCCGACGTCTACGACGACCGCGCCTTCCCGAACGTATGACGCATCGATCAGGCCCGGTTTTCCTGCGGCGACGACGAGAATGTCCGCCTGTGAGGCGATCCTTCGGAGATCGGGGGTCTTGCTGTGGCAATGCAATACCGTGGCGTTTGCCTGGAGCAGAAGCGCGGCCATGGGCTTCCCGACAATTGAGCTCCTCCCGATCACGCAGGCGAGCTTTCCTGACGGATTTATCTGGTAGTGCTTAAGGATTTCCATGACCCCTGCGGGCGTGCACGGCGCGAAACAGGGGAGTCCAAGCGAAAGCTTTCCGGTGTTCAGCGGGTGAAAGGCATCGACATCCTTATCGGGAGCGACCCAGAACAGGACCTCTTCTTCTTTGAAATTTCTCGGCAGCGGGCGCTGAATCAAAATTCCGTCGACGGTTGGATCGGCGTTCAGTTTTTCTATCGCTGATTCAACTTCTTTGGGTTCGGCACTGGAAGGAAACGCGAGAGTCTCGCTTTCCATTCCGACCGCGATCGCGGTTTCGCGTTTCTTTGTCGTGTAAATCACGCTCGCGGGGTCCTGGCCGACGATGATCACCACGAGCTTCGGCTTTCGTCCGTGCGCACGACGAAAATTTTCCGCGCGCTCGCGCACGGAATTCTTGATGGACTCGGTGACTGGTTTGGCTGCAAGCGTGATCATGAATAATGCCCCTCTATACGCAGTAATAGCTTCTTCTGCCGGCAAAACTCAACCAAACACTCCCGGTAAGATTTACCCCTTTTGCTAGGTCATTTTTGCCGGAGAGGAAGAAATTGCTGGGCGGCATTTCTCCGGTTTTTTGTCCGAGGGCTCTGCCCGGCGCGGCAAAAAATATTTCGACCCATGATTACGGTTAGATTTCACCAGGATAATGGGCTGCGCCGCCTTCTTGATTTAAATTTCAAAATTTGACTCAAGGTTCTAACCCGGCATGCCGATTGCTCATATTCGCCTAGTGGGGGCAGACTACCCCGGCCATGATGGCCAGGACCTGTTCCTCGGGGGAGAGTACTTGGCCACTGGGATGTGGACATCAGTCTCGGGCGCTTCTGCTCAGATGCAGAACGTGGATGCGGTTGCCAATAATCTGGCAAATGCCGATACCCTTGGCTTCAAGAAAGATACTCCGACATTCAAAGAGTACCTCGCGAGCGTGGAGCGAGAACACGGGCCCGAAGACATTCCGCGCGGCCCCATCAAGGACAAGGATCTTCATCGTATTGACGGCCGCGACCAGGCGTTCGTCGTCGTCGACGGGACTTATACTGATTTCAGGCAAGGCACTCTTCGGGTCACGCAAGCGCCGCTGGATGTTGCGCTTGATGGACCCGGTTTTCTCGAGGTCAGCACGCCGCAGGGAGTTCGTTACACCAGACAAGGAAGTCTCAAGATGGCCATGGATGGCCGCTTAGTAACGAGTGAAGGGCATCCCGTGCTGTCAGCACAGGCCGCGGGATTGGCAGGTGCGCAGCCGGTCGATGGTGTCCAGCCGGGCCAGGGAGGGCCCACGACTCAGGGAGGAGTCGCGGCTGGACTGAATTCGGCGAGAGAGGCGGCGCGATTCATCAATCTGCGGGACAGGGGCACGAATATCTCAATAGCGGCCAATGGTGAGATCTATGCGGGTGAAGATCTCGTGGCGAAGCTCAATATTGTTGAATTTCAGGATCTCAAACAGCTTCGTAAAACCGGCTCGGGACTGTTCGATAACCGTAACTCGGGAAATGTTCTGGGCGGTCAGGGGCGCACGGTCTTGCGGCAAGGCGTTCTTGAAACCTCGAATGTGAATCCGATCGAAGAGATGACGAATTTGATTAAAGCCAACCGGCTTTTTGAACATGATTTGAAAGTGATGAAAACTTACGGTGAACTTTTGGGCCGCGAGGCCAACGATATCGGGAAATTGTAGTGATAAGGGGCGACAGAGGAAATGATCAGGGCATTAACGACATCAGCGACCGGACTTGAGGCGCAGCAGGCGAACATCGAGCGGATCTCGAACGATCTGGCCAACGTGAACACCGATGGCTATAAACGCAGCCGTACGGAATTTCATGACCTCATGTATGAAACAACAAAAGAGCCGGGTGGCTCTCTCGGCGCGGGAACGCAATCACCCGTCGGAATTCAGAACGGGCTTGGCGTAAAGGTCGGAACCAGTCACAAGATTTTCGAGCAGGGGCCGGCGAAGATGACCTACCATCCTTACGATCTCATGATTGAGGGTCGCGGCTTCTTTCCCGTGCAGCTCCCGAATGGCGAAATCGCGTATACCCGAAACGGAGCATTCCACATTGACGCGCAGGGACGGCTTCAAACCGCGCAAGGCGCGCAGCTGATCCCGCAAACCGTTCTTCCGTCAAACGCACTGAACGTGACCGTCGGCGGAAACGGCGAAATCAAGGCGGCGCTTCCGAATCAAGGCGAGGTCATCATCGCGCAGATCCAGCTCATCACCTTCCCGAATGAACAGGGGCTCATGGCGCAAGGTGACGGCCTTTACAAGGCGACTCTGGCGAGCGGTGCCCCGGTTCAGGGGATTCCAGGTGAAAACGGCTTGGGTTCGATCCAGCAGGGCGCGGTTGAAGGATCCAACGTGAACGTGGCTAATAGCATGGTTGATATGATTGCGACGCAACGTGCTTATGAAATGGGGACAAAAGTAATGGGTGTGGCCGATCAGATGTGGGGGGCAACGGCCAACATTAAGTAACCCGGTTCATCATGATGGGGGTCGTGATGAGGCGGGCCGAGCGTTGTTAGAAAAGGTAAAGGGTTTCTAACAGCGAGGCCGGCGGGCCGAGCGTTGTTAGAAACAGCCAAGGAGGGCGACCGGTGTTTCGTGTGATTATTTTGCCGATTTTGAATCTCTCGATTCTACTGAATATCGGCATGTTGCAGGCAAATGAACCAGGCAGGGGAGCGACGACCGAAGATGCGCTTCCGCGGATGATTGAGCTCGTAAAGCAGGAAGTCTCCAAAAAATATTTGGGCGCCAAAATCGATCTGACTGGCTCGATTCGATGGATACGGGGTTCCGTTCCGGCCGAGCTTGGGGCCGTTAAGGTTCTGGATGAGACGCCGCGAGGCGAGGTTCGCTTTTTCGTGATGGATGCCGACACGGGACTTTCATCCGAGGCCTGGACGGGGGTTGCCGCTTGGGTGCCGGCACTCGTTGCAACGCGCAGAATTCATCCGGGAGAAAAGTTGAGCCGGGATCTTTTCACGATTCAGCCGGTCAACGTGGCGGCCGGCCAGGCGAGGGAATTTCGCGGCCTGATCCTTTCTCCCGAAAGTGACGTTTCAACGCTCGAAGCTCGGCAGACGATTCTCGAGGGTCAGTTTCTCATGACCACCGCGGCTCAGCGGTGTCCGGACGTGAGACGCGGTGACGCCGTGACAATTCAGCTCATCGGCGACGGCATGACGCTTTCGACGGCGGGAATGGCCGAAGAGCCGGGATACCTGAAGGGGCAAGTTCGTGTCATGACGACAAAGACCAAGCGGCAGCTTGTGGGGCAGCTGACATCGCAAGGAATCGTGGAGGTGAAACTGTGAGAACCATTTTCACTTTGATGGTTTTCGTTCAGCTTGCGATTCTGACCTCGGGTTGCGCGAAGCTCATGGGAAACATGCGACGCGATCTCGATGACGGAGAGCAGGAATATTCCGCTCCGGTCATCGGAGGACGGTGGGCGGAACGCGGTTTTCTCGCCGAAAGCATGCCTGAAGCGGGCCCGGCGGGTTCGAACGACGATTATTATGCCGCCGTCGGGCATTCCGAACGCGGGCCCGCGAGCACCGGGTACGGCGACGGCGTCAGTGGCCGGTCGTGGGTCAACGAGCGCTACGATGAAAGCCGGCGCGATCTTTACCGCGAAAACAGCCATCAGGAAGGCGGCCATCAGGACGGAATGATCTCCTCGTCGAATACGCCCAATCTTGATCCGCCGGTCAAGCGTGCCTACAAAAACGGATCGCGCGCAACCCGTTCCGACTTCATCGATGAATCACAAAACGAGGGCTCGCTTTGGGCTCCGGATGGACAAACAAACTACTTTTTTACCAAAAATAAGGTTCGCGGAATGGGTGATATCGTCACGATCACCATAGAGGCCGACCTGATCCGGGACATCGGACTGGAGATCAGGCGTACCCTGACCGCTCGTGAAAAAGAGAACGAACTCATTCTTGCTCAGGAGAAAATTCGGGCGAAGGTATTGGGCAAGGACTCAGAGAAGAAGGACGGGAACGATTCGCTCGCCACATCTTCCTCGGCCCCTTCGCGCGAGCCCGCCGCGGACAAAAAGAAGAAAGGTAATACGAGTTCAGACGTTTCTTTCGAAGATGAACCCACCATTCCCACCGCGACCTTGGCGGATGTCGACATTGCAAAAGTGCTCGAACTCAAGCCGAATGACACGATGATGGCGGAAATCATCGAGCGCTATCCCAACGGCAATTATAAAATTCGTGGCACGAAAAAAGTGCTCTATAAAAACGGCTATCCCCGGCTGGTCACACTGGTCGGAGTAGCGAGAGGGCAGGATATCAGTGAAGAAGATCTCGTCACTTCGGGGAAACTTTATGAATACCGGCTTGAAGCAATTCGTTGAACGGCGAACACAGAACGTTTTCAATCTGCGAGGAGCCGGCCCGGCGGCACTGTTCACCGGCGCGCTTCTGCTCCTCGTCCTCACGCCAAGCTTGAGCATGGCTTCAGCGCGGCTCAAGGACATAGCCACGGTGAAGGGGGTTCGCGAAAATATCCTGATCGGCTACGGAATCGTGGTCGGGCTCAAGGGAACGGGAGATTCTGGTGGCGACGTCACGGGACAATCCTTGGCGAGGCTCTTCGGAAAGCTCGGCCTCGACGTTCAGGGTAATTCCGTGAAGTCCTCGAAGAATGCGGCCGCGGTTATCGTAACGGCCAAGCTCCCGCCGTTCGCGCGAGTGGGTAATCAGATCGACGTCACGGTGAGTTCGATCGGTGATTCCTCGAGCCTGGAGGGAGGGGTTCTGCTTGTGACACCTTTGCGGGCGGGGGACCAGAATGTCTACGCCGTCGCCCAGGGGCCACTCAGCATCGGCAGCGTCGCTGATGGTTCGACCAAGAATTTTCCTACGGTGGGGCGGGTGGTTTCCGGAGCGACGATCGAAAAAGATGTCGACATGAACTTCGCGGCCAAGAAAAACTTCAGGCTGTCGCTGCACAATCCGGATTTCACGACCGCGGCGCGTGTTTCGACTTTGATTAACGGTGAGCTCGGCGGCAAGTTTGCCAGCGCCAGGGACAGCGGCACCATCGATGTGGTCGTGCCTTTCAATTATGACGGCAATTCAGTCGAACTTCTCGCCAGGCTGGAAAACATTCCTGTCAACGTCGACACCAAGGCCAAGGTTGTTTTGAACGAGCGTACCGGGACCGTTGTGATGGGAGAGCGCGTGAACCTCAGCCCCGTCGCGATCGCGCACGGCGAACTCGCCATTGAAATCAAGGGCGGGACAAAAGGGGCCAAGGAAAGGGTCGCGGAACTCAAGGGCGCCAATGTTTCGGATCTCGTCAAGGCACTCAATACGCTCGGCGTTCAGCCCAAGGATCTGACGGCAATTTTTCAAACCTTGAAACAGGTTGGGGCATTACAGGCAGATTTGGAGATCATGTGATTCTTTGGAAAGATTTTGTTCTCGACGGTGCAGTAGGACCTCTTCTCACATTTCCGGAAGAGCTTTTGGAAATGTGTGACACAGAATGCCGCGAAAAGCGGCTCGGTAGCCCGAGCGTCATGGAAGATGCGATCGGCACAAACGAAATGCCCGAAGGCATTTCAATCCAGGAAACGAGACAGGAACAACGGCCTGCTAGGATGGTGGGTCTCTCTAGTCTTGATTTCGTCCAAACTGGCAAGGAAGCCAGTCGGAGCAACCGAGCTCAACCTTCGCGGCGGAGGGGGGACGCGTGACGTTGCCGATCGCCCCGGCACGACCGCTTCCCCCCTCTCCCCCCGGGAAAATGGACTGGGGCGCCAATGCTTTGGCGGCCCCAACCACTCCGGGTCGGCGCATGCCAGTCGTGGACAAATCCAAGGTTGACCCGAAAATGCTCCAGGCGGCCGAAGGCATGGAGGCTATGTTTCTGGATTTCATGATGAAAGTGATGCGTCAGACGGTTCCGACGAATGATATGGACTTGGATTCTCCCGCAACGAAGATATACCAGAGCATGCTTGACTCGGAGTACAGCCAGAAAGCCGCGCATGCTGGCGGGATCGGTCTTGCTGACCAGATTATTGCTTATCTGGATTCGCAACGGTACACTTTACCAAGAGGGCGTGTAGCGCCCGGAGCGGGCCAGGGAGTGGTTCCGCGCAGTGACCCGACGGGCGACGCCCGTCTTACAGGAGGTACCCATGAGGGTCAGCCCGACAACCAATAATTCAAATACCGAAATTGCCGCGACGAAAGATTCAAAGGCGGCCGCGGCGGCCCGAGAAGCCAAAAAGAAAGAAAAAGCGGGTGCGGCGGCGAACCCTGCCGTCAACACGGAAGGCAGCGTGAACGCGAATATTTCGGCCAAGGGTAAGGAATTCGCGCGAGCCAAAGAGATCGCCTCGAATGCGCCCGATGTTCGCGAAGAAAAGATCGCCGAGTTGAAACGAAGAATCGCCGCGGGAAAATACAACGTCGATCCAAGGGCGGTCGCGGATCGAATGGTGGATGAGCATCTCAAAACCGCTGGTTCGGGATGAGACGGAGTCCTCGAGGGAAAACGGCTGATTCCAGGAGGGAATGAGGCCGGGCTTCCCGATGAATAACGGCTCGAAGCAATCAGGAGGATTGCCAGGGTGGAAAAAACGCTAACTCAGGTTTATCAAACGCTCGAGAAACTCGTTGGACTTCACCGGCAGCTCCTCGATACCGTTCGCATGGAGCGCGATGCGCTCGTACAGGCCGACAAAAAGGGCGTCGAAGAGGCGGTTCGCGCGAAACAGGCCATTATCGAGGCCGTGCGGATGTGTGAATCGGAACGTCTCAAGAAAGTGGGAGAACTCGCGCTTCTCTGGAAGAAGCCGCTTCGCGACTTGACGCTCCCGCAAATCATCATCGCGATACAGGGGGAGGATCCGAGAGCCGCCGAGCAGCTCCGCGGGGCCTATA
>DATDSK010000066.1:0-21192 GCA_035291325.1 Bdellovibrionota bacterium | reverse complement strand
ATTCGAAAAAAAATCCAGAATCTTCTTAAGCATGCGTTCTCACCATTTGTAATGCCGGATGTGTTCACCACGTTCAGCGATTTCGCTCATCGCCTTCAAGCCAATCTCAAGATGTAAGTCCGTGAACTGACGGAAAACCGCTTTCGCCGACTTTCCGGTTTTAATCCCCCCCCTCTTCAGGGGAAGGTCGGAAACCAGAAGCAAAGCCCCGATCGGCACTTTGCAGGCGAATCCGGCCACGAAAAGAGTGGCGGACTCCATTTCAATCGCCAAAGCGCGTTCCTCGTAAAGTTGGGTCTTGAACCGCTCGTCGAATTCCCAAAAACGATAATCCGTCGTATGTACGACTCCGGTTCGGTAATCAAGATTTCTTTCGACGAGGATCTGCGAAACGAATTTCTGGATTTTAAACGTCGGCAGCGCCGGGACCTGCGTCGGCATGAAGTGCACGGAAGATCCCTCGTCGCGAATCGCGGCGGTCGGAAGGATAAAATCCCCGACCTTCAAGGAACGGTGCAAAGCCCCGCACATCCCCAAAAACAAAACAGCCTTGGGATTGATCGTTGAAACGAGTTCGATGATCAGCGCGGCTGTCGGCGAGCCGATCGAAAAATTGATCATCGAGACGTTCGCTTCGTCACTGTGAACGACGTTCATGGCGGAACCGTGCGTGCGTTCGGCATCCCCGAGATTGTGAAATCGCTCCAAATAGTATTCGAAGTTCGTGAGAATAATCTGCTTCTTGAACCGCTCGACGGGGCTCCCAGTATAGCGCTCGAGCATGTCTTTCGCGATCCGGAGCTTGCGTTTGTTTTCATGGATCCGATTAGACTTGAACTGCAAGCCCGTCACGGTTTTCCGTGAAGTTTTCTTGTGTTGCACAGACCTCAAGCTTACATTTTGGATTTCACCGAAACAAGAGCTGAAACAAGTCACACCTATTTTTACCCGGTGTGTTATAAAGTTTACCCATGCGACGCCGCCGCAGATCGAAACTGAGAAAACCGCTGCTCCTGCTCGGACTGACTCTGACCGGGTTCCTCATTCACTATTTTTGGTCCGGCATTCCGGATGTGGGCCATTTGCACTCGCAGTTCCCGCTGGTCCGCTACCGCGGGCCGGAAGAGCCGCCCGCCGTCAAACTGCAACGAAAGCGCCCGCCGAACTGGGTTTCGCTTCCGCAAATTTCACGGGCCGCCATTGGCGCCGTCATCGTGAGCGAGGACTGGGCCTTCTATCAGCATAAGGGCTTCGATTCCAATCAGATCAAAGAAGCGATCAAGGAGGACCTCGAAGAGGGCCGGTTCGCGCGAGGCGCGAGTACGATCACTCAGCAGGTCGTGCGGAACGTCTATCTCGACCGGGACAAAAATCTGTTTCGAAAGGTCAAAGAACTCTATCTCGCCATCTCGCTGGAACGTAAGACGCGCAAATCGAGAATTCTCGAGGTCTATCTGAACATTGCCGAATGGGGCACGGGTCTTTACGGGATAGGGCCCGCCGCCCGTCATTATTTTGGCAAGAGCCCCGGCGAACTGACCGCGAAAGAAGGCGCGTTCCTCGCGATGCTTTTGCCAAGTCCGAGGCGCTACAGTCAGTCGTTCCGCGCCAGGCATCTGACGGACTACGCACGCGAAACCATCGGTTCGATTCTCGATAAGATGATGCAAGCCGGTTATCTCTCCGAGGAGGAGCGACTCATCGAGGGCTCGCGGCCACTTTCTTTCGAATCGCCACTTTCTTATGATTCGGATCGAGAACACCAGTAACATTGCTTGACCCGCCCCGGTGTCTTGGAGAAAATCGAGGCATGGGATCCCTTCGGGCCCTTTTCAGGGCTCATCCGAATCGCTTTCGCTTATTTATCGCCGTTTTTTGCGCGATTCTCGGGATAGAGATCTTCTATTGGCCGGGCTTGGCGGGATTCGCGGCAATTCCAAAATTTTTCGGGTTGCGGGACAACCCGCTCACCAAAGACCAGCTCGCCCAAGTGCTCGCGGATTCGACTTCATTCTATCGTTTTCCGGGTGAAATCGAAATTCCGGATCACCCAAAACCGATGCAGGCCGTCGTCCAGTATTCTTTCGATCCGAAATTGCAGGACGAGATGGAAAGCCTTTTCCGGACTTATCACCCCGATTACGGCGCCTTCGTTGCCGTGGACGCGACGACCGGGAGAATTCTTTCGATGGTGAGCTATTCCGACAACAACACGGTGTCCGAAAATCTCACGCTCAGGGCAACCTTCCCGTCGGCTTCCGTTTTTAAAGTGGTAACCGCCGCGGCGGCGATCGAAGCGCGCAAATATTCCGCCAACACGGTGATCCCATTCAACGGCAGCAATCACACGCTTTATCGAAATAACATTCTCAAAACAAACTATACGCGATGGACGCGCTACATCACCTTGAAAGACGCGTTCGCAAAATCAGTGAACACGGTTTTCGGGAAAATCGGCGCTTACTCCGTCGGACCGGAAGAGCTGCGGCAATACGCCGGCCGGTTCGGCTTCAATCGGAGAATCGCCGCCGACATCCCCATCCAGGAAGGCCGGGCAATCATCCCGCAAGATCCCGGGGATTTCTGGGGCCTCGCCGAGACCGCCTCGGGCTACACGCGTGAAAACACAATGAGCCCCCTGCAGGGAGCGCTGATCGCCGCCGCGATCGTGAACGACGGGGTCATGATGGAGCCTTTCGTCGTGCAATCGGTTTACACGACCGAAGGCACGCAGATCTACGCGGCTGAGCCGCGAATCGGGACTCTCACGGTCGACGCGAAGACCGCCGCCGAGATCCGCAATCTCATGCGACAGACGGTCACGAACGGTACTTCGCATACCGCTTTCAGACGTTTTTTCACTCACGAATTCTCATCCCTCAATGTCGGGGGCAAGACCGGGTCCCTGACGGGAATGGATCCGCCTGGAAAATATGACTGGTTCGTCGGGTACGCGGACAGCGGCTCACAGAAAATCGCGATCGCGGCGCTCACGATCCACGAGAAGTTCTGGAGGGTCAAATCGTCGTATCTCGCCCGGCGAGCCATCGAGAGCTACTTCGAAGGACGCCTCCATTATGCGTCTCGTGTGAATGCCCGCTGAAACCGGGTCCTTAACAATTGTAACAAGAAAAACGTTAAATCTTCAAGAAGTTAGATTCGTTAAGGAATTTGCTTAAGGTTTTCGTTGTGCCGCCGATAGGACACTAGAGATCTCAGGAAAACTGGATCTATTGAAAGGGAGAAATCAAATATGACGAAAACTATGAAACTGACGGTTGTAGGCCTGCTCGCGCTCAGCGCGGTCGTGGTCACGACAAAAGTTTATGCCATCGGCACAACGGGCGACGTAAACGCAACCGTGATCGCCGCCTTGGCAATCACCAACAGTTCAGCCTTGGACTTCGGTGAAGGAATTCAAGGCGATGTCGCCAAGGTCGTGGCCCCTGGCGCGGCTGAAAACGCTTCAAACGGCAGCTTTGCCATCACCGGTGAACCCAACAGGGCTTACACCATCACTCTGCCGGCCGACGGCGCGGTAGTTATGGCGACGGCTGGCGGTGGTGTCGCGAACAAAGAAATCGCGGTCGACTCATTCGTTTCGAATCCGGCAGCCGGCGCGAATGGCTTGCTCGACGCGGGCGGAGCCCAGAACGTTTTTGTGGGCGCCACTCGAGCCGCCCTCCTGGCCAACCAGGTGACCGGCTCCTACACGACGACCTACACGGTCACCGTCGTTTACTAAGCTACTCCCGATTTTCCTGAGATCATAAGAAGGGCCGGCTCGCACCCGCGACGCCGGCCTTTTGCTTTCTTTACCATACGGACCTATAATTAAGGCTGCTCACCACGGAGGGAGGGTTTATGAACCGCAGCTTTTTATGGACCGCATTGGCCGTGACTTTGGGATCTGTGCTGGTCACGTCCCCCGCCTTCGCAAACCTGCAGGTGTTCCCGACCCGAGTCATCCTGAACGATCAAAAAAAGGCCGCTCACCTTTCACTTCGTCACATGGGCGACACGCCGGAAAAGTACCGCATCATGGCCGTTTTCTACCGGATGACCCCCGACGGCGGGATGCAACTCGTAAAGGACGCCAGCGAACCCGAATCAGCCGTCAAGCTGCTGAGATTCTCTCCACGCGAGGTCATGCTCGCGCCACGAATGGAACAAGTGCTTCGAGTCATGTTCCACAGTCCAAAGCCCGTTGAAGAGGGCGAATACCGGGCGCACCTGCTGTTTGAGCCGACGAGCGAGGCGCCGGCCGCGGATACGAATGCCGGTGGAAAAGTCAAAACCCAGCTCACGGCCAAACTCGCGATCGCGGTACCGATCATTTACCGAAAGGGAAAACCGAAGATTTCCGTTTCCCTTTCAGATCTGAAGCTCACACGCGTCGGTGACAACAAGCCTGCCTTTTCGATCACGGTAAATCAGGAAGGCCGACGTTTTTTATTTGGCGATCTTCAGGCCCACTTCACGCCGGAGGGCGGGACCTCCCAGCTCGTCGGACTCGTAAACGGTTTCTCTTCCTATATCCCGAAAAGGTCGGCGACGTATGCCCTGGCGGTTCCAGAGGGACTTTCACTTCAAAGGGGAACCCTGAGGGTCGACTGCAAGGAGGCCCCGGACGAAGGCGGACAAATCCTCGCCACGACGGAAGTTCGCATCCCTTAAACGGGGAGCCCGGATGGGACGCTTTCGACGAAAAGTCCCTTGTTTTTTCCCGCAGCTGCTTTTGGTCCTGTTCTGTTCGTTGCTCCCATGCGGCCCGACCAAGGCTTGGGCGGCTTTTCAGGAGCTGAATGCGGACAACGAACGTATCGTCCAGGTGCAACTCAACGACGGAACAATTGTCGTCGAGAGCATCGTCGCTTACGAAGTTCCGGGAAGTTGGGTCCTGCCGCTAGGCGAACTCTCAGCCGGTCTCGGTTTCGCGATTCAGGTTTCGGCCGCCCTCGGCAAGGCCGAAGGGTTCATCATCGATGAATCAAGGCCCTTTCGCCTCGACCTGAACGCCTGTGTCGTCGAGCGCGACCGCAAAATATCCGAATTCAAAGTCGATGGCCAATGTCTGGGTGCGGTTCCGCTCGGCGACGAAATTTATGTGGACGGAAGACTGCTCGTCGCGTGGTTTCCGATCGCCATAACTGTCGATCCATTCAAGTCCCAGGTTCTGATCACGCCCAGGGAAAAACTCCCGGTGCAGCTGAAAAAGGACCGGGAACGGGAGGCCGCGAGAATCAAGGCTGCGCGGGAACTGTTCAATCCGGGCTACCCAGTCCTCCCGGGACAAAGGGCAATTCTCGAGGGACCCTTTCTCGATCAACAGTTTTCGACCTCCCGAATCGGCAGCAAAGGGTCGGCGGGATCCCAGACGTTTCAAAGCGACAGCCTATTTGCCGGCGAGGTGCTCGGCCTCGAGGGGCAGGCATATCTCTCGGCCACGCACAAAGGCATGAACCGCTGGCGCGCCACGCTGGCTCGGCGAGACCCGGACGGAAATATTTTCGGCCTCGCCGGTGCGACTGAGGTGGAGGTCTTCGATACTAAATTCCCGTCCACCCCGCTGATCGGCCGCTATGGGCAGGGGCGCGGAATCTACATCTCGAACTATCCCCTGAACGTTTCGACTGAATTCGGATTCCAGGATTTTCAGGGAGACATTCTTCCGGGATGGGAAGTCGAAATTTATCAAAATAGCGTTCTTCTCGACCGTCAGGTCGCCGACGACACTGGCCGATACAAATTCAACAAAGTCCCCCTCTATTACGGCGCGAACCAATTTAAACTGGTGTTCTACGGTCCCCAAGGTCAGCGAAGAGAAGAGTATAAAACGTTCAAGATCGACTCCTCGACGATTCGAGCCGGAAGTCGCAATTACAAACTCGCCCTAAGCGCGAAAGATCCCCACCCCCGATATTCCCTGCAGCTCGAACAGAACTTTCTCCATTACTTCACGGCCTCCGTTGGCTATTCCCAGCTTACGCTTCCGAATGAGTCAGCTCCCAAACGTTTCACCTCCGCGGGGCTGAACGCGTATTCCGACAGTCTGCTGGTCTCGGCGGCGGCGGCAATCGCCCAGACCGGCGGAAAGGCCGCCCAGCTCAGAACGCAGTTACCGTTTCACCGGCTGACCCTTGGAGCCGAGTTCACGCGGCTTTTGGATTTCAGAAGCGAGATCTTCAATGCTCAATTGGGCGAGGTCCAAAAGGACGAGGCGCAGGCGGACGCCACCTTCGTTCTCCCGACAACCCCGAGTGTCGCCACGACCTGGAGAATCAACCGCAAAGGCTTTGTCGGGGACTATTTTCAAACCGCTCTCTCGAATCGTATTTCGACCAACATCGGCCCGATCTATTGGAACAATGAACTCTCGTTGGCCCGCTACAGCTATTCGGATTCGAAGACCCTGGAAGGAAAGCTGGACGCGAGCTATGTCTTTTCGGCCAACCGGTTGAGAATGGGCCTCGGTTACAACGCCTCGTCCGCCTATCTTCTGGAGCTGGAATCCCAAAACAAGTTTTCAGGATACACCGCCACGAGCACGCTCCGACACTATCTCACGGCACCGCTCACGATGGCTTCGATCAATTTTTCACGGCTTTTTTCCGGACTCAACCTCGGCGCCTCGGTCATGGCCGATACGACCGGCATGTACTCCGTGATCGGCATGCTGACGTTCAGCCTGGCCCGCGACCCCTACTCGGCATCCTGGCGCGCCGAAGCCGAATCACAGGCGTCGCAAGGCGCGGCCTCGATTCTCGCCTTTTTGGATCGAAACCGAAACGGCTGGATGGATCGGGATGAAAAGCCGATCGAAGGCATGGAAATCCTGCTCAACCAGCGCAGCACGAAAATCATCACGGACAAATACGGTGGCGCCTTCATTACCAGGCTGCCCGCTTATGCACCCGTTGATCTGACCGTGGGGCTGGGTTCGATTGAAGATCCGATGCTTCGTCCGGCTCAACGAGGGGTCCGGTTTTATCCCCGGCCCGGGAAGGTCACGGAAGTGCTGATTCCCGTGGTGATCGTCGGCGAGGCTGACGGGACTGTTGAAATCAAGAGCGGCGGCAATCCGTCAACAAGGGGCGGAATCGAGATCGAGTTGGTTGATCTGAAGGGGACTGTCGTTAAAATCACGAAAACGGACCAGGACGGCGTTTATTTTCTGAATGAAATCCCGCCGGGAACTTATGACATCACCCCGTCTTTCACCCAGCTGCACGACCTTCAGCTGCAGGCCAACCCTCCAAAGAGGCGCATCAAAATCGAAAAAGACGGCAGCATCGAATCGGGCGTTAATTTCATCTTGGAACGCTGATGCTGTATAATGGATTCATGCTGATTCTCGCGCTGGCGATTCTCCTGGAACCGACTTCATCATTTGCGGTGGAACCGCTCGCGATCAGCCAGACATCGGCCCTGAGTTTCGGAACCGCCCCGCAAGGTGATGGTCCCGTGGTCATTCCCGCAGGAAACACCGAAACTTCCACAAATGGCAGCTTTCAAATCACCGGAGAACCGAACACGGCGTACTCGATCGTCCTTCCGTCCAATCCGATCACGCTCACCACCGGCGCGGGAGGGGCAAATGAAACAATAACGGTGAGTAATTTTCAATCGTTCCCCCCCGAAGGGGCCAACGGCGCGCTTGGGCCCGGGGGAACCCAGACCCTCTACGTGGGTGCGACCCGGACCGCTTTGTCCGTCAACCAGGCGCGCGGCAGCTACTCCGGAACGTTCATGATCACTATCTCGTATTAGCGAACGGCAAATTCTCCCAATTCCGGCAGCTCTCATATATGCTGATGGCCGGAGAACTTATGGACGTCCTCACGCTTTCACGATTACAGTTCGCGGTGGCAACCCTGTTTCACTTTTTATTTGTCCCGCTCACGCTTGGACTTTCGGTGCTCGTCGCGATCATGGAAACGAAATGGGTGCGAACGGGTGACGAGACCTATCGCCGGATGGCGAAATTCTGGGGCAAACTGTTTCTCATCAATTTCGCGCTCGGGGTGGTGACGGGACTCACCCTGGAATTTCAATTCGGCACGAATTGGTCCCGATATTCGATGTACGTCGGCGACATATTCGGCTCGCTGCTGGCCATAGAGGCGTCAGTAACCTTCTTTCTCGAATCGACCTTCGTCGCCGTCTGGTTTTTCGGCTGGAACCGGATCTCCCCCAAACTCCATTGTGTTTCGATGTGGCTGATCGCGATCGCCGCCAATCTTTCGGCCTTCTGGATCCTCGTCGCGAATGCCTGGATGCAACACCCCGTAGGTTACGTTATCCGTAACGGCCGGGCCGAGCTGACGGACTTCTGGGCCGTGATCAGCCAAAAGTTCGCCATTCTTCAATTCATTCACACGATCGGGGGCGCGTATATTCTCGCGGGCTTTTTTGTGCTTGGAATTTCCTCCTGGCACCTCCTGAAACTCCGGAACGTGGAATTCTTCACGCGATCCTTTAAAATCGCGATCGCGTTCACTCTTATTTTCTCGGTTTTCGAAATCGCCCAGGGCCATATGAATGCCGAGATCCTGCAAGAAACCCAGCCAGCGAAACTCGCGGCGATGGAAGCACACTGGGAGACGCAGCCCCAAGCGCCGCTCTACCTGCTGCTCTGGCCCAGATTGGACGGCGAAATGAACGCCGTCGAAGCCCTTCCCGTTCCCGGAATGCTCAGTCTCCTCGCGACCTATTCCACCCAGTCCGTCATCAAAGGGCTGAAGGAATGGCCGGCGGAACTCCGTCCGCCTGTTCTGCCGTGTTTTCTCTCCTTCAGGTTCATGGTCGGAATGGGTTTCCTGTTCGCGGGTCTCAGCATTTTTGGTTTTTTCGTGAGAAACAGTTTGCTCGCCTATCCGTGGTTTTTGAAGATCTTGATCTTCGCGATCCCTCTGCCGTATCTCACGAATGAGGCGGGCTGGATTCTCGCCGAACTCGGCCGGCAACCCTGGATCGTCTACGGCGTGATGAAGACAAAAGACGCCGTATCTTTCGTGACCACGGCCCAGGTATTCACGTCCCTCATCGGTTTCATTGTTCTTTACGGACTGCTCGGTTTCGCCGATTTCATGCTGCTCTTCAAGTTCGCCAGAAAGGGGCCTCAAAAATAATGGAAACAATCTGGTTCTTCCTTTGGGCTTTGCTCTGGACCATCTATTTCATGCTGGATGGTTACGACCTCGGAATCGGCAGCCTGCTGCCGTTTTTTTCGAAAAACGAAAACGAGCGGCGCGTGATGGTCAACGCAATGGGCCCGTTCTGGGACGGAAACGAAGTGTGGCTGGTAACGGCGGGCGGAGTCACTTTCGCCGCTTTCCCGAAAACTTACGCCATTCTGTTCAGCGCGCTTTATACCCCGCTGATGATCCTGCTCTTTGCGCTCATTCTGCGGGGGATCTCCTTCGAATTCAGAGGTAAAATCGATGACCGCCGCTGGCGACGTCTCTGGGACGGGTGTCTGACCCTCGGAAGCATTGTTCCCGGGTTTCTGTTTGGAGTCACCTTCGGTAATCTGTTTCAAGGCATCCCCATCGACGAATCCGGGATCTTGCGCGGAGATCTTCTCACGCTTCTTAACCCGTATGCACTTCTCGGCGGCGTCCTTTTCGTGCTTCTTTTCGTGGTCCACGGTGCCCTTTGGCTCGCCGTCATGACCGACGGAAAAATTCATGAACGCAGTTTGAACGCGGCACGGGGCGCCTGGCCAGCTCTCGTTTCCGTGCTTGTGACGTTTCTGGTCGCGAGCGCCTTCATCACGGACCTTTACCGAAATGCGTTCAACCACCCCGCCCTCTTCCTGTTCCCGCTCCTTTCAATCGTGGCCCTGGTCGCAACGCGCACGTTCATCGGAAAGAGAAGGCCCGTTCAGGCATTTGCCTCCTCGGCGGCCGTGATTCTGGGCACCGGAATGTTCGGGTTCACGGGGCTCTACCCGAATATGCTGCTCTCGAGCCTGAACCCCCAATTCAGTCTCACGGCTTTCAACTCGGCATCGAGCGCGCTCACGCTGAAAATTATGCTCGGCATCACGCTCGTGATCATACCGATTGTAATCGCTTACCAGAGCTGGGTTCATGTATTGTTCGGAAAGAAGATCCGCCTTGAGGAGCTCAAGGAAGGAGAGTCATACTGAGTGAAGATGAAGCGCCCGTTACTCCCGGTACTCATGCTCGTCTGGATTGCCGCCCTCCTGACCGGCTGCGGGAAAGGCGGCACCGCACGGCCGCCGAATGATCCCGCCCCGGTGGGCGGACAGATTGTGGCGCAAGGCTCGTTTGCCGCCTCCGCGCAGGACAAAACGGTGACTGGCTCGGCAACTGTTTACCGGCTTTCAGATTCCTTCGGTATCCCGACGGGAGAATACGTCATTCGTCTCAGCGAATTCCAGGCGCCCGCCGAAAGCGGGCTTCAGGTCATTGTCATTGCCAACGGATCGCCCGTCCTCAGCCTCGCGTTACGGGCTCCCTCCGGCAATATGAATTACAGCGTTTCCTATGGCGGCTCGGTATTGCCGACCTGGAACAAGGTGGTTATCCATTCCTCGCCCGCGAATCTCGATTACGCGACGGCAAATCTCGTCGCAAGCCAGATCATCACGCCTCAGGGCAGCGACATCTCGTTCTGATATTCGACGAGTTCCTTGATACTGCGCACGTCTTTGATTACCCAGCTCCCCTTGTCGAGGACCATCTGACAAAGCTTCTTGTTGCTCACCTTTGCATCGTGACCCTTGCCCTGATCAAGGTAAGTCAATTCATAGGTAATATGAAACTCGCCCGGACTCGGCTGCTTGGTCTCGGTGAACACGAGTTTGAGGAACTTGCGTTTCGAATCAATGAAAGCTTCTTTAAACTGCTCATCGCTCCAGGCGGCCAGACGGGTTTTAGCTTCACCCGTCATGTAACGCATCAACTCGTCACGATCCTGTATGCCGTTCACCGCGAAACTCTTCGAAATGTAATCAGTAAGACGACGTTTCGGATCATTTGAATTTCCCGAGTCCCGGGTGCAGGCGCTCATCAGCGCGAACGTCGCAACCAAAGCGAGAATAATTCCATTTCTATTGTACATAGCCTTCTCCCCAAAGGAGCTCGACGAAATCGCCCAGCTCCTTCCTAGTATCGGACGAGACATCCTGAAATTGAAACCCTGCACCGAAACGACTGTGAAGACTGCGCATCGGCACGCCACAGCACCGGAACTGCCGGTCTCTGAACCAAAAAACAAGATCGGACCGATTGCGACGTCCAAGCGCCTCAACCGGAAGCGCCGCACCTGAATCCGCGGCCGCATGATAAATGAACGCACCCTCGGAATCGAGCCGGCAAACTTTGCAGTCAATGCTCTTGTCCCCGGTAATCAGGGTACATTTCAGGCCCGGAATCGCCTTGGGCAACCCCTGATACCACATCAGACGGGGATCAAAAAATGAGCGGCTTAATTCTTTCCAGAGCCAAAACAAAAGAACCGTCACGTAAAAAAGCAACAAAACGGTAAAAAACCCCTGGCCGGGATAACGCATCCGGATCGCGATCACTCCGCTTGCGAGAACCCAAACGCCGGCAAAATAGGCCATGACGTAAAGGGCCCATTTCCTCCCGGACAGAAACGCCATGGAAAACAGTACGCAGATGACCGAACCGATCCCGGACGCGTAAGCCATATTCCTCAGCGGAAGCTTCCACCAGGGCGCGCGCGCGATGATCGCCACTTCAAGTGCCGCAAGAGGCACAATCATGAACACCAGCGCCGTAGCGAGCCGCAGGCCTTTGGGCACCGAAACCAGCTTCATCTTTTCAAAATGTCATCTGAATAAGGGGGAATCAAGGGGAATCAAGAGCTTGTCAACGAAGGTTGAATGATCGTATGCTGGAACACATGGCCCATGTGATCACGAAAGCGTGCACCAAGTGCGCAGCCTGTCTTCCCGAATGCCCGACGGGTTCGATCATCGAGGGCAAGAACCAATACTATATCGATTCCGATACCTGCGCGGATCATGGCGCCTGCGTAAATGTTTGCCCCGTCGAAGCCATACAAAGCCAACCAGGACGCGCGCTCGGACATAAAGCGCGACTCGAAGAAGAAGAGGAAGAAGAGGAACTCTAATCATGCGGACTTCCGGGTCCCTTCGTGTCTTGGGCGTGATGACCGGCACCTCCTGTGACGGTCTTGATGCCGCCTGCATCGATATCAATCCGAACGGCTGGATGCCACTCTGGTCAGCTTCCGCCGCGTATCCGAAGGATCTGCGGCGCAGAGTTCTTGAGTATCAGCGCCCGCGAACCCGAAACAGCCCGCAAACGTGGCTCGAACTCCACCGCTCCCTGGGCGAATGGTATGGCCGGGCGCTCTCCAGGATCATTGCCTCTCAAAAGAAGAAACCCGACGTGATCGCGAACCACGGTCAGACGATCGCCCACTTCCCAGCGCCCAACCGCAAGGGAATCACGCTTCAGCTGGGAGATCCGACGCGAATCGTTCATGCGACCGGCCTGACGGTGCTCTCAAATTTCAGGGAAGGCGACATGGCCGCGGGTGGCCAGGGTGCCCCGCTCGCGCCGCTTTTTCACAGGCTGCTGGCTCATCATCTCGGGCAACCCGAAAAGGGCGTCGCCATCCACAACATCGGCGGGATCAGCAATCTTACGTACATCGGCAAAAACCGCGAAATCCTGGCCTTCGACACGGGCCCGGGAAATATCTGGATCGATGCCGCGGCCGAACTCGCGACCGGCGGCAGACTGAAAATGGATCTGAACGGGAAGCTCGCGCGCCGTGGGCTCGTTGATTGGCGCGCGGTTGAACGGGTCTTGAGACATCCCTATTTCGGAAAGCCCGCCCCGAAGTCCACGGGACGCGACGAATTCACCTTCGAGCTTCTTCTCTCCGAGACACAGGCAAAAGGCGTTGATCTCGTCGCGACCGCGACGGCGGTAACGATCGAATCGATAGCCAGGGCTTATGAAACCTGCGTGATCGCGGGTAAGCGTCCGCTTGCCGCCGTTTACCTGTGTGGAGGAGGCGCGAAAAACCCGGCTCTGATCGGCGCCCTCCAGGAACGGCTTCCAAAAGTGACCGTTTCAACACTCTCGGATGCCGGAATCGATGGACAGCTCGTCGAAGCACAGGCCTTCGCTTTTTTCGGCTTTATCACTCTGATGGGACAGCCCCTCGGCGGTTCGTGGACCGGCGCAAAGGGCTTCGGCCCTCCCGGGCATATTGTTCCCGGAATGAATTGGGCAACCGTGGTGGAAAAGCTGAGCAGCTTCACTCCGAGTTAAACCGCCGAAAGTGTCCGGAGCCGCCAAGTCGTTTCCAATCGTTTCCAATTCGGCCCATTTACAGTTGACGCCCTGTGCCGGTTTCGTTAAACACGGCGCATATGACAAGAAAAAATCCGATCAGCTCTTTCATCAAACATCATTATCGTCATTTTAATTCCGCCGCCCTGGTGGACGCGGCCGAGGGATACAAAAAGCACCTCGACGACGGCAACAAAATGATGATCACGCTAGCCGGCGCCATGAGTACGGCCGAACTCGGCCTTTCCCTCGCCGAGATGATCCGGCAGGACAAAGTACACCTGATCTGCTGCACGGGCGCGAATCTCGAAGAAGATGTTTTCAACCTGGTCGCGCACAACCATTATGAGCGCGTCCCGCATTACCGGCAATTGAGTCCGCAAGAGGAGCAGGGGCTCCTTGACCGTCACATGAACCGCGTCACGGACACCTGTATTCCGGAAATGGAAGCCATGCGCCGGATCGAGAAAACGATTCTTGCCGAATGGACGGCGGCCGACAAAGCTGGAAAGCGTCTTTTCCCACACGAGTTTTTTTACAAAATCCTGTTGAACGGCAGCCTGAAGCAGCATTATCAGATCGATCCGAAGAACAGCTGGCTCCTCGCCGCGGCCGAAAAGAACCTGACGATCATCGTTCCCGGCTGGGAAGACTCAACACTTGGCAACATGTATGCGGCAGCCTGCATCCGTGAAGACGTGAAGAACGTCCACACCGTCCGCACCGGAATTGAGTACATGTTGCTCCTGTCGAAGTTCTACCAGGAAGCCACGAAAGATTTTTCGCTCGGAATGTTCCAGATCGGCGGCGGCATTGCCGGCGACTTCCCGATCTGCGTCGTCCCGATGCTCCACCAGGATCTCGAGCTGGATGCGCGGCTTTGGGGTTATTTTTGCCAGATCAGCGATTCAACGACGAGCTACGGCTCCTACTCCGGCGCCGTACCGAACGAAAAGATCACTTGGGGTAAACTCGGCATCGACACGCCCAAGTACATCATCGAATCCGATGCAACCATTGTGGCGCCCCTGATTTTCGCATACGTGATGGATTGGTAAGAAGCTCACCCGCTCTTCAGGCTAGCCCAAAGCCCGCAGTAACCGATCCCGTCCGAAAGTGTGGCAGGGTTGTCCACCGACTCTGATGAGCCATACAAAACCGCGCGCGGTCCGAACGCGTGTGGTGGCGCGGACGAATCCCCGAGTCCGTCCCAATAGCAGGGTCCGGTCCACCGGCCCGCATCGATTGCACCCGAAGTGTTCTTCGCGACCCAAATCCCGGGCCCGACTCGCTGATTGACCGCTTCGATTCGCGCGCGGAAACCGGTCTTCAAATTCCCACTCTCCATCCGTTCGATGATTGCCAAATGCGCATCAAGCCAAAGCTCAGGATTTCCAACGTCGTGCCACAAACCGGACGTGACAAACGCGCCAGCCTTGCCGGCCTGAATCGCGGGCGCAAGCACCTCGGGGACGAATTCCGCCGGCAGCCCCTCGGGAACCTTTGCCAGGGCCTCGGGCTCGATGACGGCCGCGCCCACAAAATACGGGCGCTCCGCAACGAGCTTACCGAAACCGGAGATGAGCCCGCTCTTCTGGTCCAAATGGATTTCCCGATACTTTCCGCCGGCGGGACTCCGCATGGATACGGCGAGCGTCAGCACCACTCCCCGTTCGGAGCGAAGCTCCGCGTGCCTTTTGGCAAGCGCCCCGAGATCCATGTCGCAAAGAACATCCGCGTTCAGCAGGAAGAACGGTTTGCCGCTAAAATGGACCAGCGCCTTTTTCAAACCGCCGGCACTTCCCATCAAACAATCACTTTCGTCGCTGATAACGAGTTCGGCACCGGCAAGCTCGAGCGACGCCAATCCTGCGCGCGCCCGTTCAGCGTAATGGTGCACATTCGCGACGATTTTCTTCACTCCCGCCGCACTCAACACGTCGACCGCGAACTGCGCCATGGGCACCCCGAGGAGCGGTAACAGCGCCTTGGGTTCGTGGTCGGTGAACGGACGCAATCGGGTGCCGAGACCGGCGGCCATCAGCATGGCCTGCGTAATCGTGAACCCCGAGGTCGGCTTTCCCGGCTGAGTTCTTGGCCTCATCTCCCGCGCCTAGAAGTAATAATAGTGAAACAGAACTTCCCTGAGATTTGAATAATTCGGATACCTCAGTAACGTACGCCGGATATTTTCAAACGTATTGCCGATGTATTTCAAATAGGTCGCGTCTCCGCGGCGGTTCAGGAACGAGGCGAAACTTCCGATCGCTTTGAAATTGCGCTGAATCGACATCATGTCGAACACGAATCTGAAATCAGCTCGATTCAGCACCTCGCCCGTGAGCGCCTCCCAGCGCGCCAAATAATAATCCAGCAGTCGGGAAATCTGGTTTTCCTCGAGCTGGTAATAACTGTCCTTCAGCAAGGAGGCGAGATCGTAAACCGCGGGCCCAAGCCGGGCGTCCTGAAAGTCGATCATCACCAATCTTTCCTCCAGGCCGGCGGAACCATTGGGAGGACTGACCATGACGTTCCGGCTATGAAAGTCGCGATGCGTGAGCACGGTCGGCTGGTCAGCGAGAAACGAGCAAATTTCGCTGAACCCATCCTGCATTGTTTTGCGGTCCGTGTCGCTGAGCTTGCGTTTCAGGTGGAGCTCGTAAAAATGCTCTATCGTGAAATTCACTTCCCACATCAGCTTCTCTTCGTCGAACCGGAGCTTGAACGCCTCAATATCGGCCGGACGGTTTTTGGGGGAGGCCTTGACCTGAAGCTCAATGAGGGAATTGATCACTCGCTCATAAATGTGCCGCTCGACATCGGCGTTTGAAACCTCCTGAAGCCGTCGAAGCATCGTGACGTCGCCGAGATCCTCAAGCAGGATGAGTCCGCGCGGGGGATCTATGTCGACAATGGCCGGGACATCCATCCCGGCGGCCAGAAGGTGTCGCTGCATGACGATGAAGGGCAGATTTTCCCCGTTCTGAGGAAAAGGATCCATGCGCATGACGATGTGGCTCCCGGCGGCCGTTTTTACGCGATAATAACGCCTGCTACTCGCATCACCCGGAAGCTTGGTAATGGAATGGACCACTTTTGATCCTTTGACCAGCGTTGAAACTTCGTCATCCTTAACGATCAGTTGATCAAACATTCTTTGTACATCCTCCATCACTTGCAGGTTCGGGGCAGTCACAATTTTCTGATCCTCTTCTGAATCGAGAGAAAGGCCTGGGAACGAACTACGGGATTTCGCAAAGGCGCGTTTTGCGCAATCGCGTGTCGGGTTGCTTCAGCAAGTTTTTCGACGGTTTTGAGGTCATGGGGACTGTGCTCGGGGTTGTTCGAAAACCGCGCCCAAAGAGCCGCAAGACCGCGCGGATCAAATCCCGCACGATAAAGAATCCCCACTGCCTCCTGAGCCGCGGCAGCGTGGTCCTCGTTGGAAAAGCTGAAGATCCCTCTCGTGCCGAAATAGTCGACTTTTTTGGGCTGGTCCTCGAGCAACGGCAGCCCCTCCGTTGAAGAGAACTCCGGCGAACCCTCCTCGCCTTGAGCGGCTTTTTCGAGATTTTGTTGCAATCTTTTGAGGGCATGGCGCCGCAGCACATGTCCAAGCTCAACCGCAATCGCGGCGGCAAGCTCATTTTCAAATTCGATGGACCTTAATAACCCCGCCGAAAGGTAAATTCGGTTTCCCGGGAGAGCGAAGTTCTGCCACTTACCCTCTCGATCCCGAATAATCAAAGCCCCGACCGTCCCCCCCCGAAGACTCGGTGTGGAATCGGCGAGGGTTTTTGCAATATGACGCAAGTAGACGGAGATTTCCGCGTCTTGTTTGAAGCTGAGCTGCGCATCAAGTCCGCGCGCCAACTCGATTCCAACGGCGAGGTCTTTTTTCGCACGTTCCGCCGGACTATCTTCCTGGACTGCCGGTTGTGCGCAGCCAGCGCAAAACACAAGGAGCAGACCCATAAAATTCTTACGCAGAGCGCCACGGCGGCGGTTTGCAAAATAAGTCGTTTGCATTTCCATCACCCTTAGATAGTCTATCGTCCAGCTTTTGCCCTCTGACAGTCAAGCCCCAGATAACGTGGTTCCGGCTGTCTCTGGCGAAAGTTTACTCTTCCAAAGTTTACTCTTCCCAAGAAGACTTTGGTCAATAAAAGAAGGAGATTATCATGAAGAAAGTTTTGATTCTGATGGGTTTGGCGCTCATGGCGGCCCAACCGGCTTTTGCTTCCGATCATGTCAATCCGCTTATCCAGTCCTCATTTTCGTCCATCACCCCGATGAACCTCATTAATTGGAAAGTCGGAGACACCGCGGAGTACAATGTTTCTCTCGGCAGCTTCGGCATCCAGGGCAAAATGATCAAATCGGTCACCAAAGACGAAGGCACGGCGCTGTGGTTACGCCAGGACCTCAACCTCTCGATCCAGAAGCAGGTTGCTGATGCGCTCATCAATAAGGCCGACGGCAAGATTCTCAAGATCATCGTCGACGGAAAAGAACAGGCCATCCCGGACGACAAGGTTGAAGTGATCTCGCAGGATTACGGAGAAATCACGGTTCCCGCGGGCACCTTTCAGGCGATTCACATTATCGCCAAGACGAAGCAGATTTCCAAACTTGAAGTTTGGGCGAATCCTCGTGACACCGTCATGGACGGCACGCTCAAGCAGATCGCCGAAACAAGCCTCTTTCCGCTCACAATGGAACTGACCAGCTTTAAGCGCGGTCAGTAAATTCGAATAAACACGACTCAAGTGAAGAAAGGCGGACCAGCTTCCTGGTCCGCCTTTTTTATCTCGAACTACGATCGATTCTCACTGCACTGCTGGCGGTGTGGCCGCTGACCCCGCTAGAGCATCCGCCGCGGGTTGTCTCTGCTCAGGAACACTTGGGATTTCCGTGCCGCCCGGATTACCGGCGAGCGGTGCGGGTGTAACTTGCTGTGGCTCACCCGCTTCCGGTACATAGTAGAGATAGAAACCCGCGAAAATCTTGTTCGGGTCACGAATCAGCTGTTTGTTATTATCCCACAGCTTTCTCCACTTCTCTTTCGTCCCATAAACTTCGTTTGAAATTCCGCCGAGCGTATCACCTTTTTTAATCAGGTACTTTTCACCATTTCGCTCGATGACGACCCTCTGGGCGGGTATCTCGATCTTGAGAACCGTGCCGACCGGAACATCGTTCGAGTCCTGGATACGATCTCTGTTCAGCTCGTAAATATCTTTCCACCGATAAAGATCACCGTAGGTCTCGAAAGCGATCTTCATGAGCGTATCGCCCTGCTGAACGCTGTAATCTTCCGTGGCACCGCTTGTCATCGTTGCCGGCGGCGTTGCCTCCGGCACTCTCGGCGGCTCGGCCGCAGCCGGCTCGGCTGGCGCTGCGGCAAGTGGGTCAACAGGGGCTGGAGCGCCCAATGTCGGATCTGTCGGAACGTTTTCCGCGACAGGCGGCGGCTCAGTTGGCGCCGCAGCGTCAGCTAAGGCATCCGTCGGAGGCGGAACTTCGGCGCTGGCCTCGGGAACAGCGTCAGTCGCTGCGTCCACCGTCGGAACTTCATCCGACGAAATCTCCTCGGAATCCGTTTTCAGGAGCGAGCAAGCCGGAAGGGCGGCCAAAGCCACCACCAGCCCAAGAATCAGAATCAAATACCGAGATTTTGCCATTTTGATCTCCTCCAGCTTCCTAACCAGGAACCAGCAAAAGAAAACGAACCAATTCCTAATAGCTCGTCGGCATGGATCAAAAGAAACTTAAGGAATTTTACTGGAATACGGACTGCCAGGGTCACTCATCAGTTAGGGGTTTACAATTTGGCGCACGACCAAAAGCCAAGAAAATCGCTACGTAATCCAGGCTTTTGCCTTGTCTCTTAGTCTGACTGTGATACTTTCGGGCCACAAAAACTTTCTGAGCTGATAGAGCTCAACGGAGCTAAAATGGACAACCTCGCCTTGTTGTTGGTTGTGATCTGCATGCCCTTGTTCGGGGCATTCTTTCTTCCCCTTGCTGGAATGATTTCGGAAAAACTGAGGAATTGGAGCGCGCTGGCGATGATCGGCGTTCCGCTGCTAGCGGCCGGCCTGCTTCTGCCTCAAGTCGAGTCGGGGCAGATCATCCACTTTTCCCTGGGCGGCATTGATTTGTTCCTCGCGGATCAACTTGCCGTATTCATGGCCGGCGTCTCGCTTTTAGTCGGTGCTCTGATCGTTTTTTATTCCTTCGGATACATCCACCATTATGAGCATCGCAATGAATACTACTTCATGGTCGTGCTCTTTCTCGGCTCCATGATGGGGATCGTGTTCTCGAGAAACCTGATTTTCATCTACTTGTTTTGGGAAATCACCGCGCTCGCCTGCTGGCGGCTCATTGGATTTTTTCGTGAAAAATCTTACGTGGTCCGGGCCGACAAGGCCTTTCTGGTAACCGTGTTCGGCGCCCTCATGATGCTGATCGGGTTCATCATGGTATATTTGCAAACCGGTTCCTTCGATCTCCTCGCGATCAGGAACGCCTCCTCGGCGCAACCGATTTCCAATATCGCCGTCATTCTGATCCTGTTCGGAATTTTTTCGAAATCCGCGACACTCCCTCTTCATACCTGGCTGCCCGACGCTGGCGTGGCCCCTTCGCCCGTAACCGCGCTCCTGCATGCGGCCGTGCTGGTCAAGATCGGCGTCTACGTTTTCGCACGGTTGTTTATCATCAGCTTCACCGTCGATCCGATCTGGAGCACCGTTGTTCCCGTCATAGCCGGAGTAAGCGCCCTTGTTTCGGCCGGCGCGGCGCTGGTTGAAACCGATCTGAAGCGTATCATCGCCTACTCCACGATCAGCCAGCTCGGGTTTATTTTTCTCGGACTGGCCGTTGGGGGCGAAGTCGCCCTGGCCGGCGGTCTCCTTTATATTCTCATGCACAGTCTCGCGAAGGGGGGGTTGTTCCTTTGCGCGGGAATCGTCGAGCAGAAAACGCATTGTAAAGACATCACGCACCTGGGTGGCCTGATCACGACCATGCCGATCACCGCCGCTTCGTTTTTTATCTGTGCCCTCTCCGTTATGGGCGTGCCTCCGTTCGGCGGCTTCTTCAGCAAGTATCTGGTGATCGCCGGTGCCGTCAATTCGGGCCAATTCTGGATCGCCGCCGCTTTCGTTCTCGGCGCCGTAATGACGGTGATTTATTTGTTCCGGGTTTTCCTGCTTGTTTTCCTGAAGCCGGTGCCGGCGACAGACGGGCAGACACTCCCGGCTGAAGGATCGTCCACGATGGTTTTCAGTGTGGCCGCGCTCGCCGTGATGTCGATTCTGGGCGGGTTGCTCATTTCATATCCAGGCGCTTTTGTTCAAACTGCTGTTCAGCAGATGTTGGGGGTCGTCCGATGACAGTTCAACACCTTTTGGTATCCATATTCCTGCCTTTCGCCATCGGCGTTCTTCTGCTGATCATCCCGGCACGGTCGAAATGGCTGCCCGGCTGGATCACTTTGGTGACTTCCGCGTTCAATCTCATTCTAGCGATCTATCTTTTTTCTGAACGCGACCTGAACGCGTCGTTTTTGATCCCCGTCGCGCCGTTCGGAATCGATCTTTCTCTCAGGCTCTATCATTTTTCAGGGTTCATCATCCTGGCCTCGGCCGGGTTCGGCTTCCTCATCTCGCTTTACTCCCTCGTGTTCATGCGAGGCCGCGAGCACGTGAAACAGTTTTTTTCCTACTTTCTCCTGACACTCGCTTTCGTGAACGGGGCGGTGCTCGCGAACAACCTCATTGCCCTTCTATTTTTCTGGGAGGGCCTCCTCGTCACCTTGTTCGGCATGATCGCGGTCGGCCATCGTGAAGCCTTCAGA
>DATDSK010000065.1:0-20091 GCA_035291325.1 Bdellovibrionota bacterium | reverse complement strand
AGGGGTACATTTCACAGGTACCGCAGGGCAAAAGAGGGTAATCGGAATTATTTCTCGTCGAGAAAAATTTGAACAACGTTACGTGAACGTTCGACCATCACTTCTGAAAAGTGCGAATACTTGTCGGTGATCTTCGCACTTGAGTGACCCAAGATCCTTTGAAGCGCGAACGTGCTTCCACCATGACTGAGAAACTGGGTGGCGTAGGTGTGCCGGAGCGCGTGAACGGTCCGGGGTTCTATTCCACAAAGTTTCTGAGCGCGGGTCCATTTCTTATGAAGGATGTTCCGCGTCGTCTTGGCTTGGCTTTCGCTTTCAAAGAACAAAAGGTCATTCGGTTTTCTCTCTGCCGCTAACGGCCTCAGGATCTCCAGGAGCCGGTCACTTGCGGGGACCACCCGCGCGTTTCCACCCTTGGTCGAGTCCTTAAATTGCCGAGTCGCTGAACAGAAAGTTCTCCTTACGAGGATAACCGGATTTTGAACCGCATCTAAGAGGTCTCTGCGCTGGAGCGCACAGACCTCACCGATTCGCATCCCGGTACACGCCGCCGTAAAGAGAATGGGAAATTCCTTCGGGTAGATCTCCTGCACTTTTTTCAAAGCACGCGAAAGATCCGCTCCCTCCAGAAACTGGAAGTTGGGACTGTAGACCGAGTCTTCGATCGGAAGTTTCGAGACCCCGGCAGCCGGGTTCTCCTCCATCAATCCGTTCTTCACCGCCCAACCAAAGGTCTTGTGAAGAACCTGATGATGTTTATTGATCGTCGCAGGCTTGAGTTTCGCTCGCCGGGCTTCATAGTAAACGTACTGCTGAATGTCCTTGCGAGTGAGAGAACTCACATCCCTGCTCTCGAAAAACGGAGCAAGGTGATCCTGGACGATCTTTCCTTCCCGGATCTGAGTTGCCCTGTCCTGTTGAATTTCCGCATAGCCGTTTTGAAACAACCGAAACAGCTCTGCGAAACAGAGCGGGGCAACTTTCTTGCCGGTTGGACCAGCTGTCGCTTCAGCTTGGCTCGGTGCCGGTACCGGAGATTGTGACGCCATCGTCACGATCCACCGCTCCGCATCGAGCTTTCGCTTGAAGGTCTTTCTGATCCGATTTTCTCTACTTCCAACCGTCGCCTTGTAGACAGTTCCATTTTTGGTCTTCAAGACTTCGATATTCATCAATGGCTCCTTTCCTGAAGCCACATCTGAATTTCCGCTACATTGAACCGCACCAGACGGCCCACTTTGATGAATGGGATCTCCCGTCTAAAAACTAAATTACGAACGTGTTTCTGAGTACAGTTCAACCACCGCGACAATTCCGCGGTGTTGAGTAAACGATTCGCCAGATTTTCAAAGAACAGGGCCCCGCCGTTGGGCCGGCCTGGAATGGGAACCGGCAATTGCCCGTTGTCCATGTCCACACCTTTCAAAATTTTAGCCGGCGTATTGAGCGCCGCATTTTCAATTCATCAGCTCAGCCCTTAGAAGTGCCTCCTGATTTTGCCTTTCTTCCCTTTATACGCCGTCGTTCCCCTTCTTCTAACCGGGTCTCGGCTAGCCATTCGAGTAACCGTTTGGCGTCATGCTTAGGCAGTTCATCCAGGAGCCGGTACAGCTTCTTCACGATCCCGCTTGGGTTCCGAAATCCGTTCTCCCATTGAGAGACGATCAACGCGCTCGAGACCTCCATCAGCTCAGCCATTTCAGCTTGAGTGAGGTCCCAGCGTTTTCGGATTTCGGAGAGTCTTGCCTGATCCATCACAATCACGATCAGTATATCATAGTTATATATCTGTCAACCCATAAGCAAGCCGCTCTAAGCTCGCCCTCAGGACCTCAATACTTCACCCCATCGCCGCTTAGTCACCTTGCAAGACCAAGATCCCCGATGTAAGTAGGCGGAGATGTATAAATTCTCGAATACGGTGATCGCGACTTTTCTCCTTCCTAGTGTTTGCATGGCGGCTGAATCGGCCACCAGCATCGCACATAAAATAACGATGATAGTCGAGTACAACGAGATCTCGCGAAACTGTGACCAGAAGGTTCCTGATGGCCAAAAGAGGATCGAGTGTAAGAAACACAGCGCCACTCTCCTGCAGCAAGGAGAAGCTGCATTAGATCGTAACTGCAAGGAAGTCCTAAGTGACCCAACCGGCTTGAAACAGCTCCCCAAGGCGCAAAGAGAGCTTGTCGATTCAGTTTGCCTACCACGCAAAGGAAAACTTCAAATCGAATCAGCGAGCATTGCGAAGCCAAAACCGTGCTCGATCAAACTTCCTCGATTCGAAGAAGGTTGCGAGGGCGAACTCTGCTCGTGTAGGCCATCAAGCCCCGCTCCTGCCATTAAAGATTTCGACCTGCGCGAGAAGATGGACGCAAAATCCAAAGTCGTCGGCCATGTAAAACGGGGCGAGATGGTCGAACACGAATCTTGGCTTGAGATCATTTCGTTCTCTCAGGCTAAGCTAACGGCTACCGGCCTATAGTCCGAAAAGCGCGGTTTCAAGAAAGGGGACCGGATCACGATACATTCTTACGCAGGAGAAGGATTTTCTAATTTCTGCGCAGGAGAAGATGTGTTCCAAGATGAATTCGCCGAGACGGATGACTCAATAAAGCAAGGCAAGACGCGTGCGTGGTATAAAGTAAGGCTTAAGAATGGAATCATCGGTTACGCCCCTCGTGAATACCTCGATCAGAGTGCCCCCGGGTGCGGTTAGTCCGATCCTTCCGAAGCCTCCATTTTCTTCAGTCGTTTGGTGGAACTCTTCGAACCACAGAAGACCAGCGCTGAATCTAGAATCTTAGCCAATTCGTCCTTTTGAACACCGGACCTCCGCGCCTCCTTCGCACGCCGAAGCACCGCCTCCAAATGCGCCACCTGATCGAAATGATCCTCCCGAACCATCTCCATGCAACGACTGAATGCCTCGCGCTCGAAATACCTGATAATCCAACTCGCCATGTCCTGCTTCGACACTCTTCCGCCACTAAATCCTTCATTTGTTTTTGCAACCATTGCCTCTAATCCCTTCTCTGCTTCCTCACTGATCCCAATCTTTACTCCCCCGCTTTCTTTCTTCTTCATTTCCATTTTCAATTTCTCCATTCTTTAAATTCAATTCCATCCACCACCGCCCCGCCCCTTCTTCCCTCACCTCGCTCCTGACCACCTGATATCTACCTACTGGTAGAGAGCGGGTGGTCAGGAGCGAAAAAGGTGAGGAGTATTTTCGGGGCGGGGCGGTGGTGGCCGTAGTTTCAGCTATTTGCCGAGATTCTTCGTCGTGAGCTCATTTGCCGTTCGCGACGAAGCCTTCGTCGCGAGACTCTGGATTATCCGCCGTTCGACAGACTCAACTCAGTTTCCAATGAGGCCAGGCTAAAGGACTTTCCTTCCCCCTCGAATGAACTTGCGGACCGATGCAGAAGTACTTTCGGCAGATGGGCGAAGTACATTCCGCGGTGATCGGTGGCCACCCTGACCTCCAGATCTTGGCATCTCACCTCATCGAGCGCGGACTTGAGTTTCGCCAAGATGCACTGCTCAGTCACAACCAGAAACACAACGTCCCAGTCCTTCCCGAGCAACAAACGCTTGAGAACCGTTCGATACCGGCGCTTGCTCTTCTGCGCGATCTCAAGCTCAAGGGCGACTCGAAACGTGCCCTTGGCCGTCCTGAGCTGAAAAAGGCCATCCGGAACCTTGTAGCCATGTTCTTGCCGATCGACATAGCCGTACTTTTTTGTAAGGCGTTCTCGAACTAGGTGCTCGGGCTCGAAGTTCGATACGAGGGGTGATGCCTCAAAAATCGCTCGGAGTTCCTGGAGTATCCGTTCGTGATCAAAGGTCGTCCGATAGGTCGATCGAAGGTCTGTAACTTTGAGATCCGCTATCCCTTTACTCTGGAGCAAAGTAACCGCTTTCCGGGTCGCGCGGTATCCCATGACTCTAGCGCCGTCGCCGAGAAGTCGGTCCAGTAGACCTTTACGTTCTAACCGAGTCAGTGCCCGATAGTGGTTCCGGTGCCCTTGCCCATTCCAAAATCGGGCCTCGACCGTGCCGATCGTGGCAAATCGGTTTTGGACAACATATCGGAGAATTTCGAAGTCGCGGGGGTTCAGCCTTCCGTAGCGGCCCCGCACACGCCCGACCTCCACCGCTACCTGCTCCATCGCGCAGGCTCGACGATCACGTATTCAAAGTGCGCCGGGATGAAGGAATTGCCTCGAATCTGCTCGTCAACAAACCGTGCCTCTATTCGCGGTGGGAGTAACGTCGGAGCGCCGGGGGTTGTTCCGGCGGCAGCAGCCTGGACTCTTGCCAATTCGGCTTTTCCCTTTTCGTAAGCGCCCTGCTCGCGGTCCTCAATCGCCCCATGAGCCAGATATCCCGCTCCAGCACCGATCAGGCTCCCTGCTGCTGCCCCGATAAATACATTGCGGATTCGTCCTTCTCCCTTTGGTCCAGGGTGAACCATGGCGCCAATCCCTGCGCCGACGCCCGCGCCTACTCCGGTTCCGAGAAGAGTACTTTTTCCGCTCGTCGCACAGCCAGCGGCGAGCGCGACCATACCGAGGGCACTCAAAGCCCTCCAAATCAGGTCCATCATCTTTGACCTCCATTTCCATCGTGAATAAGAATCAGATCCGAATTGTGTTCGGCTTCGTCTCTGAAGTTGCGGAGTTCGACTTTTCGTTTTCCCGTCGAATAGTCGCTTCGATTTCGGGCATCGCCTTTTGAACCGTTGGAATCGGAACTGCCGGCAAGTCCTCCCGGCGATCGAAAGCGACTCTCAGGAATTTCATTCCCTTGGCATGAGGAATCGTCACAATTCCTCGCCCGAGCCCCTGCCCACGAATTTCGTTCGGATGAATGACGTATTGCTCGACCTCTCGAACCGATCCTTCGCCCGTCTTCGATTGCCCAAGGACCGTGTTCCGCCTGCGTTCGGTCATCTTTTCAGCCTTCTCCGTTCCAAAGCTTCTCGCGAAGTAGTCCGAGGTTTCTGGGTCGCTCGTCCGCATGACGCATTTGATATTGGTATTCGTGAGGACCACATTCGTGAATGCCGGGCTCACCTTGTCGAGATCACCAATTGCCTGATGAGAGAACACGACCCCGATATTCGCCGATCGAGATTTATTCAGTAAAGACCCGAAGCCTTCGTAAATGTAATCCTGAAAGTCATCGAGAAAGCACGAGAAGAACTGTCCCTTGTTACTCGCCTTACCAATATGGCGTTTCGAAACGGCGTTCTGGAAAGACTGAAGCACGAGTTTTCCGGTCGCCTCGGCTAAAAAGGGCAGGTACATACTCGGAAGCTGAAAATAGCAGATCTGGCTTTCTGCCAGCGCTCGATCGAACTGAATATCCGGCTTCTCTGAGTTGAAAAGAGTCGCATACTCCCCAATCGCAAAATGACTGAGAAAAGTCTCAAGGCCACTCGTTTTTTCTGATCGATCCTTGGGGTTTTCACCAAGTAATTTCGCCAACGCCTGTCTCAATGCCGAATCGCTCGCCTCGGCGGCCCACGACGATAAAAGGTTCGTGTCCGTTAAAAGATGATGCAAGAGAGCAAAAGTCGATGTCATCCCCCTTCCGACTACGAGTCGGACGAGAAGCAGAAACACCTTGTACTGAACATTCCGGTAATACTCGTTCTCGATCCTGAAGCTCGAAAATACTCGTTCGACGATTTCCGCAGGGCCGCCGCCCATCAGAGGATTAAACGTGTGAGACGCCTCCAGATTCGCGAGCGAAAACAAGCGAAAGTCCTTTTCCCGTCCTGCTTTGACCACATAGGCATAGAGCTTTTCGAGGAATGCGCTATCCGATTTCCCGTCAATGATCAGCAACCCACTTCCATTTTCGATATCGTGAATCGCCCAAGGCAGGATCACGCTTTCCGTCTTACCCGCGCTCGTTGTCCCGATCACCTGGGCGTGCATGGTTCTAAAGCGCTGCTTGAGATAGACAGGTGTACCCTCCTCGTCTTTCCCGAGCCTGACCGCATTGATTTCCGGCCCTGTGATCGATTCGTCGTACGCCTGTTCAACACGCCGATTCCAGATCCAAGCGGCGGCAAGCCCAAGCAACGCCACAATTGCCCCCACCGCGAGCCCAATCAGTAGGATCGGGTGATTCCTCCAGGCCATCAGGACATAACCAGATGCCCACCGGTACGCGATTGCAAGTCCGATCACGGCCAAAATAGCGATCCCCAGATTTCCAGAAAGAAGCGAATACGCCTCTCCGGACGCCTTCTTCGCCTCTGTCATGGGGAGTACTCCTTCTCCAGATAGAGGAGAAATGTGCTCCCGCCAGGAACTTCGAGATATGGTTTGGTGTTCTGCATTCCTTCGGAAAGTGCCTTTGCCTGATCCAGCGATGAAGCCGCGAGGCCATTCAGTACACCGTTTTTCACGCTCCCCGGTTCTAATACAATCCCGGATTGACCCCCGGCTTGCCGATCCTTCATTCCATCGGCCAGCCCTCCGACGAAGTTTCCAAAAAATCGGCCGAACTGCTTTTTGGCCGCGCCAGAATGATAATCGCCGGGCAGTCCGGACGAACCGTTCTCGAGAAGCGCCATCGCGGAAACGGGGTGCTGATCTCCTTCAGGATAGACAAACGTATGGAATCGGATCTGAAGTCGTTTGGCGGCATCGTCGAAAGCGGCATTTCCGATCGCTTTTGTTCCGGCCGGAATGAGGACGCTGTTCTTCCAGATCGCATCGTCCATAACTTCCGCTATTACGGGCTGGCCCGAGTCGCTGGAGAGCAAGGTATTAATCAGACGAACCGGAAGCGTACTTCCCATCGGAAGCCCTGAGCCATTGCCAAGAGCACCATCGCCCGCTCGAACGATTTGGGAAGACCCGTATTGCCGAGGGGATTGCCCCCGCGACGCTCCGAGTCCCACAGAAGAAATGCCACCGAGGAGCGCCGAAGAGGCGTTCCAGTTTCCGCCGATTGAGATACTTCCGTCGGTTCCATGCGCGGTCGCCGGGGCTGTCGTACGAGTGCTTCCGGTACCTGCAACACCTTCGAAGCGGCTTTCGACCCTTTGCTCGGCTTGCCCGCCCGCAACGAGGATAAAGGCCACAGCAATCGTCAGGATTGCACCGGCTGCGATCTTGACGTTTCCGACCTTTACCTTTCTTTTCTGACTAAATGGACACTTCTCCTCGAGAAAGTACTGATCGATCTTCCGCGCGCGGCGGAGCCATCCGCCAACTCCCGCCGGTCTGCTTTCAGTCATGTTCACCTCTCGGCTATGTCGTTGAGTGCTTCTTCAGAGCGCGTCGGGTCTGAGTAGAAAAGATGACCTTGGGGCACCCCGGATGCGCTTTCCGATGAAAGTCCGGGTAAAACCCCATCTCAAGTGGAACTCCGGCTTGCAGATCCGAATTCCTCAGAACTGCAGTCCCTTCGACGCCTCGCGCGTCCTTTTTGAATAAAAGCCGGTCGAGGTGGAGACTTTCAATCGGAATCATCCGACCCGCCTGAGCGATTTCAAAGTCTCCGGGCTCAAACCGAAGGTCCTTACCCGCGACTTCATCGGACGAAACCTCTGCTCGAAACTGAACGAGAAGCGTGCTTTGACTCCTCGGCCACGCAATCGCCTGAATGGCCAATGATACCGTTCCGCAGACGGCTTTTCTTCCAATCCGCTTCTGAAGCAGCGGTACAGCGGAACTATCCTCCGCCTTCGCCGGAGCCTGACTTGGAACCTGCACGGTAACTTTCCGCTTCACTCGTAAGACATATTCCGCTTGATCCGGAGCCCCAGTCACCAGACGAAAGTTAAAGCGATCGTAATCGGTAAAGACAAAGAGATTGGTCCTAGCCCGGGGAACCAGCGGCTTGATCGCTAATCCCGTTCCCGTGTACTCGACTTTGAATGCATCCTGGTCGCCCAGCACAGCCGAAGTTGGACGCGAATCGAACTGAAGCATCGTCGTATAGCCGACGGACGTATTCACGATTGCCACATCCGCCTCACTCAAATCCACGGTCCTGGGAGCCTTGGCAAACGCAGGGCCCGTTATCGCGATCAGAACCAGGAACAACAAGGGACACCTCATCGCTCACCCCCTTCGCTTCCGGGCAGGAGTTTTTCTCCCACAACATAGACTCCTTCAGGATTGCTTTCAGTTCTCGGTCCATAGTCGAATTGCACTTCCAAGCTCAGGGGATTCGTCGCCCTTAAACCCTCAACCAACAAAATGCGATCCCCGGACACCCTCGCTACCTTGCCTTTCAAGTCGGTGGACAGCTCCGCAATATAGAATTGCTGGGAGACCTTCTTTTCCCGCGCGACTTTGACTTGAACTTCATTTGCGGAAAGAAATGCCTTCGTGAACTCCGGGCTGACGTACTTCGCCGCCTCGCGAAAGGCATCGTCGATCTTGCCCCATTCCCACGTGTAGTGAGCACTCACGTACCCCGCCACCGCACGTTTGACTTCAGCCTCGAGAAGCTCGGGCCTTGGCGGAACGATCGTGAGGATGCGGCTTTCTGTCGCACTCACCGCGATAACGGGAAGCTTTCGTAGCGCTAGAACAGTGAGCGCTATCGCTTCGGTACAGGAGAGCGTGACGAAGAAGACTAGCAATGCCTTGAGAAAGCGGTTTTGTGCCTCCTCGGTTCCCCAAACTTCGAACCAAGGGCGATTGGTATTACGAATCATGAAACATCCTTTCTAGGAACTACTTTGGATGAATCGGAGTTGCCTGGTTCAGATCATTCTGATTCGGCGGATAACGGTCACTCGTAGGGTGCTGAACGAGCCGATTGACTGAATCGATCATTGCCCTTCCGGTAAGAGATGCCATGTTCCCCGCGTGTCCCGTCGCGAACCCTCGTGTATTTCCCAGAACATCACGCCCAATCTTCATCATGGTCGCCGCTTTTGCCGGAACCGCAAGCATGGTCCCCGCCACAGTCGGCGCAAGCGCTCCAGTCATCCCCGAAAGCCCGCTTCCCACCAGTGCATGGACGACAAGCGGCGTCCCGTGCATACAGAGCGCAATGACGAAGTTGAGGACCACGACCGTGAGATAGTTGCCATCGGCGTTGTAAGCGTTCCCAAACGGTAGTGCCGCCAACATGGCCGACAGAACAGCCCAAACGACTTTCCAGGAGGCGACTTCAATCATGCTCCGAAAGAGATTGAGCGTCAGCTTCGGTGAGAACAGATGAAATAGAAGCAGAATGGGCGCAATGATCGACAAGAAGACCCAGCTAAAGTGATAAATCGCGACCATAATGTACCGGGCTACGTACAGAACGATGTAGGATAGAAAGGCCAGCGCGGCAATCAGGAGATCGTTAAACGCGAGGACGACAGAACTTGCCGAGAGGGTATAACTTTTCGCCTTTCCTCCCGCCATCTTCATGATGGTATCTAAACCGGTCATGTCGTCGATCCGCGCCGCCAACCCGTTCGTAATGAAAAGAATGATGTCGGTGATCTCGGCGAATCCAGCCAGAAGAAGCGTCGCGACAAATGTCCGCTTGATCGATTCAACGAAATCAGGCCCGCCTTGCGGGTTTTTGAACCAGGCAAACACCAGTGAAACAGCAAAGAAGATCGGCAATAGCACGTAGTAAAGCGACCTGAACTCGTTATGGAGCTTGAGCGCCACCGAGCCCAGAAGGCCAAAGTTGTCCATTTGTTTTTTCCCAATGGGTAAGTACTTTTGAATCGGGAACTCAACGGAGCTTAGACTAAGAGGTGACTTTAGGAACGCCCAAGCCACCTCTTATCATTCAGTTTTGGAGGTACTTAGCGCGAACAATCAGTTGGAAATTGTCTTCTAGAATTCTATCAATTCGCCCCGCTAATTTGATTACGTACTGAAGACCATCATTGGGCTGACCGTCTATGACGGTAGCATTAAGTGATTGACACAGGTTAAACGCCCACGTCAGGTCTCCTAATTGCGCGCGAAGCTCATACCAGTTTGGGTCGATCGCAACCTCCATAGCTCGAGCGTCATCGGTAATTTCCCAGAACTGGTGCAGAAGCTGGTTAAGTGTTCCGAACTGAAAACAATAGTGCCGCTCTGTTCCCTTATTCGCGTGATTCTTAAAATAGGAAGCTTCAAATGCCACCGTTTTCGCAAAATCCAAAAGATCACCGATTCGCTTGGTCAGAACCGCTGCGGTTTTTACATTTTGGAGAAAAGGCCCGGACAACTTGTATCGCTGGTCATCGAGCCGAGCGATTCCTGAGTACTCATGAAATACTAGGGCAAGTTTCCCTGAAACATTCCCTTTCAAGCCATCCCATCTAGAACGACTCACCTCAATTCGAGGTTCAGCTGGGTGATTGATCGCATCGACCTCAGCACCAGCGAGAAAGAGATGCTGGTTGCTAACCACCCTCGTATCGCGAACAGCAACTTGGAAGGCATTGAGTTCGGCCGGTGGTAATTGACCCGATTTTAAAGCCACTCCAAGCACAACCTGCCCCAGACTCGTAAACTCTTGTGCATACGAATCGCCTCCCCCACTCACATCTCCACCCGCTCTTGCCAAAGGAGAGAGGATCCCGGCGAGCCAGAAAACGCACAGACCTAACACCAAAACTATTTTTAAATTCAGCTTCTTAGTCATAAAAAATCCTTTCGAGGTTATACTTGAATTTGCGCAGTGCGTAAATACCCAACTCCTCAACTCGGGTAAACATGAAAATAATTTCAAATAACGCCAGATCGTAAGCTATACTTTCATTCGTGACCCCAAATGTCTTTGATTTCCAGGAGTACAAGCCTTTCCTAACAACGTGGATTTCGGCTCAGCCCCACAAAGGCCACGGCTCCAAAGCCGCGATGGCCCGCGCGGCTGGGTGCCAAACCGCGTACGTCTCACAGGTCGTTCTTGGGTCAGCTCACCTCAGCGCCGAACAAGCCGAGAAGCTTGCGCAGTTTTTTAAATTCTCCGAAGACGAGACCGGATATTTTCTTCTTCTCGTTCAAAAGGATCGCGCCGGAACCGAAACTCTTCGCAAACACTGCTCGCGGCAGATCAGCAGAATTCAAGACCAACGCGCACAACTCAAGAATCGCGTCGACTCCAAAACGACTCTCGATCCCGAAGCGCAGGCCACGTATTTCAGCTCATGGATCTATTCCGCGGTTCACGTTTTAACGACCATTCCTGAATTCCAGAAACGAGAACGAATCAGCGAGCACCTCAAAATTCCACTTTCAACCGTGGACGACGTTTTAAAATTCCTGATTTCGGTCGAGCTCGTGAAGCAGGACAAGGGTGGCGCCTTGAAACCAGGTAACGCCCGCATGCACCTCCCGCACGATTCCCCTCTCATCAGCAAGCACCACATCAATTGGCGACTGCAGGCGATCCGTGATCTTGAATTACGGAACGACGAGAGCCTCCACTACTCGTCTTGCGTTTCGATGTCCCGGAACGACGCGCAGACAATTCGAAAGCAGCTTCTCGCTTCCATCGAGTCGGTCAAAGCGCAGGTTAAGGAATCTTCTGAAGAGGTCCTCTATAGCTTCTGTTTGGACTTGTTCGAAATTTAGCTCGGGAAGTCCCCTCCGGATAGCAACTCAACTCATCACCGGGCTGCAGCTCTCCGAATTACTGGGCCAGACACTCCGGTCTGTGCCTAAAGTGATGCTAAACAATACTGAAGTCCGTCAAACTCGTTAAGAACTTCTAATTTGATCACGAGTCCAGTATTCGCATTTACGATTTCCTTAACGAGCAAGAATGCATTTTCCGAATTCCAGCCTCGACGATAACAACGCTTCTCCGATCGAATCGCAACGAGACCTGCGCTATCAATACTGCTGCTCCGTTTCGTCAAAGTATCGAGGTATCTGCCCGAGATCGAGTAATCCGCCGTCCGTTCAAGTTTCATCAAACTCAGTATTTCGTGCAGAGCCAATGCTTTTCGGGTGTCGTTATCTTGAATGGCACTCCACCGCTGCGGATTTACCAAAATGAGAAGATCCGCTGGCATATTCACGGCTGCCGACTGCTGCTGAAAGTTATTCAAAGCGACAGATAGTGCATCAGCAGTCACAAATACCTGAGCAGAGTCAATCGTGGGAATTAGATTCTGCAGGATCGAGCTGGAGACAAGATTCATCGCCAGAACTTCTCGGGCGGCCGAATAGGCGGCCTGCTTGAACTCAAGGGCGATTGGATCTCCTCCACCGCTCGATTCTCCGCTGGCTCTCGCAAGAAAAGGTACGAGTACCGCCGCTGCCGTAAACAGTGTCACGCCGAGAGCAACCTGTTTGAATTGATTCGAAATCTTCATAGAACCTCGCAAACTCTCGCATTCATAGCATACCTGACTTTTTTACTCCAGAAGACAAATTCCGAATTATTTCCAACTCAGGTTAAACTTGTGACTTCAAACCGCGCCATTATCTTTGAATTTCAAGACTATAAGGCCTACCTCTCAGCCTGGATGAAATCGCGACCAGGAGCAGGTAGAGGTGACAAGACGCGCATTGCCCAAGCCTCGCGCTGCCAGCTCGCATATGTTTCACGCGTTCTCAATGGCGCCGCTCACTTCAGCACTGAACAAGCCGCAGCCCTGAATGAACTGCTCGAGCACACAGAAGATGAAGCGGACTATTTCCTTCTTCTTGTCCAACGTGCGCGAGCCGGAACGAGCGTTCTGCAAAAATACTATGATCGCAAGATTCAGAAAGCCTTGGATTTGCGTCTCATCCTGAAAAATCGGCTCACGGATAAGAAAACACTCACACGCGAAGATCAAGCCATCTATTACAGTGACTGGCTGTACAGTGCGGTTCACCTCGCCGTTCTCGTGCCACGCCTCAGGACCCCCCAGAGCATTGCGAACTATTTGGGAGCATCCGTCGAAAAAATTGTGCGTTCATTGGAATTTCTTGAAGCAGTTAATCTTGTCATCAAAAAAGAGCGCGAATATTTTCCGGGAAATACTCGTATTCATCTGGAAAGTGATTCTCCGATGATCTCGAAACATCACACGAATTGGCGACTTCAAGCAATCCGTTCATTGGAACGCACATCGCCGAGCGAACTGCATTATTCGAGCGTCATTGGGATTTCACAAGGCGATCTTCCGCGAGTCCGGGAAGTCATGGTTAAAGCAATTGAAGAAATCAGATCGGTCGTGAGAAACTCAAAAGACGAATCCGTTTATTGCTACAGCATGGATCTGTTTGCGCTGGGCAAAGAGGGAATCTAAGCCTCACCTCCCCGACAGCGACGGCAAGTCATAGCTCGGCTGTAACTCGTCAAAAGCCCGCGCAAGCCCCTCATACTGCATCTTAAAGTGTTCGGACTGGACCTTCTCACGGCGGTTTCCGAGGGCAAGTTGCTCACTCTGCAGTTTGAGAATCGCGGCATTCGTCCGGAGAACCTGATTCATCACGTGAACGAGCACCCCGAGCGATTGGGCGGTCAAGCGTTCGGCACCCTGGGGGCTCGCGAGTCGCGCGTACTCCTTGATCCGCTCGGCCTCAGGATCGATGGCATCGGCGTATTTAAAAGCCTGATTGTGCATCTGAATCGCTTCGGCCACCGTCTGATCGATTGTTCGCTGCATCGGAGCCTCAGCCGTATTCGGCACTCGTCCGTAGAGACGCTCAACCGCGCCCATGATCTGCTCGACGTTCTGTAGTTGCGACAGTACCCCCGGCGCGAGCGTCGCATTTTGCGTTCGGGCCAGTCTCATCGCCTCGCGGAGTCCGCGGTTGATATCTTCGATGTAACGTAACGTATCCACGCTCGTTCCGAGGATGGCACGCAATTGCGCGAGCTGCTGCGCTGTATTCGCCACGACCTGAATCAAAAGCGGAATATCTCCGCCAAAAAAATCCGCCCGCGCCCGGCATGGCGATAAACCGATCACGACCGTCATTAGACAGCCTGCAATGATTTTATTCATTCTTTACTCCCCTCCCACTTTCTTCCCTGAGACCCGTCCGGATAATGATTTGCCAGCCACTCGATTGCCTTTTTGAGATCCCATTCCGGGTGTTCTCGTCTGAGCGATGACAGAAACGCATTATCACCCGCGTCGCTCGTTGCGAGCCAATACTCGACCGGCGTCGGAACCGCTCGGATCACCGTTCTCGCTTCGTTTGCGATCAGAAAAGCTTCGGAATAACGTCCCTTCGCCTGCCGGAGCGAAGCGATCAGCGCCATTTCCTGTTCATTCAGCTTGAGAACTTTGCGAATCGGCTCTAAATCACCGCGTTGAAGCAGAATCAACTTCGTCGCGGTATTCGACAGAATCGCGCTTCCAATCGGGCTTGCGACAATTTCCTCGAGTCCTTGCGTAATAAACGTGATTCCTGAACCGGTTTTTCGAAGCGTGCGGACGCAATATTCCATGAATCCGCTCGAAGCGGGACTCTTCAACAGCTCCCAGCATTCGTCCATCAGGATTTGCTTTCGCCGCGACTGAATCGCGGGGTCTTTCGATTCCACTCGCCCGAGAATAAAATCCGTAATGATCAGAATCATGACCGCCTGGAGGTCCGGATAATTCGAAAGCCCCTTCAAATCAAAAACAACAACATCCGAAGAAAGGGTCAGCGTGTTTTCTCCGTCGAGAAGTCGCCCGTAAGCCCGATCGCCAGTCCAGGGATAGAGCATTTTCGCAAACTGCTTCAGACGCTCATCTTCCGAATCCGCGAGTTCATCGGCTAGATCCGAAATCCGAGGTTTCGTGCCGTCCGCTTTTTGATAAAGTCGAATGACCACCTCTTCGAGTAAGCTCTTATCGAGCTTGGGAAGACGTTCCCCTTCCGAATCCGTGAACACGTTCTCGAGCAAGGCGAGCAGGAATTTCACCTTTTCCGGTGCAGGCTCGATATGTCCGGGCGGAAGATCAAACGGATTAATCGTCGAAACCGCCTCGCCAGCCTTCGGAGGCGCGATCTCGATATATTGCCCACCCAGGAACTCGCAAAGCTTTCGATACGATCCTCCGATATCGATGATATAAAGCAGCGGCGCCTGCGAGGCATACTGAAGGAGAACCAGATTATTGATAAAGCTCTTCCCTGCGCCGCTACTCCCGGTCACAAGCGTGTTGTAATTGGGGAGCTTTCCGTTGAATGGATCGTAAGCGACCAATCCCGCCGCACGATTGCGGAATAGGCATACCGGCCGCGCCTGTTCCTCAGGCGTTCCCGCGTAAGGCTCATAAATCGGGAGGAAGTCGGCCAGATTATCCGTTTTCACCCGTTTCGGTCGGACCATCGTGGTCGTCCCAAGCGGCAAAAGAGTCTTCCAGACTTTGAATCCCGCTACCGTCTCGGCAAGCCCCTCCGCGCCGTTCAGTTCTCGAATCATCGAAAGGACCGTCTTCGTCCTAGCATCGAGGTCATCTCGCGTCTTCGCCCGAATCACGATTGCGAGTTGAAAGTAAAAAATCTTCTGTCCCGTATTGATCAACTCGCGAAGAAGCTCTTCGGTCGATTGTAGCCGGGCTTCGCTCTCAAGATCGGATGCCCTTCCACCCTGGGTCGTGGACATCGAGTGTGCGATTCGGCGCTTTGCCTGAAGGCTCGCCAGCTCCTTGGATTGCTCAGGTACCCGCACGTGCAAATGGAGAAGATGCGGAAACGCGAGCTGCCCGAGCCGCGCGATCAGTGCTGAATGAGTAAATTCCGGGAGTACCTTAAGCGTCAACACCCGATGAAACTCCCCATCGAGATGGAAACCGTCGTAGCCCTGAACCAAATCGGAATAGCAAATCTGCTCGCGCGGTGAAGCGAGACTCAGCTCGGGCGCGCAGGCGATCTCTTCGGCTAGGAACTCCTGGTCCCGGTGTTCGGTATCCTGCCGAGGAGACTCAAGCGCACTCGATCGGCTTGGATTGAGAAAGCGGTACATGAGTCGCCAGCACTCGGCTCCGCTCAGTGGATGAGCGACGATTCCATTCACTTCGAAGCGCTCCGCAAGCTGGGCCGCGAGTTGCCGCACTTCACGCTCCCCCGTTTCGTGTTCACGATTTTTGATTTCCCGGAACCTTCGAGGCGGAGCAAAGAAGGCGCGGAGCCCTGATAAACCGCCTTCCTTCTCCTTTGAATCATAGCGACGGTAGATGAAGGCGTAGAGCGAGGGTTTCAGAAGCTGAAGCGTTTCGGCATCTCTTCTCAAGCGAGTGATCCTACTCTGAGCAATCCATTCAACCCGTTGTTTCCCGCGATTGAGCTCTTCATGCCGATCGATCAAGGCGGAACAATCGGAATTCGTCTCGAGCACGAATGAAATCTCGCTCCCATCGGGAAGGCTATTCAGCATCGCCCTTATCCCGACGGTCATCTGATTGATCGAATCGCTATCGAGAGTTTCGATTGCAATTCCCCGTAAGCGCAACCCGAGAACGAGGCTCCCGTCCGCCAGGACGACAAGATCGTCCATCAGGTCCCAATACGGTAGCTCCCGGGCAAGCGCGATCTCAGCCTGGTACTCGGCAAGGCTCGAGAGCGGCCGCGCCGTTCGCGCGATCATCTTTCCACCTTTGACGTGAGTTTCACCGCAAATGGCTGATAGGGCCGGTAATCGAAGTCCGGCGTCCCTGCTGAAAGCACTCCCGCTGACCAGAAGTACTCTCCCGCGTGCTGAAGAAATCCGTCAGGTTTGCCGCGTTTTGCGAAATAGAGGGCCGCGGCAAGAGCAAATGTTCCCACCCATACGACCAGGAACTTCAGCCTTGTCTGACCGAACACCAAATTACTGAGCGCCAGATACAGGAAAATGAAAAGAAGGTCCCCCAGCTCGAACCCGAATAGCTTCGTTTTCATTTCGAGTGCCCGTGGAACTTTTGACAAAATTAGACTCATAAGTCGCCTCCGAAAAAGGGCCGCCAGCGGGGTAAAACCGCCGGCGGCATCGTGACTAATGGATAGTTGATGCAATGAAGTCGACAATCGCTTGCGCCCCGAACCCGACCGAGGCTCCGATCACGGCATAGGTGATGTGTTGCTTCGCGTTCGGATTACCGGTGAGGAAGCTCAGAGCAGCGAACCCCAACCCAATCACCGACAGGAGAGGAAGAATCACGCCCGTCAGTTTCGTTTTGATCCCAATGAGCGAGGATTCAAAGCTCGCGAAACATGGGTCCGCAGTCATGGCGAGCCCGAGCCCGACAACCCCAACAAGGGCGAAGAGGACCAACACACTTTTTAGATTCCTCACGCTGCCTCCTGTTCCGAGACCTCTTCTACATTGCCTCGACAGATCGGATGCAGGCTCATGTAGATGTCCTTTGCTCCGAATAGATCGAATTCCAACCTCATGATCCCTGAGTTCCCCTCGCCAAGGACGAAACACTCGCCGATATTGTTCCAGAAGTATTTGCGTCCCGGAGTCATGGACGGCTCACGGGTCAAGATGACGTAGTCACCGCGTGTGAGCCGCTTTTCTTCGGGAAGGAGGTAAAACACGCTCCCCAGGAGAGGCTTCAGATAGACGGTGTAGGTTTTCGCCCCTTCCATCAGCTGAGCCGAACCAATGGATCGCAGCTTTTGAATTCGACCATCATCTCCCTCCATTCCCTTGAAAATATCGAATCGATGGATCTTCGCTCGCTTGTCACTGTTCTGCTTTGCGGTTTGCATGGCACGCTCCAGTGCCTGTTTCATTGATTCCATTTCATCTCCAAATTGTTTGCCTGTTCGTGGGCTTTTACAGGCCCGTTCAGGCGGCGAAACAAACAGATTCCGCTCGGGTAAAATCGGGATCGGATAGACAATACGTTTTCAGTTTCCGAAACGCGCTCGCAAGAAGTACTTCGACCTCGCGCCAGGACATGCGCAGGGCACACCCGATTTCGTCGATCGTGGCATTCCGCCAGAAACGCATTTCAAGAACGGTCCGTTCCATGTCGGGCAAATTTGCCATTCCGGATCGGACAATCACATAGTCCAGACTTGAAAACATCGGCTCCACGGTTCTCATTCCGAATCTCCCGTCACCAGACCAGCCGAAGAGATGGTCTGACGTCTTTCTGTTGCTCAGGTTTTGCGTTGCGGACTTTCACAAGCTCTTCGCGAACCCATTTCAAAAATCGCCGAATCAGCTCAGTACGTCGCTTCACAAGCCACCTCCCAATTCGTCCACTCCGGCATGCCGATCGCCCGAAGCGCCCAGTCCGGAATGATTGACTCGCGGCCGTCACCGATCGGGCTGTAGTTACAGCTCGAGCAATAATCGTGGGTTTTCAGTTTCTCGTAAGTCTCAGCCCCGCATCGCGGGCACTCACACATTTTCATTTGCTCCCCTTCCTTCTGGTCCGCCCCTCGCGGCCCTCACTTCTATAAGTGCAAGAAAGGGGGTGTTTTGTGCCAACGACTGAAGCGCGTGAAATCATTCACGAGTCGAGAAAATGCGAATTTGTCGGATTTGAAAAAGTGTCTTTCCACAAAGACACGTGTCTTTGGGGAAAGACACTGGTTATGCGCGTACGGCTGCAGAAAGAGTACGCCCGGTAGACATTGGTCTATTGGCGGATAAGACTGCTCCAAGCCTTGAGCCTGAGCCCGAACCTACTTCTTTGCCTGCACTCTGACTATTAGCTACACTGTGCTCTATGGAAAAGTTCGACTGGACCTATGTGGCGCTTGCATTGATTCTAGTTCCGCCAGGGCTTTACGCCTTCGTTGCTCCATTTCTTAAGAAAAAGCGGGCAGAGAAAACTGATCAGCATCAACGGAACTAAAGAGGGACAACAGGGAAAGACTTGTTTGAGAACTGGCCCTCCGGGCGACAACGCGCCTGATTTCTAGACACCATCGATGCCGCCGCCCACTCGTTGGAAGCCCCCCACGCCGCTATTTTCGCTTCGAGGCCCCCTGCGCCGCCCGCCCTGCCTACCAAGATCCTCCATTGCGCCCCTTAACAAACACCGTCGCCTCACATGCGTGGTATCCGAACGGCTTTAGTTTCACTTTTTCCAACTTACACGAGGTGTAGAATGCTTCGCATCTCTTCACCGCAGCGACTGTGGCTTCAGCCTTCGCTACGTCACAATTCATGTCCTGAGTTTCACCCCACTTGTCCCTTTCCACACTCTTCTGAAAGACATAGGGCAAGAGTCGGGGCGATACGAAATGGAGCATGGTACTTTTCACAACTGGCGGATAAGGAGAGGGATACTCACTGCATCTATCATATATATTGTGCGATCGATCCACCGCCTGCATGATCGTCTGCAAGGTGATCCGAGCGTCGTCCATAATTTGGGACTTGAGCTGATAGGAAGCTTCACAACCCTCGTAGGCCCATTGAAGTGGGATCTTTTCCGTTGCACACTGGCTGAAATTCGCGCGATCGCAATTCAAAAGAAAAGGCTGGTTGGTCAGTGACTGTCGATACAGAGCCAGGTCTTTCCAGTCCCTACTTACCGTGAACTGACATTCCGAATAAGGAACCTTCCAACCGTCGACCTTGCCATCGCTAGGTGCCTCCGCAACGACCAAGGTGAAGCCTTTGTCGAATACTTCGAGGAGAAAGTTGCAGGCCGGATAATCCGGAGATTTATAGATTCCCCGACGAAGCACGCCCGACGGCCTGATGACGAGCTTTTTCACTACCTGATTTGCCAAATAACCCCCGATTTGATTCGAAACCGGATAGGTCGAAACATCACCCGCACTCACTTCGATTCCGGCCAGGCCCGCATATTCGTGGTGAATGAGGATGTACTGGTCGGTATCCGTAGCATCGAGAAGCAGACCGCGATCACAGATCATCCTGCTGATTCCAGCGCCATCGACAAAGTTCTTACAGGTCTTTGGCACTCCTTCGACGACCACCGGATAGCCCGGCTGCCCGGGACTCACGCAGCTGACCCGCGTCCGGGATATCTGGCCCCTCATCGCTTCCGAATATTCTTCCAAAGTAAAGCCGGTACCCGCCAAATTCAGCGGGCCAATTGCCGGGCCTTGGTTCGCTGATGTGGTTCCCCTCCTGAACTGGACAGGGTATAAGCCCCCTGTTCTATTAAGGAGAGAGAGATGGAAGCAAAGACAATCGAGTTCCAGAGATGGACGGCGAAGCGCAAAGCAGAGCTCGTTCTGGAACTGATCCGAG
>DATDSK010000064.1:0-24576 GCA_035291325.1 Bdellovibrionota bacterium | reverse complement strand
ACCACCGAGAAAGGTCATCATGCCGATGCGATGCTCCTTTGCTTTCTCGAGGTAGCTTTTGAACTGTTCTTTGCTCATTTGGAACGGGTCATCGCTCCGCTGAAAACAGTAGCTGCACTTCAGGTTGCAAGCATCGGTCGGGATCACCCGGACAAATGGGGTGTTATTTGACAATTTTCCGCTGACTAGCGCCTTCACAAAATTGAGGTACTTGTACTTCCTGAGTGCCTTCGGATCTTCGATCGTGTTTGCTTCAACGTCACTGACCAGCGCACGAATGGCCTGCGGGCAGTTCTGTGCGTCAGCAGCAAAAGAGCTGGAAACTTGGCCTGCCGCGACCGCAAGGAGCAACATGACAAGAAGAAGCGCCCGCATGGAGCAATTATAACCGTCAAGAACTCCCAGTACCAGAAAAAGGCTGGAACCCACGGACGCGATCGAGGCCCCACGCCTTCACTAACTAGCTGTTATTTCGAGTACTCTATTGATCAGCTCGTCTGTATTGACGCATGCATGAAGTATGTGGCAAAGAGAAACCATTATGATTCGTAAAGTTTTGCCAATTGCGCTGACCTTGAGCGTGGTCCTCGGTGCCGGATGCTCGACTGCAAAAGTTCGAGTGATGCCGGGTGAAAATGGCCTGAATCGCGTCGTCGTTCGGGATATCGAAAGAGACGACGCGGAAGAGGAAGCGGTAGACGCCGCAAACGAATACTGCGAAAAGCGAAAAAAGACCGCCGTCTTCGTCAACAAAGATAAGACCCAGTACACGGGTAGCATGGACGAGAGTACGCGAAATACCGTCAGGAAGGCCTCCACTGCGGCGATGGTTCTAGGCGGCATCGGCGTTGCTCCATCCAGAACTCGCAGTGCTGGCAGTGTATTGGGATCCGCCGGAACCATCGGCAGGATCATGACCTCGGATCGAGACTACCAGACCGAAGTTGAATTCAAATGTGAATAAGCGACGCCAACCAGTGATCGGCAGCAGAACCTGATTTCTGGCAGGCCCGAGAGGAGCTTCTCAACGAGCATGACTAATTTTGCGCATCTATCGATCGACAAGTTGCTTTACTGAAACGCGTATTACCCGCAACAATTCGGGCCGCAACAACCCCGATCCGCATTCTTCGGCTTTTGTGCCTGAATATCCGCTGAAACCACGTAGTCTTCAAGCTTGCGCCCTGGTGCCCAGTCCCGAATAAATTCCCTACTCTGCTCTTTGGGAGTAATACGGATCTCCTCGAATCCCGCCGTCTTCAGCATCGATTCGAGTTCGCCAATTTCAGATGCGCCAGAAATACAGCCGGATAACAACTGAATGTCCGACTTGATCTCATTCGGCAGCTTTGCGCTTGCCACCACGTCCGAGACTGCCAACCGCCCGCCTGGCTTAAGAACCCGCACGGCCTCCCGAAATACTTTCATTTTTTCAGGAGAAAGATTGATCACACAATTTGAGATGATTACATCAATGGAATCATTCAACACAGGTAGTGCTTCGATTTCCCCTAACCTGAATTCCACGTTATTCAAGCCCAACTTTTGAGCATTCTTCCTGGCCAACGCGATCATTTCCGGGGTCATGTCCACCCCGATCACTCGTCCCTCCAGTCCTGTCTGTCTGACAGCAAGAAAAGCATCAAATCCTCCCCCTGACCCGAGATCCAGTACGATATCGCCGGGCCGGATAGAAGCGATAGCCTGCGGATTGCCACAGCCAAGCCCCATGTTCGCGCCAGGTGGCATCTTGGCAAGATCATCTTCCGAGTAGCCAAGCTTCCGGGACGTCTCCCCCGCTTCCTTTTCAGTCGATGTTCCACCGCAGCAGGACGACGTCGAAGCGGAACACCCGCAGCCAGCCGCGCCTCCAGCCTTCGCCACCTCAGCGTAATTCTCCCTAACGGCCGTCCTTACTTTATCGGCATTGAGCTTTTTCATTTTCTCTCCTTCTGCTTTGAATCTTGTAATTCCCAAATATCGCGGACGGATTCTGAAAAATTTGCGCAATCTCTCCCAGAATGCCGGGAACTATACTGCATTCGATATTTTTCCCTCTTCTCCTCACCATTATAAGCTTCGCGGTGCGCAACTCCTTGATGTGATGAGACAGGGTAGACGGCGCAATACCCATCCCTTTACCTAACTCACCCACACACGCTCGAAAACCGCCGGGAGCAGTAGCTCGGCATGCCGCACCCGGCACGCAAACAGAAGTAAGCCGCAAAAACAGCTCAAGCCTATTCGGATTAGATAAAGCGGAAAAAATGGCGGCAAGGTGTTGGGTCTCTTTTCTATATTTCGACATTTTTCGAACTATAGAATGAGCACAAATCATAGTCAATGCCCGATCTCAAGCTAATGCAATGTCAGGCCGGGTAATCCCGGCCCAACACTCATGCGGCCATTGCGGTGTAGCCAGAGGTTCGGTGTACCAACTTGGCGTAGCCAGCGGCTGAAGCACTGGTGAACACCCCCAGGAGTCTTTTGTAATCATCAACAACGACCGCACAATCGAGCCTAAACTGATGAATTGTCCGCACGACCAGATCAACCGGAGTTTCGGGCAATACCGCGTAAGGTCCTTCGTTCATCACGTCCGCCACTTTGAGCGAATCAGGATGGACGTAATGCCAAATATTCCGAAGCTCCTTCAACGCGATCAAGCCGACTAGCCGTTCGTCAACGACCACGGGAACATGAGCAAGCCGGTTGCGAAGCATCATTTCCGCGATTGCCTGGGCACTATCATAAGGCTTGACCGTATACGCTGGACGTTCCATTACTTGGCCGACTTTCAATTTGTGTATCATCACCATTCCTACCTCCCGTACAGGCGCAGAATAGTGATTTTCGCTCCGATACGAAAATTCATATTATCTATGACTTTAATCGGAAATTTCAGCCTATGCCGCCTGATGCAGACGCCGGCCCATCAGGTGATTCACGACCGGGTGATCAATGAAACGCGAAGCCGAGCCTATCCAGATTTCCTCGAATATATCCGGCACTTCTCCCACGCTGATGAGCGCTCCCGACTTTAATTCCTGATCTATCGTAAGGCGCGAAAGCGGAACCATCGCCTCACCCGCGAGTGCCGCAAGCCGTAGCAGCTCGCAGTCCTGTGCTTCAGCGAGAACCGCGACGCGGATTCCGGCGATTCGAAAATAGTTCTCGATATCGCCGCGAAGCTTTCCGTCTGGAGTAGGAAGAAAAAACGGCTGATTGGCAAGGGACGCCGGAAACCCTCTTCGCAGTTTTTCAAATCGTCTGGTCCCACAAATGCAAACCGGAATTCGCGCAATCTGCTTACTGTGAAGATGCAGGTCAGAACGGTGCGGAACTGGCGTGTTCCCAATGGTCAAATCGAAACGATGGGCAGCAAGTCCTTCCACAAGAGCGGGACCGGAGTCCTCGAAAATCGTGAAGGTGCAAGCCGCTGCTCGCCTTGCTTCCGAAACAACATCGTAGACCACACGTTTAGGGATCGCGTCGAGCGCGCCAATCCTGACATGAAACGACTCTGGTGCTGTCAAACCCTGGGCAATTTCCAGCATCTCATTGCCGAGCCTGAATATTTCTTTCGAGTACGAATAGACGATTTTCCCCCGATCCGTAAGTCTGATCGTTTCTCCACGCTTGCGCTCGAAAAGACGGTAGCCAAGTGATTCCTCAAGATCACGTAACTGCGTGCTCAGGGTTGGCTGACTTACATGAAGCTTTTTGGCAGCCCGCGCTAACTGCGATTCTTGCGCAATGACGAAAAAGTGAAAAAGATGCAGATAGTTGATTTGCCGCATAAGCGCTCAAAGCTAAAACTGCTGCACTGGCCGTACCGAGGCGGACAGAAGAAATCAAAGCGTCGCCTTTCCAAATCCAAATACAAACAGTACACTTTAGACTGGGAAGGATACTCGATGAAATTTCTATTGTTTTGCCCGTGTGCAGCCATGGCATGCCTAAGCTTAAGCGTATTGGCCTTGGGCGCAAACCTATCGGCCGAAAACCCAGTCACTCCCTTCAAAGACAATTCCGTCATAACGGGAACACTAAAAGCAGCGCCTGAGTGCACTCCACAGAATACGCGCATGAACACACAGGTTTGGTTATCCGTGGGACAAATACTCATCTACCAGGTTGAGGTGCCCATCGACGGTAATTATGAATTTCATGTGCGCCCTGGAAAATACGATCTCACGGCAATGAATTCCATTCGTTGTATTGCCCAGACTCAAGTCACCGTCGCGCCAAAACAGGTCGCGCAGATTCAATTGCGACTCGCTCAAAACGCGAGTTCCAAAACCGAAGGAAAAACCAAATGACGCTCAAGTCATTATTAGGTCTATCGTTGTGTTTGATCCTCTTGCCGAATACTGTCCTTTCCTTTGGAATGGGCGGACCGGGGACATGCGGAACCCTCTGTTTGGCCGAGATGCGAAGCTACTGCCCCACTTGCTATACACAGCAAGTGCAAGCAATGACAGGACAGGGCATGTACTTCACGGGTACCGTTCCTTGGGCGAACGCCTCTCCTTGGTGGTGGCAAACAGGAGGAATGAATTATTCCAATTTCTACCAGCCGTCTCCGTGGAGCTATACACCAAGGTATTCTGGAGTTATGGGAAATTTCTATCCCGGCTCTGGGGGGATGTTTGGCGCCAAACCCAATCTTTACATTGAAGGCACAGCAAACACCGACGTCAGCGTGAGGGTTATCCTCAAGGAAGAGGGATCAAACTGGCTGGCCAGCGTTCCCGCTCATGGTGCGCTCGGGTGGAAAGGAAAACTGGACAACCGTAATTTCCTAAAGACGGACAGGGGAGACTATCGTTTTATTTATTACGATTTCCGAATGTTCGGCAAACAGTTCCAGGATCAAGAGGGGTTTTGCACTCAAAAGGAAAACGTAATACCGAGAATTGCCCAAACCATGAACGAAGCGGGCTTCAACGGGGTGGAAATTGCTGATTTCCTGGAATACTGGTCCGTAAAGTTTCCAAATTCCGAAAACTATTGCGTTTATCCACAGGACAATCGTCAGCTAGATACGGTTTTAAGGCTCGAGATCACTCCGAAACCCGCATCCGTCCAACGTCTTCTTTTCATGGTCCAAGTTCAGGACAGGCTCGTGAAAAACGGAAAAAAATTTACCGCTCCTCCGAAAAAGGAATGGCATCCGATGCCAAGCCGGGCGCTCGCTTCAGACAGGAATTCCGCGGAGCTAAAAATCAGAGAATGGGGAATCGGCTTCTTCGGTGCCCTGCGATAGCGAAAAACTAAATCAAAAACTCGACGAAGCATTTCTCGCCCACCACAACCCGCAGTTCAGCAGGCATTCTATTTTGGAGTTCCTCTAAAAAGCCCCATCCAAGCCTTGTCGCACATGCAATATTGCGCTCACGCGCAACACAACAAGCATGACTCAAAAGTCCTCCCTCGACATAAAGAATCGCATGCGCACCAGAAAAATACGTCGTAGACTCGGGGGTTGCTCTTTTAAAAATCAGAATTCGCGCCTCCACTGGAATCGTAGTCGCGTCAGGAGCGGAATTGATGAAACAGTACTTCCCCCTCGCCTCTCCAAAACAGACAGGAAGTCCTGAATTCCAAACATTGCCAGCCCGTTCTCGGCCCAGCGATTGAGTCGATCGTTTGAGACTTCCTTCAGTCCCACCCGCTTTTCCAAAACCCGCCCAGACCCACCGCAATCGCGTTCGCCGTTCTTGAAACTTCCTCAATCGAACTAAAATTCTTTGAACTCTCTTCGGCGCACTCTGGGGCCGCGCGATCCAGACCGAAAGCTGCTCCAAACTTTTGACTGGATTTTTTAAAAGCAAAAACTGCTGGCATAGGCCCAGTGCCAAACTGCGAACTCGCAACATATGCTGTTCGCCCGCCGGATCGCTCTCCGCGAGCAACCGTTCCACATGCCACTGAACCTTCACGAATCGAAAAATAGAACTAGCATTCGTCCGACCAGAGGAATCGACGGACAAACTCTGCCCCTCCCCGTCCTTATTCAGCTGAGCTCTTAATACTCCGCCACTCAACCTCTCCACGAGTAATCCGATATTCAACTCCGGAAAACCCTCCCGAATCCTAAAGAAATCCTCTCCAGCATCTGTCGCAATCCCGAGCATTGATAAAGCCTCTCGCCACAACAGAGAAAGCTCATCGAGATCTCCTGGCTGGATGCAAAATCCCATTTCCCAGTCCGTATCAGAAAATGGGAGCCAAACCTGTCCAGAACCATGAGAACTCATCGCCCGCCAGTCCTTTCCAGACCAAATGGAATGGCAAACACGGAATCGCGTGTCGCAAAATATCCCCGAAGAGAATCGAAAGCCGGCGCAGACATGGAACCCTCCGTAAGCTTGGTTATTGAGATCACAGCACCAGTTTTCAAATCCAATTCAGAAAGCGTCCCGTCCAACGCCAAACTCACAAGGCGAGGATTCTCAAACAGATGATCAGGTAAAACGCGCGCAGCTGATAACAAGGGGCTGGGCCGCGAGTACTCCCATCGTTTTGCACCATTCAGAGTGTTAAAGGCTTCAAGTTTTCCCATCTTTAAGGTCTGAACAGCAATTCCAAATTTTTTTGTGGGAAACAGCAGCCCATCGATCAGAGACAATCCCGACATTGGTTCAGACCAAACCATTACTTGCTTCACCGGATCGAATGCATGGAGCCATCCCGCCTCCCCCTTCTCCCACTTCAGTCTGATTTGGCCCACCCCGGTAGTCATGATTAGGAATCCGGTTGCGGGATCGCTTTGAATCGTGCCCCACGGCAGTCCTGGTAAATCAATATCAGCAAACCCGTTCCCGTTAACGGGGTCCAAAATATGCAATTTTGAAGTAGTACCCTTCGCTTGAACCAAGACATAAAGTTTGTCGTTCGCAAACCAGGGTGTCGTATCGCAATGGCCAATATTTCGCGTCCAAATTTCGGCGCCGTCTAATACGCGAAGCGAATAGACTCCAGCCTCTCCCGCACATCCCCAAAGCCTCTGACCATCCACAGACACCCGAGGTCCTGATTCAATATGCCCGTCAAAAGTCCGGTACCAGAGAATCGCACCGTCAGGCAGGCGGGCCGAAACCAGGTTGGCACGATCTGAATCATGAACTCCCTCACCAAAGTAGACTTGGTCTTTGAAAATAACTGGCGTCGATATTACCGAATAGTTTGTCGCAATACTAAAGGCCAGAGTTCCATCATAAGTTTTCAAGGCGTCAACAGTTCTTCCGTCCGTTCCAAAAATAAGCAGGCCATGTTTTTGAGAGACGCTGAGATTCGAAACCGGCGGCCGTGGCAGAAGTTGCGTCCATCGCGATCTGCTACCCGCTCCGAGAACAGGCGGCAACCGCTCGGAAGTGATCAGCCGAGGGCCGACGAAAGGAATGCGCGCGCTTTTCATGAGACTCCGAGTACTCAGTCCGACCAGTAACACGAAACCGATGATGATGGCTGGCATCGATTTCGTTCGGTATCGGAAATAGTACCAGCCCGCTGAAATCCCGCCCACAAGAGCAAGGCATCCGGACAAAAGGAACGGAACCGCAGAGATAAATGGCTGCAAAGTGGGAAAAAAGTAGAGTCGCTGTGAACCCCGGCTTTCGTTCATTTCACTCCCAACAATCATACAATTCGTAAAACCGGTCCAACGGGACCAGGTTTGCGACCGTCTCCGCTAGCAACCGTAACCGCCCCGAATGATCCGGGTGATAAGCATAGCGTACGATCTTGTGATGGTTCATCAAGTAGCCGAACGTTTCGTTCTCACGTTTGACGACGAGCCGGTCGAACGGCGCCGAAAGATAATGGCATTCGCGATAATCCCGGGAGCGCTCTTTTCCAAATAATGAGAACGCGAAACTGTGCTTATAGGGCCGCTCGTTAAGCAGTTCCAAAATTGTCGGCACGAGCTGCGCCTGACTCGCGGTCACTCCGGTTCGAACCCCCGGGGGAAATGCCTGCCTCCGACCTGCCGGAGGCACGTAGAGAAGAGAAACCCCGAACAGGTCCTTGATATCGAACTCCTTCTCAAGAGCGACGCTATGGTCCGGAACGATGAACAGATGCGAATTCGGCCGGCGAAATTTGGAATAACGTTCCCAGAACGTCTTGAGGCAATAATCCTGCTCGGCCACGGAATTCGCATAGGCTTGCCCATAATCCCGCGGACTCGGATACGGATGCGCCTTCGGGTACTTGGGTTCGGAAAAGGGCGCGTGGTGCATGCTGACTTCCAAATACACAAAAAGCGGATCGGCCGACCGGTACTTTGCCTCCAGATGCTCGAATGCCCTTTCGTAAAAAGCGCAGTCATCGTAGCCCCAGGAGAACTTGCGATCCCCGGGCTTCATGAGCTGGTCGTTGTAAGCCGAGTTCTTAAAACCGAGATCCCTGCTGAACGAACCGACGTCATAGAATGACAAGTTATAGTACGAAGACAAAAACTCCGTCTTGTAGCCGGCCTCGTGCAGAATCCTCGGAAGGCAGGGCCGGGCTTTCGGATCCCAGTCCGGAAGCGAAGTAACCATCGCGCCGGGCGTGCCGCTCGTCCCGCACAAGATGGTTTCGAAAGCGCGATAGGTCGGAAATGAATTCGACCAAAACAGCGGGAAGAAAATCCCGCTCCCCTTTTCCAAAATCGTTTTGAACCCCGGCAGGGGCACCTTGGGATGAAAACCCTTCCCTGTCTCTCCGTCATCCGGGAAGAAATATTTCGAATTAAAGCCCTCGATGTGAAGGATAAAAACATCCGCTCTTCCCGTCACCACGAGATCCTTCGGCATCGAAGACTTCGGGCGAACACGACCGTACTGATCCCGCGCGAGCAAGACGCTCGCCCGGACGACGGAACTGATCAACAGAACCATTCCGGCGCAGAAAACCGCGCCATTTGCGATCCGGGCCGCTCCCGTCAGCCTCACGCCGCTGAGCTTCGAGACGAGAAAACGTTGAGCTCCCTGAGCTGCCCTTATGCCCAGCACGATCAGAACAACACATGCGATAATCGCGACCATCAACCCGGCGAAACCCAGCACATGAACGAGGGAGTGATAGGTGTCCGAGAGATTTCTGACCGCGAACATGAGCGAAAACGGGCTCAACGTGATTTCGCGATAAATCCACGATATCAAGACCGCGAACAGCGTGAATATCCAAAGCACGCTCACCAGAAGCTGGGAGACGGGATGAACCCGTTTTTTCAAAAAGAATATCGCAAGGTGGAGGAGGACCGCGCCGAAAGTGATGAACGTCAAGGGCACGCTGAGGTCTGAGGCAAGGCTGAGCCCCGTCATGGCCGCGTAAACAGGCAAGCACACAACAATGAGTAATACGGTCGCGAGAGCCATGCCCTGAGTCTACTACATTTTTAAAACATCGGTGCACGGGGGCGGGAGAACGGGCATAACCGGGTTATCCTGTTTGAACAGATTCTTCCGTTCTTCCAACCGGGCCTCCGCGCTCCACCACCAATCGAGACTGGCGTCACAACCGTTCCCGGTGGGTATTTCCTCGCCATTTTTACAAGCTGTATCCTGATCCGTGCACTTCAGTCGCACATGGAAATGATGATCGTGACCGAACCAGGGACGGATCTTCCGAATCCAGGGTTGTTCCGGCATCTTTTTACAGAGCGCGCGCTTCACCGCGAAATTGACCAGAATCCGGTCGACTTCCTGCTTTTCAGCGAATGCCCGGAGCAGGTTGATCTGCTTATCACCGAAATTCCGATTGACCGCGAGTTTTTTCTTATTGATGACACTCACCGAACTCGTCTTCTCGCGTTCGGGGATCGAAATTTTCGAAACCCGCCAATGCTTCGGCCGCATGTACCAGACATCCGCATCCAAGCCGGTTTGATGGCTGCTGTGGGCCGACATGGTGGGACCGCCTCGCGGCAAACTGAGATCCCCGAACAGTACCGGGGCACCGTCCGCCGTCACAATTTCCTTGCTGATGCTCTGTAACAGCTGCACCAGCCTCGGATGCCCATAGCTCCGGCCACGGCTCACCCTCATGAGATAATAGCCAGTACCGTCTTCGGCGAGCTTCGCAGCGCCACGCAAACATCCCGCCGAAGGCGTGCCGATGGACTCTGGCACTCCGATCGCCGGGCCATTCGTCAGTACCCAGGGACTGGCTGATTGCCCAGCCCAGGCGACCGAGACCGAAAGCAAACCCATCGCCCATGCTGAATTCCATTTCCTGAATATCAAGGCTTCTCCTTTCGGTATTGCTTAGCCACTGTACCGATCCAGTCTTGAAGCAAGATTAAATCCTTCTCAGGAACAAACCGGCCTCGAGCCGGAAGCTCAACCGTAAGAACCGGAATACCCCGTTCGACCCAAAGATATCTGCCGAGACTTCCGGGATAAGTCCCCAAACGCCGCGACGGCAACGCCGAAATATCCGGCATTCGCCATGTTTTCGGACCATCGAAATCCAGGATCCCATATGGCGCATGTACCGCCACCACCATGTCGGGATTGAAAGATCGGATGTGCGCAAGCGCACACCTGGTTTCCCACTCGCTTGCCGGGCCTTTGCCGGGATTTCGTCTCTTCGCCCAGCCTGCACGACCCCAGTCTTTTGTCGGGAAATTGCGATTGATGTCGGCGTCCGTTTCCGTTCCGCGGGATTGTTTACTCAAACCTACAGGATTGATGACGGGAATGAATCGCCACGTGTTTCGCGGGTTGATCTGCTTTAACCGCTTGAACCACAAAAACGGAACAGCTGCCGTATGGGGTTCATCACCATGAAACACACCCATGACCAAAACACGTTTTGCACCGGCAGCACTCGTCAAGAAATCACTGTGATGGATGCTCGCGCCATCAGAAACGCATTCTTGGAGAACTTCGGCGGAATCACAAAACCCTGCCTCTTCAATCTGCGCGATCGAACGGACTACTTTTCGGCAAGAGTCCCCAACTTCGATATTCGCGGACGCCTTCGCGCCGAAACCGGCCAACGCGCACAGACTGATAAGAATGCATGTTCTAGTTACGTCGTTCTGCAATGGCAGCTCCTGCAGTTCATCGTAACCGATGCGTTTACCGCCAGCAATGAGCCTAAAGGGCGAACGGCAACTCATGGGATGCTGCGGCAAAAAATCGAAAAAATCAGGAAAATGAATTGCCTTAGTTGAAAATTGTTGCACAATAAGCCGTACACTTCTTTTGGAAGTGCGTAGTGTGCGCTGGATTGCTGATAACGAAGGTTTTGGCTTGCAGCAGTATCGCTCGTCGCTTCTTTCGTATTTCATCCAGACAATTACTAAAACCTAGGAGAGAACACGAAATGAAAAAGCTACTTGTCGTAGCAGTTGTTTTTGCGCTGGCCGCGCCGGCCTTGGCAAAGGCCGAAACCGGCAATGTGAATGTCTATGGAACCATCAACACAGCCGTGGAAGCCATCAAGTCAGGCACTCCCACCGGCGGTGAGGCGATTACGGGCCGCATGCGACTGGCCAGCTACTCCTCGAATTTCGGGATCAAAGGGTCCGAGGACCTGAGCGAAGGGCTGAAGGGAATTTTTCAAGTTGAAACAGACCTGGATGCCGCGTTCGGAACGTTGAACGCCAACGCCTTTGGTTTGAGAAACACGGGCCTCGGTATAGATAGCGGTTTTGGAAGAGTGATTCTCGGCAAGTGGGATACCCCTTTTAAGACCGCAGCGACCTTTGCCGATCCATTCTATGGAAATCCGGGATGGATGCAATGGGATAGCCCGATGGCAACACGCCAAACGGGCTCGATTAATTATTGGAGTCCGAGATTTTTCGGGGCAGGCGCGCAGCTTTACTACGCTCCGAAGTCCGCGATCGGCAACATCTCGAACGATTATCACTACGGCGGCGCTCTCACCTTTTCAGAAATGGGACTGAACGCGGCTGTTGCCTACAACTACGATAACGCCATCGATGACTCCACGAAGACGACCGGGCTAAAAGGCGCAGTCGGTTACACGCTCTTTGATACGACGACGCTCAACGTCGGCTACGTTGCCTTTACGGCGACGGAAAAAGGGGGCTCCATCGATACCAAATCGAAGTCACTGCTCTTTTCGGCGACGCACAAGATCGGTGACCTGACGGCTCGCGCTGCTTACGGCATCACGGGAAAAGCATCCATTGCCGGCGTTGACCAAGCCGATACGGGCTATAAGCAGTTGTCGGTCGGCGCGGGGTATGGGCTGAGCAAACGGACGGAAGTTTACGGAATCTTCTCAAAGATTTCGAACGAACCGGCGTTGGCCAGAAACTTCTCGCCTAATCCCGTCAACGGCGGAGTTGGTATTCTTGCTGGCGCGGACCCGCAACTCATCGGAGTCGGCGTGAAGCACGCGTTCTAATCCGGTCTACTTGGTAGACCCGGTTGAACTTGGAAGGGCGTTCCCGAAAGGGGGCGCCCTTTTTTATTACCCCGTTTAGTACCCCTGGCTCGTCGGATCCTTGAACGGGCCACTCACATCGTCCTTCGGTGTATCACGTCCATGTTCGAAAGTAGCAACGCCCGCTTGCTGCTGGGCTTTTCGCCTGGCTTCGATACAGGCATTAAAGGCGGGCGTCCCACGACGAAAGCCCATGCCTTGTTCCGTTGTACAAACTTCTGCGTTTTCCCAACTCTGTGACGCGGAAGGAATCGAGCTTGTTTCCTTTTCTTCGGCCGTACCCGCGATTGCGCCGGGAAGACTGACCGAGAGACCTGCCAACAGAGCCAACATAAACCGCTGCATGAAAACACCTCCTTGAGTGCGTCACACTCGTGGATGCATTCGCAATGCCGGTCGAGGCGTTTGCCGGGCGGCCGCTTGTCTCGATCGTCAGCCGCTTCACTCACCCGCCTTTGTCAGCTCCATTTCGGCCCAAACTCCGTAATACTTGTCATGCCATAAGAAATGATCCGAATCGTGGATCACGAACGCGACCCCCGGGCCGATGCAGGCGAGATCACCCCAATTTTCAGCGCATGGATAGTGATAAGGGCCGTCGTAATAATCCGCCCGGAGGTAGACTACCTTGATCCCGACAAGCCTCCCGTTTTCCACAACTGGTCGAACTTTCTGCTCACGGTTCTCGATGAGCCCGGAACGGGGAAAATAGAGACCAGCCTTCAGGGCATGGCGCGAATCGATTTCACCTGCGACAATCGTTGCGAACGAAGAAGCAATGCCGAAGCAAAAAACACTCGCAAAAAATACGGGAAAACATCGACTCATATTATCCGGACATACTACGATGTCCGGCGAGGAGGCAATACTCCTCAATTCCCCTTCCCTTTCAGCATCCGCTCCGCCTCGGTCTCGTGCAATTTCGCGGTCCTACGGATCTCATTGAGATATTTGTGAAGAATTGCCTGGTTGTTTGGCGAATCCTTTGCATTTGCCGCGTCTACGAGCCAGACCCGCATCTTCGCCTGACCCGCTTTCCCGATCGCGATATCGGCAAAAACCTGCCCGAGCTCCGGGTCCATTCCGTAGCGAACGGAACCAGGATGACGCTGAGCAACTTCCAGCGCCTCCGTGGTGGCTTTAACCGAGGCGAGGCTATACGCCTTCAGTGACTCGGCCCATCGCCCCGCCCCGGTTTCGAACATATCGCGCCGGTACGTCGCAAGTTCGTCGAACTGAAAATAGTCATCATACCCCGAAGGGTACCCATAACTTTTTCCATTTTGGATCGTGGCAGAGTAGGGCTTTCTCACCCCGTTTTTGAGCGAAGCCAATAAATCGGTGTGATGAATTTCGTGACGAAGTGCCCTGGATACCGTCGCGGAACTCTCGGCAATATAGGCCGTTGAAAAATAGATTGCCCGATGCTGACGCGAAAAGCCGGCATAAAACCCGTTTGCCGTCGCTTCATAAGGATCAAAGACAAACCCAACACCGTACTTCTGATGCGCTCTGGCCATCACCGTCCCGATCTGGGTGTTTTTTGGAACGTTGGTGATCTTGAGGATCCATCTTTGTCCCGGCTTATTCTTATTGATCAGAATTCGGCTGACCGCGAACCCTTCCTCTTGCAACTTTCTCGCGGCAGCAAGAGTGAGATTACCCGTCGCGCTCGTGATTTGTCTCCGCGAAGCGGGACGGGGTCGCTTCATCAGAGCCTCAAACTCAGTATCTAACCGGACAAGACGTCGTGAATACTGAGTCACCCTTCCGGACCCTCGTAATTCGTTCCAAACGCGATTGATCGCGTCTTTCAGCGAGGGCCTCTTGCCATCGCCGCTTTTTACCAGGCCCTGGGCCGCTTTCTTCGTCACAAACGCCGCGAGGGCGGTTGAGGTGAAATCGAGCCCCGCATCAATGGCGGCTTTTCTAAACGCATTCACGTGGTCGAGTGCGGCGATTTCATCACCCCGATCGGCGGCATCTTTGGCTTTCTTGAGGTGTTCACGCGCGACGCTGATTTCGCCCGCCGTGGCGAGTGTACCCATCCCCGTAAAACCCGCCCCAAGGGCCGTCGCTCCGGCTCGCGCCACAAGTGGCGCGACAGCTCCGGCGGCTCCAAGTCCGCCTCCGAGCAGGGCTCCCGCTTTGCTTCCGGCGACGGCTTCATCCATCACCCGCTTTCCGTTTGCTTCGACTTCTTTGGCCAGCCTGCAATAAAAATCCATCCCGGGCTGTTCGACCGCCGCCGCGTGACCTATTATTTTCGCAAGCCCGATTCCGCCCACAAAACCCGCGCCTCCCGCCGCGCCCGAAATCGCTGTCGTAGCGCTCGCCGTGAATACGCCGGCAATCACGGAAGCCGTCGAAGTAGTCGAAGCCGCAGCTACTCCCGAAGCGCTTCCCCCCGTCAACGCTGAAAAAAATATCAGATCGGCGGAGAGAACAGTCCCGGCAGCCGCCAGTCCGATCGACGCCCTTCGTGCCGAGCGCAAAGCTCGCGCGCTGTGATCCTCGTAAAGCCCCCTCAAGGCATCGAATACGCCTCGTTTAAGCTCTTTCTGTACCGAGTGTTCAATCGAAGTCTTGGTTATGGCCGAGAAAATCGCGTCCTTCTCGATTTCGACCTGCTTGACGGCTTTCTCCCGGCAATCGAGGCCGCAAAACCATTTTTTCTTTGTCGCATATTCATAGTTCTCCAGGGCCTGGTTGAATTGCAGAAAACTTTTCGCGAATTCCGAATGCTTTCTAATAACGGAAATAATGCTTTCAACTCTTTTTCTCGAAGTCTCCGCAATGCGAGTCAGTTTCGGGGATTCACACCCAACAGAGTCCTTTGCCGCATTAGCCACGCTCGAAGCTAAGACCGCGGCTTGCTCGATTCCGTCGAATCGCTTCAAATCCTCAGGGCAGGCCTCGGCCGCGAAGGCGGGTGTCCCTGCCCTGAGTAAAAAAAGACCGGCTGCTATGAAAAAGCCCCTTTGAAGATGCATCCGCCCCCGTGAAATCCGTGACCAGGCTGCCTTCCTTTAATAATACGCCACAATGCGTCATCGAAGTGGTGAGAATTGATGCCAAAACACCTGAATTATTACATCGTGAATTTTTTCGTTTAAATAACCCTGAATTATCAGGCTATTAAATAATTAACAATACCTGATTGATTTCATCTACTTAAATCGGTAAACTTAAATGGGGACCCGTCCTCTTGGTTACCGGACATAAAGTCTGGGGGAAATCGTGCAACAGCTGCTTCGAAAATTCAGACTCCACGCGTTTTCCACAGGACGCCGAATCCTGCTGACCACGTTGATTCTCGCTCAAATATTCCCGGCGCTTCCCACAAAATCCTGGGCTTGGGACCCGATCGCGCCAGAAGACGCACTGGCCATCATCGAAAAATACCAGACGATCCAGATGTCAACGTTTTTCCCCGAGGTGAACCAGCCGCTTCCGAAATCGCGGGGATTTACCGAAACGCCGCTCAACCCAGAAAACTGCGCGGAGTTTGCCAAAATTTTTGATTCGCTCACGACCGCACTCAACGGGACCGGGTACTTGAAGAAAAGCGAGTACATGAAATGGTGGAATCAGAACAAAGGGCGCTTTCTCACTCGCGACTTCATGACGAACTGGAAAGATCGCACTATCGCCGAGTTCATCGCGACGACCTGGGCAGAAGCGACAATCTCTCTCGCCTCCGAAAAACAGGACAAAGGAATTATTTACCGCAATCTCATTCAGCCGATGAATAATCCGCGCCTGAAGGCGGTATGCGGGACGCTTCTGGCGATTAGTGGTGGTGTGGGACTATATGTGCTGGGTATTCTACAGGGTGCCATCGTGGCAGGCCCATTCGCGGGGATCGTCGGCGCTGCGCTCGAATCGGTCGTTCGGCTGGGGCGAGAAAAAGTTGGCGTAATAGGGGCTCGAAAATTAAAAAAACTGGCATATTGGATCGAAGGTGTTCCGACGCACCAAAAGGAGCTCGTTGACGAGGCCACCAAAGCAAAGGCGGCCCTTGCCGATCTGAATGATAAAACGCGAAAGTTTGATTTTTCGGGAATGACCCGAGAGCAAGCCGTTGCGAACTGGGCTGAGCTTAAATCAAAGTGGGTGAAGATCAACCAAGGCTGGATTGAGTCACTTCCTCCCTATATGCGGGATGGCCGCGGCTTTGCGTTGGATGCTGATTTTTTTCGTCCGATCAACTTTGCCTCTCAAATGGACATTTTCGAAACGAGACGAAAAGATGAATTCGCCATTTTTCAAAAGCTCAAGAGTGAACTTCCTCAAGCCATTTCACAAAATGATCTAGAAAGAGCGATCACCCTCCAACGGCGTCTCTTCAGCAACGGAAGCCCGGCAGACCAGAAAGCTTTCGAAGCGCTGAAACGAAGCATTTCTCGGCAGATCGCTGAAATTGATAAGAGCAAGGTAAGGACTTTTCTGAAGATGCTCGACGCCATAAAAAAAGTCGAAATTCAAAAGGAGAAAATCGCAGCCACGGCGGCCCACTGGGTAATCACTGATTTTGTTTTCCCCGAGTGGTACCGCAACCTACCCGACGGCCAACTGGATTTTTCAAAGGTGTCAAAATACCTCGGGAAAGAAAGCTATATTCGTCAGGTTCGCCCCAAGCTTCAGCAGCTATTTGACGACATGAAATTCCAAATCGACGTCAAAGTCGGCACGTTGGATGGTATTGCCCAGGCGGCAAGCCACTTTTCAGACCTCTCACCCGGCAAAGTGGAAGCATCCATCAAAGCCTCGGCCGAGATCGCTTCCATCCCTACCGGAAAGCCGGGCTGTTTAAAGCGAGCCCTCCGATCCATTCGTAAGCAGTAAAAATCCCGAATCGCCCAATCGAAAGGTTACCTCGTCCCCGCTCCGGAACTCCCGGGTGTGCCGATCGCGCCCGTCGAGCCCGGGCCGCCACCAACGCCAGGCGAACTACCGGCTGCGCCTGTGCCCGTTCCAGTACCAACGCCGCTTCCCGTCCCCGCAGGACCCGTCGCCGTTCCTGTGCCAGGTACACCCGACGTTCCACCGGCTATACCGGCTGAGCCTGTTCCAGCCTCACCGGCCGTGCCCACCCCAAGACCCGGGCTTACGGTCGGACACGGACAATTCGCCGTGCCGCCAGGTGTGACGCCGGGGGTATTCGTCTCAATACCGCTTGTTCCAAATTCAGGCGTTGGCCCCCTTGCGCCGGCCGCACCCTCAGCCGAAGTCCCCGGACAGACACAACCACCGAACGTGTCTGTGCCGAACGTGTCCGAGCCAGGCATGCCCGAGGTCTGCGTGCCATCCGGGGTTCTACCACCCGCCGGTCCCGACACACTCGTCGAACCGGCAGCCGTGCCAGACTGGCCGGATTGCGTCGTACCCGTGGCTGTCCCGGTACCCACCTGCGCCATAGCCGTCAGCGAAAACAGAGTTCCGAAGGTCAAACTCAGTACGCGATATTTATTGAAGAGCCTCATAAAAATCTCCCTTTCACTGTGAAGTAACGCTTTATGTTGCAAAGCATATTCCTGAGGCTGGTCTGTATTGTGCAACGTCCGGCCGCTTATGGCTCCTTCTCCAAGGACCGCCCTGATCACGGGTGGCTCGAAACGTATCGGCCGCGAAATCGCATTGGCGCTGGCAGCCAGGAAAATCCAGACGATCATCCACTATCGCAAATCCAGCACTGATGCCGAAGCGCTTTGCGCCGAAATCGAGCGCATGGGAGTGCGGTCATGGATGCTCCGCGCTGACTTCGCGGTTGAATCCGAAACCCGCTCGCTCATAGAAAAGGCCTGGGATACCGCCGCCCCCATCGATATTCTCGTCAACAACGCCGCACAATTCCCCTCCGATCGATTCGAAGACCTCACCTTCGAGAATCTCGCAAAAAATATCCAGATCAACGCCTGGGCTCCGTTTTGTCTCGCTCGCGAATTCGCGAAGCACGCGTCCAGCGGTCAGATCATTAATCTGATCGATTCGCGGGTCACGAGCTTCGATTGGACTCACGTCGGTTACATCTTAAGCAAACACGTGCTAGCGGAAATGAACCGGATGATGGTCGTCCAATTCGCGCCGGCCATCCGAGTGAACGCGATCGCGCCGGGGTTGATCCTCCCGCCGCCTGGCTATGAACATGGGTATCTTGATGAAAGGGTTCGAACGGTTCCACTCGAACGACACGGAAATCCCGAAGACATCGCACGAGCCGTGATCTTTTTGATCGAGAGCCCTTTCGTTAGCGGCGAGACCGTTTATGTCGATGGCGGACGACATATAATTGAGTATCCGCGGGAGGGAGCGCGCAGAAATGGATAGCGGGCACGTGGATACAATTTTTATAAGAGACCTGCAGCTTCGTTGCGTGATCGGCGTCAACCCCGAGGAGCGACGGGAAAAACAGGATGTTCTCGTCAACCTCGAACTCACCCTCGACCTCGGCAAAGCGGGAAGGAGCGACCAAATCGCTGACACGGTCAACTACCGCGACCTGAAGAAACGCATCCTGAGCCTGGCTGAGCACTCCCGGTATCAGCTCGTCGAAGCCCTGGCCGAGCGCATCGCCGCGGTCTGCCTGAGCGATGATCGAATCACGCACGTCAATGTCAGCGTCGAAAAGCCGTCCGCGCTTCGCTTCGCGCGCACTGTTGGCGTAAAAATCGAACGGAATTCCTCGGCCAAACAAATATCCCGCGTCTTCATCGGAATCGCTTCCAACATTGATCCAAAATCCAATATCGAAAAGGCCGTCCATCTCCTGACCCGCGAACTGCGAATCACCGGTTTATCGGCTTTCTATGAGACGGAGGCGATCAATTCGCCGGGCGCACCGGCCTTTATAAACGGGGTACTGAGAATCGAGACTGCACTGCCGCCCAATGAACTGAAACACTCAGTTCTCCGCGTGATCGAGGAGAAGCTCGGACGAGTACGCTCCACCGACAAAAATGCGCCCCGCCCGATCGACTTGGATATCCTCATCTATGGGGATCTGGTGATCGAAATGGAGGACCTCAGAGTACCCGATCCGGAAATCCGCGAGCGCCCGTTTCTGGCCTTTCCGATTTTCGAACTCGACCCGGACCTTGTTATCCCGGGAACGAATGAGCCCATCCGAAAAATCGTGGCCTATATGAGAAATCTGAGAGAACGGTTAAGACCACTGCCACAGTTCACGGACCGGATCAGAATGCCCAGCCCACGCCCACCTCAAGCCAGGGAATGGTTGCTTTAATCACCGGAACATCAACCACCTGAGCGATTGACGTCCGGGTGCTTGGAACTGTTCCAGTCAACGTCGCTTCCGGCTCCGTATTGAACGAGTACAAGCCAGCGCCGAGCGTCATATTAAATCCGGAATCCCAGACCCAGTGATGGCCCAACATCAGCCCGAGCATCCCGGCTTTCGCCTCGCCTTTCAGGTTGATCGACTGTCCCTGAAAAACCGTCGAACCGGTGATCTGCGCGCTGATGCCATGAATGGAAGCCGAACAGTAGTATCCGTCCGAAATCCTCTTGCCGTTAAAATAGTAATTCAACCGGACGCCGGTGGCCGGAACAGCCAGATCCAATGCCTGCTTGGGATCATGATAGGAGAATTTGTAAACGGATAAACCCAAAGTCATGGACTGGCTGATCCCGAAATCAAAATCGAAGGCGCCCACTCTGAACAGTAACGGAATGGGATAAGTTTTGACGTTGAACTTGCGCGTGGTCCCCGGCGACGCCGAATCCCGCGGGGGCTCCTTGACCGGCTCGGCCAGGGCGACCGTCGCAAAAAGAATCACCGCGCTGACGACGCAATTCGTTCGGATTAAACGAGACATGTCAAAGCTCCAATATGATGAACCTAATACAGTAAAAAGGTTCCACTCATGTAATTTATAAAATAAGTCTGAGTTTCCTCGGCGAGGTTCACGAATTTCACCCCCACCCTGAAAACTCTAATGCCCCTGAGGCGATCCAAAAAAGGATTGCACGCTCGCACCCTCGCGTCGAGAACCATCCGCCTTTGCTCGCCTGGGAGAGTGAACTCAATTTTAATCAGGTCGTCCGGGGAAAGTTGCACAGGCGAATCAAACCCGAGCCCTCCGACTCCGAAGTCCCGGACCAGAAAAGTGTGCTCAGACGGATCACCTGCAAGAGGATTGGCGCTCGCCCAAGCTCGAACAAGCAGGGGGAACTCGACATTCTTCCGGAGATACTTCCTTTTCTGGCGCGACATCACATTTTCCTCAGATGATAGAAATACCCCGTCCCGTAGGCTTGCCTGCCGAAAAGGTGGGTCAAGCCCAGCCGAAGCACCTGAAACGGCCACGGATAAAACGGCGCGATCCGGGAGAGCGCATTCCAGAACGATGCAAATAGCCTCCATTTGCGTATCGAGGCCGACATGGCTCCTTGCGAACGGCGGAACATCAGAACGTAGTCTTTGGGGAAAAAGATAAAATGTCCGACATTGGACGAGTATCTTTCAACAACTTCGAACCCCGCCTCGGCGAAAAACTGTTCGAGTTTTTCGCGAGGAAACAACGAAATATGCTCCGGAACGGCATCCGCCATATCGAAACCTTTCGCCGCCATTCGGGCGGCGAGCGACCGGTCATTCGGGCTGTAAGTCGACTCGGTAAAAAGAACGACCGACCCCCCGGTTTTGAGCGCGGTCGAAAATGCCTGCAGCGTATCCGGAATATGTGGAACATGCCCGAGAACATCCAGGGAGAAGATCACGTCAACTGATGCATCCGGAACGGGTATCCGTCCCCGCTCTCCGAGAAGCTCGAACCGGCAATTCAAGTCCTTCAATTCCGGATGTTTCGAGAATTCCCGCGCGATCTGAAGCTGCGTCGGGAAGACATCGTAGCCCGTGATCGCCTGTCCGAGAACCGCGGCAAAATTGAGCGTCGTCCCCCCGGAGCCGCAACCATAATCGATGACCGTCCCGGGTTTGGCCGATCCCGCTCTCTTCCAGAAACGAAGCAGAAAATGCTGCCGGACATCGACCCCGAACCAGAACCGTGCCCAAGCATTTCGACGCAGGCGGTAGTCGGGCTCGGTCCACCACATTTCCTCGCCCGAGGCGATTTTGCCGCCCCATTGTCCACGATATTTCGTCCACTCCGTCATAGCGTTTTTATAACATGACCCCTGGCGCAGCGCTCGAAAATCCTGTCACCTGCGAGTCATCACCGCGACGGAATGGGACGGCTTATCCGGGCCTCTCGTTTGGGCAACGGGCTCAACGATCAGAAGGGAATCACTGTAGTCCTTCAGGTCGGCGTAGTAGGCCACATAGTGTTTCATGACCCGGTTGGAATAGTCCTTTGGCCAGACGCTTTTCTTCAACGACCGATGGATCCCCGTCGTTCCCATGTTGTACGCGTTAAGATAAAGTCTGCTGTGCTCGTCAAAATGCCCCCTCAACCACGAAAGATAAAGGGCGCCCAAGCGGATATTCGTGATCGGGTCTTTGAGGGACTTCGATCCTTTCCACTTCAGCCGATTCTCCTTCGAAAGCCATTCGGCTGTTTCGGGTTTGAGCTGCATGAGCCCGATCTCTCCCATCGAACCTTTCGCATTCACGACGAAGCGACTTTCAGTCTTGATTACCGCCATGAGAAAAACCGGATCGAAACCGTGTTTTGCCGACTCCTGAAGAATGGCTTTGCTGATCCGTTTTGCCTTTGCTTTGAATTTCTTCGGCAGCTCTTTCGCAACACGTTCAAGAACGAACTCATCGAGTGAGGTGACATCTTCGCCTGCGCGAACAACGCTCTTGTAGTAGTGTTTGCCCAAAAGCTCCTGGGCATGAATGAGACGCGCAATGTTTTCACGAATCGATTCCGAGTCTTCCAATACCAAGTAATCATCGGACCCAGCCCGGCCAATGCTGGGCAACACGGCCGCGATCAAGAGGACAATTGTGAAAAGATTCGCGCCCTTGACGATGGCTCCCATACACCTATGTGGAGCAAAAAACAGGCCCCCCGCGGTGCCTTAAATCGATTCCCATTACGCCAGGGCCGCCGTATTTGCAAAAACCCTGGTCAAGTGTCAAAGAGTTCGACACGGCTAAAACCGGTAGGTCACCCATGTCAGAAACCGATCCTCCTCGCGAAATGCGGACAGAACGCCGTCAGACAGGCGTTCTCCCGCCGAAAGAAGATCGGTTCGAACCGAAACCGTGAGGGACGCTGATGCATTCCAGCTCAACTTGGGTTCGAACCAAAGGTCGGAGTTACCGATGCCGCGAAACACGAAGAATTCGGTTTCAAACTTTCCATCAAGCCAGCGATCCCTCGTCAGGAAGCTCGCCCAGTGCCGAAAGCCCTGATTCGTCCAGTCCGTATGGTACTGCAGGCCGAATATGGCTCCCGATTCGGCCGTAAGGTCACCGCCGAAAATCGCCTGCCACTGGTTTTCTTCAGGTGCGGCGGAGAAGTCATCCGTTTGCTGAGGTTGCTGGAGATGTAACACCGAGTCCGCCCGAAAAACAAACGAGCCGGTCGCCTGGCTTGCGGTGAGTCCGAACGTGTCGACGAGTCTCACAACCGGGACGAATCTCGCATCGGCTGTGCCGCCCGCGTTGTTCAACAGATAGACCGGATTACGGTTGTAATGGCGATAATAAAAAAACCCGAGATCAAGTCCGAAATCAAAAAGGAAGCTTGCTCGGCCGCCGAACTCGGCAGCTTGGCCTTTTGGCTCATCAAAGAAACGCCCTCCCCCCGACTCCGAAAGCCGATTCATTCTCGCGACCGGCGTCACCACGCCTTGAACCGTAAGCTTGCCGAGAAAGAGCTGTCCATTGAGAGCGAAAACCGGGACGCGAATCCACGCAAGCTCGTTGAACAGCGAGTCACGGTAATCCCTCGGATTCACGATATCGGCGATGAAGAACCCGAAGGTTTCTCCCCACGCGATTTCCTGGAACCCGACATTCACTTTGTAAATTTCCTGGGAGAACTCGGCAGAAAGCGCACGAAGATCGAATTCATTCTCTTTTCCGGCCCACCCGCGCGCGGCCGCGGTGATGGTGATGATCTTACCCGATCCGCCGGCCCGGGCTGGAAGATTGAACGTCAACTCCTCCTTTGCCATGAGGTAAAAACGATTTCGCGTGATCGCCTCGTCTCGAAGCCTTGATCCGAGCTGATGCCCAATTTCGACATCGCCCTTGAAGTCTCCTTTGAACCCGGTCCAGAGTGACGCGCGAGCACCGCCGGCAAAGAGCGTACACGCGAGAAGTCCAATGGTAAAAAGATGGAACGGAAATGTCATTTGAGGCTGTTTTGGTTAAAGATGGATTCAGGAAATGCCCGTTCTTCCATCGACAGGATCTTCACCGTTGAAGACTCATTCTCACGGACGGCGTCCCGGATCCTGATTTCGCTCGGACGGATTTTGCCGGCGAGCGGTATGTAACCCGAATATGCGGCGATTTTGAGGGGCTTACCGGCGGGCGTCAGAAATTCCGCCCTGAGGGGCCGATACGTGCTCTTCTCGACCCACACACGCACCTTTTCGTAAGTGAGTCCCTGCTTTTTCGCGGTCAACAGGAGAACCCATTCGTTCGTGTCACGCCTTTCAACCGTGGACGCGTAGTCTCCGCTCCAGCGCATCCGGCTGATGTCGCCATTGGCCGCCTGCCCCGTCAGCTTCTGACTCAGGCTGACGCGCACGGCGCGCTTGATGTTTGGAATATAGGCCCACATCTGTTCATCGACCATGAGCAAGTTTCTTCCGCGATCGCGGGGCGGTTCAACCGTTTTTACCAGGGTGCGGCTATTCCCGCGCACAGAGACCTCGAATACCGATCGATCCGAGGGCGCACCCTCGTTCACGACCGCGACTTTCATGAAATAGGCTTCGGCGGGATTTCGGATCTCGTCAACCCTGCGAATGATTTCTTCGGCCGGCACTTCTTCGGCGAACGCCGGACGTCTGTCATCGAGCACCCACGCGAACGGCGTTACCAGAATCACGACCAGCACCGCTCCGAAAACCCCTTTGAACATCGCACGTAGTGTTGATTCGTCGCTCATATTGACCTCAAAGCCTCTCCAATGGGCATTCGCGCCACTCGGAAGCTGGCAAGCAGCGTCCCGACCATCGCGGCGGCCGCGCCCATGATGAATGATCCCAGTGCCA